>NZ_FOIZ01000001.1:1800000-2100000 GCF_900109295.1 Cognatiyoonia koreensis
GCCTTGAAAAAATCCGGACATATCGGTCACTTGGCTGCGGGTGCCGCTGCCGACATCTGCGTGATCGACTTGCAATCGACCCCGGCAATCGCGCAACGCGCTATCCGCGCTAACGGGTTCTGGGACGCGCTGTTCCCGACAATCATGATGGGCGATGACCGCGCCATCGCGGATGTTTATGTTGCCGGGGTGCGTGTCTAGGCGAGCGCTGCAGCCAACTGATTTTGTCGCCGGATCGCCGTTTCAACATCAAAACTGATAATCCGGCCATCGCTGACGATCTGGCGGCCTTCGACGAACAGATCACGGACCCGCTGTGGCCCGGCAAGCAGCAAGGCCGCAGGATCCCATGACCCTGCACTTTCGATGCCGCTGACGTCCCAGATCGCGAGATCGGCGCGCTTGCCGACACAGATCTGGCCGCAATCATCGCGCCCCAGCACAACGGCCCCGCCACGCGTCGCGATCCACAGTGCTTCGCGCGCATTCATCGCATCGGCCCCGTTCTGCACGCGCTGCAAAAGCATGGCCTGGCGCGCCTCGGCGATCAGATTACCCGCGTCGTTGCTGGCTGATCCGTCCACCCCAAGCCCGACGTTCACACCCGCATCGCGCATCCGGCGCACCGGCGCGATACCTGACCCGAGCCGGCAGTTCGAACAAGGGCAATGCGCAACACCGGTGCGGCTTTGTGCGAAAAGGTCGATTTCGTGGGTGTCCAACTTGACACAATGCGCGTGCCAGACATCCTGCCCCGTCCAGCCAAGGTCTTCGGCGTATTGGCCGGGGCGGCAGCCGAATTTTTCAAGCGAATAGGCAATGTCTTCTTCGTTTTCGGCCAGATGCGTGTGCAGCATCACGCCCTTGTCGCGCGCAAGGATGGCGGCATTGCGCATCAAATCGCGCGACACGGAAAACGGGGAACAGGGCGCAATGCCGACGCGGACCATCGCCCCCGGTGACGGGTCGTGAAAGGCATCAACAACACGGATGCAATCGTTCAAAATTGCAGATTCCTGTTCCACCAGCGAATCCGGGGGCAACCCGCCATCGCTTTCTCCGATACTCATCGCGCCGCGCGTGGGGTGAAAGCGCAGGCCAACCTCTGCGGCCGCTGCGATGGTGTCATCAAGGCGCGCGCCATTGGGAAAAAGATAAAGGTGATCAGAGGTCAGCGTGCAGCCTGACAGCGCAAGTTCAGCAAGGCCGATTTGGGCCGACACAAACATTTCCTCGGGACCGAAGCGGGACCAGATCGGATAGAGCGTCTGCAGCCAACCAAACAATAGCGCATCCTGCGCCCCCGGCACTGCGCGGGTCAGCGTCTGGTAAAGATGGTGGTGCGTGTTCACCAGTCCCGGTGTCACAACGCAAGTGGCCACGTCGACCACCCTGCCCGAAGATTCGAGATTAGGACCAATGGCTGCGATGATGCCGTCGCGCAAAAGGATATCGTGGCCCGCCAGTTCCGTGCCAGCGTCATCCATTGTCAGGATGCGCTGCGCGCCCCTCAAGAGCACTTCAGCCATCGACGGTTTCTTGCAAAATCGACAGGGCGACCGCATGGATATCGGGATTAGCCGCAGCGATCACGCGCCCGCCGTGGTGTGCAGCCCCGCCCTGCCAGTTGGACACGATACCGCCTGCTGCCTCGATGACGCAGATCGGTGCGTGGATATCATAGGGCTGCAGCCCTGCTTCGATCACCAGATCGACCTGCCCGGCCGCAAGAAGCGCGTAAGCATAACAATCAAGACCATAGCGGGTCAGTTTGACGCCGGACGCGATCTTTTCGAAGGCGCGCCGTTCAAGGTTCGTTCCGACTTCCGGAAATGTGGTGAGCAGCGTCGCCTGCGCGAAACCCACTTTGCGGCGGGCGGCAAGCGGCTGCGTGCCTTGCGGACCGGTCATCGTCGCGCGGCCAAAACCGCCTTCGAACCGTTCCTGAATATAGGGCTGATCGATAATGCCAAAAAGCGGGCCAGTTTGGTCGGCGACCGAGATCAGAACCCCCCAGGTCGGCGTGCCACTGATATAGCCGCGCGTGCCGTCAATCGGATCAAGCACCCAGGTCAGCCCGCTGGAACCGGGTTTCGTGCCGAATTCCTCGCCCAGAATGCCATCGTCCGGCCGTTCTGTTTCAAGAACGCGGCGCATCGCGGCTTCGGCGGCGCGGTCCGCTTCGGTGACAGGATCGAAAAGCTGGCCATCACCGGCCTTATCATCCGCCATCAGTCCCGGCACACGGAACAGGCGAAGTGTTTCGGTGCGCGCCGCATCTGCAAGCAAATGCGCCACGCGGATCAAATCATCTTTGGTCGCAGAATCGGGTGACATGCGTGTCGTTGCCTGACGTCATTAAAGTGTAGATAATGCTGACAGGCACCGCCCAATCAGGCAAGCCCTGTTATGCCGCCTCACTCAGCACGCGGGCCAGATCGAACAGACGCCGTCGCTGGTTTTCGGGAATGGCATAGTAAGAGCGCAGGAGTTCAAGTGCCTCCTTGTCAGTCAGGATATCCCCCGGAATATCTGACCGCTCCGCCAGGTCGGACGTCTTGCTGTCCAACCCTTCAAAGAAGAATGAAACCGGTACTTCAAGCACGGTGGCGATATCCCAAAGCCGGGATGCGCTGACCCGGTTCATGCCGGTTTCGTATTTCTGAATCTGCTGGAACTTGATCCCGACGCTTTCAGCGAGCTGCTGCTGCGTGGTGCCGTTCATCCAGCGACGATGCCGGATACGTTTGCCAACATGGACGTCAACTGGGTGTTTCATGCTTGCTTCCTTCTTTTCGCAGCTCTTCCGCGATGTGTCCTTTGAGGGCCGGTCGATACGCTTCGGAATCAAGAGCCGGCATCCAATCTGCGACCTCAATCAAACAAAACATGCAAAACACGCAACGGTTGCATTCGGTTTCATAACTTAAGGACAGGTTCCTTCGGAAGAGTTAACTGAAAAACGGTCAAAAACCTGGCAGACGACTCGCACCTCGCCCGCACATGCGTATGACTACCACAGTAGACAAAGGAATCGCCGCATGATCACCGCCTTTCAGGTCCAGACCCCGCAAACTGCTCCGAAACTGGTCCAAATCGCTGCTCCGACACCGAAAAAAGGGCAGGTTTTGCTCAAAATAGAGGCATGTGGGCTGAACTTCGCCGACTTGCTGATGGCAAAGGGCACCTATCAGGACACGCCCGAACCTCCCTTCACCTTGGGACTGGAGGTCTGCGGCACCGTTCTGGAAGTCGGCGAAGGTGTGACGCATCCCGAAATCGGTGCGCGTGTCGCAGTTTTCGGCGGTCAGGGCGGGCTTGCCGAGCAGGGCGTGTTCCCGGCGGATCTGTGTTTGCCTGTTCCGGACAAAATGCCCGCTGAGGTTGCCGCAGGGTTCATGGTTGCATACGGCACGTCTCACCTTGCACTTACCAGACGTGCGCACTTGCGCGCGGATGAAACGCTGCTGGTTCTGGGTGCGGCGGGCGGTGTCGGGCTGACAGCGATCGAGGTTGGCAAAGCGCTGGGTGCGACTGTCATCGCTGTTGCACGCGGCGCGGATAAACTGGCCGTCGCGAAAGCCGCCGGTGCCGATCATGTGCTTGACAGCGATAACGATGACATCCTCGCGGCGGTCAAGGCGCTTGGCGGCGCGGATGTGGTGTATGATCCTGTGGGCGGCGATCTGTTCAAAGCCGCCTTGCGAGCCTGTAACCGCGAAGCCCGCGTTTTGACAATCGGATTTGCAAGTGGCGACGTGCCACAAATTCCGGCCAACATCATTCTGGTCAAGAACATCAGCGTGATCGGATTCTATTGGGGCGGATATCTCAAGTTCAATCAGGCGGCATTGCTCGACAGTCTTGCCGAGCTGATGACATGGTGGGCCGATGGCCGTCTGAAACCGCACGTCAGCCACATTGTGCCGCTGGCGCAGGCGCAGGATGCGCTTGACCTGCTGGAAAAGCGCAAATCCACCGGCAAGGTCGTGGTGACGCCCTAGTCCTTGTAAGCCTTGCGAATGATCGCGGCGACTGCTGCGCTGACATGCGCACCCGGTTGCTGCACATAAAGATTGATGTTCTGCGCGCCGAGATCAGGCAAGGCACCACCATGGTCGATGACAACTGTATGCGGCGGCAAGCCCCCTTCAATTGCGGCTGTCACGGCCAGATCGGCGCTGACGGCGGCTTCGACCGCGTTGTCGAGCTCTGAGTCGACAGCCATTTCCCATGGGACCCCGGCCGCGTTCAGCGTGCGCAATACACCGGTGCGGAAAATGCATTTCGTGCAATGGGCAATCCGCAGCGGTCTTTCGCGCCAGATCACACCATCGACCGCCCCGACCCAGACCATCGGCAAAGAAATCAGCGTTTCTCCCTTCGGATCGCACGCGTCTTCGGTCGTCAGGATGAAATCGCACTCACCCCGCGCGAACATCTCCTTGAGCCGTAACGTCGGGGCGGAAATCAGCCTGACCCGCATCCGGGGAAATTCGGCCGCAACCTGTTTCAACACGCGCGGCACCGTGGGGTAGATGATGTCATGCGGCACGCCAAGCTTGAGTTCGCCTTCAAATTCCTGCGCCGTCAGCTTGCGATAAATCTCATCGTTCAGCGCAAGCATCCGCTGGCCGTAGCCAACAAGCTGTTCACCAGCCGCCGTCAGTCCGATTGTGCGCGCCGATCTGTCGAGCAATTGCAGACCAAGTGCTTCTTCCAGACGCTTCAACTGCATGGAAACAGCGGATTGCGTCAGGTTCAGCATACCCGCGGCACGGGTCACCCCGCCGGACTCGGCCACCGTTACAAAGGAACGCAGCGCGGTCATGTCCAGATTGCGCAACATATCACAACTCCTGATGTCTCAATTCAAAATCATTCGTTTTACTTATGCATTGCAAGCATCGATATATCAAGCATGGACATGCATTGACGCAAACACATCAGAAAGGTTGAAGTAATGGCATATCTGGACAGTACCCTCCGCACCCGGCGGCACACCCGTTTCGGCGTATTCGCCATGCTCAGGCAAATGCACGCGCTTGCACGGCAGCGTCGCGCGCTGGCCGACCTTGACGCCCACTTGCGCGCCGATATCGGCGTAAATGCCCAAGAGGCCCAAAAAGAGGCAAAGCGGCCAATCTGGGACGCGCCTGACCACTGGTTTCGTCGATAGCTGCGACATTCCCGCGCAAATCGGTCGGATTAAGGCGAAAGCACCGCGTAAGGCCCTTGAATTAGCCCCGTTTCATGCCAATATCGACGCCATGGATGCCGATAATCGGCGCCCGGAATTTTCTTTTTGGAGGTCTCTATGGCTGAATACCAAACAATCCGGACGGCGGGCGGGGTCCGCGCGGCTGCGATCGACGAGGGCCTACGCGCCCACATGAACAAGGTCTACGGCACAATGTCCGTGGGCATGTTCATTACATTTGCCGCCGCTTGGGCCATTTCCGGCCTGGCTGTCACGAATGATCCCGCTGCCGCTGCCGCAACACTCGGCAACGGAACGATGTTGTCCGGCCTTGGTGCCGCGATCTACCTGTCGCCGCTGCGCTGGGTTATCATGCTTGCGCCGCTTGCCTTTATCTTCTTCGGCTTCGGCGCGGCGATGAATCGCCTGTCCGCAGCCGGGGTCCAGACAGCGTTCTACGTCTTTGCTGTTCTGATGGGTCTGTCGATCAGTTCCATCTTTCTTGTCTTTACCGGCTTTTCGATCATCCAGGTCTTCCTGGTGACCGCGATCGCCTTTGCCGGTCTGTCCCTCTGGGGTTACACGACAAAGAAAGATATCTCTGGTTGGGGTAGCTTCCTCATCATGGGTGTGATCGGTCTGATCGCTGCATCCCTGCTGAACATCGGCGTTGCCTACTTTACAGGTGCCCCGGTTGCCGGCTTGGACCTTGCGATCTCGATCCTTGGTGTGCTGATCTTTGCCGGTCTGACCGCTTATGACACGCAGAACATCAAGAACATCTACATCCAGCACGCCGCCGCTGGCGATCAGGAATGGCTGGGTAAGGCTGCGATCATGGGCGCATTGAGCCTGTATCTCGACTTTATCAACATGTTCATGTTCCTGCTGCAGTTGCTGGGCAACAGAGAATAACACCTCTCTGACACTGAACAAAATGACCCCGCCTGACCGAATGTCAGGCGGGGTTTTTTCGTACCTGTCCAAACGGCATGAGCCGCCTTAATCCGGTCTCACTGGACCAAAACTATCCTCGAAAAAGCGGAACCAGTTCCCGCCCATCAAGGCCGCCACCTCGTCCTTGTCGAACCCGATGTCGTGCAGCCCATCAGAGATATTGCCGAAATCGCGGTTGTCGCGGAACCATTCCGGCATATCCGGAAAGCCGGGCGCTGCTGCACTGCCTTCGCCATAGTCGATCTCTTTTGTCCAGCGCCCCACCCGCATCCATTCCACGACCGAGTCGGGCTGGTCCTGACACAGGTCCGATCCGATCCCGAAGTGCTGGACACCGAACTCGTCAGCCGCGCGCGCGATCATTTCGCAAAAACTTTGCAGTGTGCAGGCCGACTTGTCTTTGAGGTGATGGGGATAAAGTGAAAAGCCCATCATGCCACCGTTCTGCGTGACCGCACGGATGACATCATCGCGCTTGTTGCGCAGCGCGGGTTGCCATGCATGCAAATTGGCGTGTGTGATCGCGATGGGGCGCTGCGAAAGATCCGCCGCTTGGATCGTCGAACGATCCGCGGAATGGCTCATGTCAATGACCATGCCGACCCGGTTCATTTCCTTGATCACCTGCCTGCCCATGCGCGTGATGCCGGGGTCTTCGGCCTCGTAACAGCCTGTCGCAAGCAGCGACTGGTTGTTGTAGCTCAACTGCATGAAACGCGCACCCAATCGGTGCAGGACCGCAACTAGACCAATATCATCTTCCATGGGGCTGGGGTTCTGAAAGCCGAAAAAGATCGCGGTGCGCCCGGTCGCCCGCGCCTTTTCCACATCACGCGCCCATGCACCTTGAAATATAAGGTCAGGGAACTGTTCGAACCACCGGTTCCACCGTTCGATATTCAGCACGGTTTCGCGAAAATTCTCGTGATAGGCGATGGTGACGTGCACGGCGTCAACGCCGCCTTCGCGCATCTGGCGGAAAATCTTCTCTGACCAGTTCGCATATTGCAGGCAATCGATCCGGTACATCCCGCCTACCCCGCGCCGTCGGTTGCAGCGTGCTGTGTCTTTGCCATCATTCGTCATTCCCTGCTACGCGATCAGATCCCAATAAGCGTGGCGAATGCGACCGTGTCAAACGTCAATGGGCCGCAAGTCGGCGGTTTGCATGGCACAACTGGTTATTATCAGGCCTGATTGCACCGTGCCGGATGGACAGCCCAAGGATTGCGCAGGCAAATTCGTCATAAGGGAAGATATCCCACGTTGACGAGGACACAGATGCGAATCCGCCACGCCCCGACCCATCCGCGCCTGCCCGCTTTGCCGCATGATGCGCGCAGCATCGCGCCACCTGATCGCGGACCGTTGGGCAAGATCGATCCGCAGACCGACAGCCTGACCGTTATCCCCGACCGCGCCACGTTTGATGCATTTGCGGTGCGGGACGATGTGCCGGGGGCATTGGGTGTGCGCGAGCTGAAGTTCGTCATCACGGATGTGGGGACAGACGATATGCGGCTGGTCTTTATGAACAGCAACAAGCATCCGTTGCATTATCATTTCGTGACAGACGTGCTGGGCTATGACCTGTCCACTGCGGAGTTCAACAGGATTACCTATTTTACCGAGGACCGTCAGTTTCTTGTCGGGTCCGTGCTGGCATTCGACAGCTATACCCGCCCCGATGGATCACCCGGTCTGTACGCGCTGGAATTCTGGCCGACCGATCCGGTCAGCGTTGCACATGTCAGCCGCGCCTATCGCTTGCTGCGAGATGGCATGCCGTTTGCCGCGGACCTGCTCGCCTATCATCCGTCAGGCGATTTGCAGGAACGGTTGTTCGCGCGCGAGGCAGAGCGTTTCGCGCAGAACGCCGTGCCGACGGTCGCAACCTCTGACATCTTCGAGTCGATCACCTACAACCCACTGAACCTCGGAGAAGCTGTCGGGGAACTGCGCGTCCTGAACGGGACAGAGTCGCGACCCGCTGCTGCCACCGATATCGTGATTTACGACCGCTTGCCGAATGATTTGCCACTTGTCGCCGGTGTCATCACCTCGGCCCCGCAGACGCCGTTGTCGCACGTCAACCTGCGCGCCCAGCAGAACGGTATTCCGAATGCCTATCTGGTAAACGCCGCGTCCTTACCGCCTCTCAGCGATTTTATTGGCAAGACCGTGTGGATGGCCGTCACACCGGATCGCATCGAAATCAGGGAGGCCACGCCCCAAGAAGTACGCGACACTTACGATGCGCGACGCCCGGCGCAAGTGACCTATCCACCGCGCAATCTGAAAGCAACCGACACTGTCACGCTAAATGACCTGCCCTTCAGCGCTAGCGATGCCTTTGGTGGCAAGGCGACGGGTGTCGCCGAACTGCGCCGCGCTATTGATCCGCGCTATGTTCCCAACGGGTTTGCTGTGCCCTTTTCCTTCTATCACACGTTCATGACGGTGAACGGGTTGTACGACCAGATATTAAGCACGATGGCCCGGCGTGATTTTCAGGACGGTGAGGTGCGCAAGGACCTGCTGAAAGCGTTCCGCAGAACCATAAAGGACGCGCCGGTGCCCAACGACATCCGCGGCAAGTTGGATGTCATGCACAAGGCCTTTCCCGCCGGAACAACACCGCGTTGCCGATCAAGCGCAAACGCGGAAGACACCATCGGGTTCACCGGTGCCGGGCTTTATGACAGCTACACGCACCGGCTGGATGAAGGGCACATCGAAAAATCCATCAAGCAGGTCTGGGCAAGCCTGTGGAATTTCCGCGCCTTTGAAGAACGCGAATTCTATCGCATCGACCATCTCACAGCAGCCATGGGTGTGCTGGTGCATCCCAACTATGATGACGAACGGGTCAACGGGGTCGCGATCACCAGAAACCTCTATTTCGACAACTTCCCCGGCTATTATGTGAACGCGCAGGTGGGCGAAGACCTGATCACCAATCCGACAGGCGACGAGACGGCAGAAGAGCTTTTGATCATGGAAGACCTGAACGGCACACCTGACCGGCCATACGAGATGATCTATGTCCGCCGGTCATCGCTGGTGGGGGAAGGTGAAACCGTGATCCAGCCGGACGACTTGCTGTTGCTGACCGAACAGATGCGCCTGATACAGGCCCATTTCGCGAAACTTTACGGGCGCACCGACGATCCGACATTCGCGATGGATATCGAATTCAAGGTGGATCGGAACGGGCTTTTGTCGATCAAACAGGCGCGGCCCTGGGTCGGCTAGACCTTCGCGCTTAGCAGATCATTCAGGCACAAAAAAACCCGCGCCTGACGGTGCGGGTTTGTCTGCATCAAAGGCGATCAACTTACTTGATCTTGCCTTCCTTGTATTCGACGTGCTTGCGCACAACGGGGTCATATTTCTTGACGACCATCTTTTCTGTCATCGTGCGCGCGTTCTTCTTCGTCACGTAAAAGTGGCCCGTTCCCGCGCTTGAGTTCAGGCGGATTTTGATCGTGGTTGGCTTCGCCATGTCAGTGTCTCCAGCTCGCGGGCAAAAGATGCGGCCACGCGTGAAATTCCGTTAGAAGCTGCCTTTTACGCGGGATCAGCCATGAGTCAACCGCTATTTAGAGAAGCTGCACCCCTGCCGCCGCGTCCCGGCGCGCATTCAGTTCCGCTTTGATCGTGTCGAACGCCGTCTTGTCGGCCAAATAGCTTTTGGTGATGTTCAGCTTGCCGCCCTTGTGGGCGATAACAAGCATCTTCTGTCCGAACACATCCTCGGTCCGAAGCTTATCTATGTCGGCATAGTTCACAGTGATGACGGTCTTGCTGATCGGCGCTTTCGGGGCCTGCATCTGCGTTGCACCAAGCTTGATCTGACGCGGTGTCTGCAACATGCGCACCAGTCCGTAGACACCGAAGACAGCCAAACCCGCCATGAACACAGCAAAGAACCACGCCAGCGCCGTGGCCTCCAGCCCAGAAGCACTCACCCCGAGAAAACCCAGCCGCAAATCATCCTCGGAAAGCGCCATGTAAACAAACACGGCCGCACAGACGGCCCCGAATAAGATCAAGAAGATCATCACAAACGGACGGTTCTTGTAATTGAATGTCAGGTCTTGCATCGGCTTATCCTAGGTGCGCCGGGCAGCAGCCCAGCGTGTCATTAATTCGCTTTCGATCTGTGTAAACGCATCCGCACTGGGAAGGTAAAGACGCGGAATGCGGATTTCGCCGCCGGTGTGACTGATTACCAGAATTGTATCCCTGAAAATCCGTTGGCGAGCGATGTCGGTGATCTGCTCATAAGGCACAGTGACCATCCGTCGGCTCAGCGGCACTTTCGGTGCCCGCAAGGCTGTCGGCCCCAGCGACACTTCGCGCACATTGCGCCGAAAGCCGATCAGGATACGCAGCCCAAGGCCCGCGATGACAAGCATAAGCGCCACAATCAGCCAAATCAGGGTGGTGGCCTGCCAGCCGGTCAGCGTGCCGCCAAAAAGGTCGAATTCCGGGTTATCTTCTGCAATCGCGAACCATGCGAACACAGCGGCCAACGCCAAACCGATCACGATGGTGATGATCGCCGAAAAGGGCCGGTTCGAATACGTGAAGGTCAGGTCTGGCATGACGGCTCCGCTGGCGTTTGTGCATGTGAAGCACAGTTTGGCGGTTGGCAAAAGTGCGCGGATGGCCTGTAAGCCGGATTCTGTCCCCCGTGTTGCCACGGATGGATGATCATTCATCTGGACGCGCTGTTGCCAACGTGCCTCTAGCTGCCAACCCGGATCTGCTGGGGTGCAAGCCACCCCGCCCGAAGGCACGCGATCCCTATTTGGCATTGCTCCCGGTGGGGCTTGCCGTGCCGCTTCGGTTGCCCGTCGCGCGGTGGGCTCTTACCCCACCGTTTCACCTTGACCCTGCATGCAAGGCCGTCTGTTTTCTGTGGCGCTTTCCCTGGGGTTGCCCCCGCCGGGCGTTACCCGGCACCGTGCTTTACTGGAGTCCGGACTTTCCTCGACCCGTTACCGGCCCGCGATCATCCAGCCATCCGCGCGATTGCCCGCTTAGACCCAAGTGGCATTTGCGTCAACGGGGAAGCGCGCGGCAAGGTCAGCGATCATGCCCGCGTCTGTTTCATCCAGCGGTCCGTCGGCATGCGGGCGAAATCGCAGACGAAAGGTCTGCAACAGAAGATCGGGATCATCCGTCGCGCGATAGCCAAAAGCGTGCATGTTCGCGGTAAATTGCGCAGTGTCGCCGTCTGCTTTCTCGGGCCAGACCGCGTGACCCTCACGTGCCAAGCGGTTCCAGTCAAAGCGCGGACCGGGGTCGATCTTGCGCCCCGGTGCCATGTCGGAATGGCCGATCACGCGTTCGGGGCGCATGTCCCAGCGCGCCTTGATGCCTTTGAGGAGTTCTTGCAACGCATCCATCTGCGGCGCGGAAAAGGGACAATTTCCGGGGTTCGCAAGTTCGATCCCGATCGAACGGCTGTTCACATCCGTCACACTCCCCCATTGCCCCGCACCGGCATGCCAGGCTCGCAAATCTTCGGGCACGAGGGAAAGAACCTCACCGTCTTCGGCGATCAGATAATGGGCCGAAACCTCTGTTTGCGGATCACACAAGGTTTTCAGTGCAGCTTTGGCCGATTGCATCGCCGTGTAATGAATAACGACTATATCAGGACGCGCGCCATTCCGGCGCGGTCCGCAATTGGGCGAAGTGTGGGTGGTCAGCCTCAGCGGCCAGCCGCCAGAAGAAAGGGTGCCGGATCCCAACCGCAAGCGAATCCGTCCCCGTCAGGATCGATCCCGCGCGGATCGCGTTCGGGGCCACCACGTGCCAGGAAATCACGCTGTGCGGCATCCGGGTTATTGTAGGAGGCACAGTTGCGCTGGAACCGGGCCTGACCGGACAAAAGCGAACGGGAGTACCATTCCTGCCCTTTGGCATTCGGCGCGTTCAGCGCGTAGGCCACGATGTTTGGTCCTGTCGTGGTTGGACGTGCCGGAATAGCGGTCGGTTCGACAACCTGGCGGACAGCGGCCTGTTCCTGGCGGCGCTGCGCGTCAGATTCAATCGTTTCGCGTGATGCAACGGCGGAAAAGTCGTTTTCGTCCGAAATACCGGGGTTGTTTACATCTGCGGGTGCGGGGGCGGCACCGGCAAGGTTTGTCACCGACAAGGGAGCGCCGACATCACCACCACCGTTCTGGCCAATGCCGGCCGCACGCAGGTCAGAGCTTGGGATCGCCTGTGTCTGCACACTTGGCGGTTGCGGCAGCGGTGTGCCGTTCAAGGCGGCTTCACGGCGGGCCTGCTGCAAGGCAAAGTCCTCTGGCGCGCCGAAACCGATCCCTTCCCCGCTGTCGGGGACAGTTGGTGGCGCACACGCGGCAAGGGTTGCGATCAACCCGGCAATGGCTAGACAGTTCTTCACGGCAATACCTGCGAATTCACCCAATTTCGGTGGCGTTTACCACCACTTTTGCGGTTTTGCTACAAAACCTGCATCACGTTCCAGCGTGTAGGCGACGTTCAGCAGGTCACCTTCTTCCCAGGGACGCCCGATCAGCTGAAGCCCCAGCGGCAGCCCCTTGTCATCCAACCCGGCAGGGATTGCGATGCCCGGCAGACCGGCAAGGTTCACGGTGACCGTGAATACATCGTTCAGATACATCTGGATCGGGTCCATGTTCTCACCCAGACCGAACGCTGCCGATGGTGTGGCTGGCGTCAGAATCGCGTCGATCCCGTCGTTAAAGACAGTTTCAAAGTCACGCTTGATCAATGTCCGCACCTTGCGGGCGCGGTTATAATAGGCGTCATAGAAACCCGCAGACAGGACATAGGTGCCAACCATGACACGGCGCTGAACTTCGGCCCCGAACCCTTCGGCGCGGGTCTTTTCGTACATTTCGGTGATGCCGTCACCTTGGGCCAGTTTCGCGCGATGGCCAAAGCGTACGCCGTCATAGCGGGCAAGGTTGGAGGACGCTTCGGCAGGCGCAATGACGTAATAGGCGGGCAGCGCGTATTTCGTGTGCGGCAGGCTGATGTCGCGGATTTCGGCACCTGCTGCCTTTAACATTGCCGTGCCTTCGGACCACAGCTTTTCAATCTCGGCAGGCATCCCGTCCATGCGGTATTCTTTGGGAATTCCGATGACCTTGCCCTTGATATCACCCGTCAACATTGCCTCGAAATTCGGGACAGGCAGATCGGCGGACGTCGAATCCTTGGGATCATGCCCGCACATGGTTTCCAGCATGATTGCCGCGTCGCGTACGTCTTTGGTCATCGGTCCGGCCTGATCAAGGGATGAGGCGAAGGCCACAATGCCCCAGCGGCTGACCCTGCCATAGGTTGGCTTGATCCCGGTGATGCCGGTGAACGCGGCAGGCTGGCGGATTGATCCGCCTGTGTCTGTGCCGGTGGCGGCCGCGCAAAGATCTGCGGCGACAGCAGCGGCAGACCCGCCGGACGACCCCCCGGGAGTCAGGTCACGGTCATCGTTTTTCCAGGGGTTTACGACGTTGCCATAGACGGAAGTTTCGTTAGACGAACCCATTGCGAATTCGTCCATGTTCAGCTTGCCCAGCATGACCGCACCGGCATCGAACAGCTGTGTCGTCACGGTGGATTCGTATTCAGGCTTGAACCCGTTGAGGATGCCGGATGCGGCTTGGGACGCGACACCCTTGGTGCAGAACAAGTCCTTGATCCCAAGTGGGATGCCACACATGTCGGGGGCATCGCCTTTGGCAATCCGCGCGTCTGCGGCGCGGGCTTGGTCGCGCGCCTGATCCGGCGTATGGTGAACAAAGGCGTTCAGCGCCCCTGCCCCTTCGATTTCGGACAGATAAGCCTCGGTCAATTCAAGGCTATTTGTGTCGCCCTTGCGCATCGCATCGCGGGCACCGGCAATTGTCAATTTGGTCAGATCAGACATTATTCAACCACCTTGGGCACGGCGAAAAACCCCTCGCGAGCATCTGGCGCATTGGCAAGAACCTTGTCCTGCTGATTGCCGTCGGTCACTTCGTCCACGCGGCGTTTGAGCCGCTGCGGGGTGACGGAAGTCATCGGCTCTACCCCGTCCACGTCGACTTCGTTCAACTGCTCGATAAAACCGAGAATCGCGCTGAATTCCTGCGCAAGTGCTGGCAGCGCGTCGTCTTCAACCTTGATGCGGGCCAGCTTGGCCACGCGGCGGGCGGTTTCGGTGTCGATGGACATGCATGTCTCCGGATACTTTGTCGGGGTTGCGTTTAGCCTTGCTGGGTGCGGCCTGCAAGCACGTGACGCGTGTAAACGTGGATCATATAGCCCAGCATCAGACCGTTAAGACAATGCCAGATGAAATGTGTGCCCAACGGCAGTGTATCGCACAGGATTTCATCAAGCGATCGGGCGGTGATCGAAACACACAACACCACGCCACCTGTCACGAATCCGCGCGACACCTGCGGGCGGCGGTTGCGCAGCACATAGGCGTAAAGGAACAGCAGGATCGGCACGGTCCAGTAGAAATTACTGATCCGCACAAAGGGAATCTGGTTGAGCGCCGGTACAACAACAGCCGCATAGGGCAAGAAAGCCAATGTACCAAACGCCGCGGCCCAAGCAGGCCATCCCATAACGTCACGGTTCACAAGAAAGAGGTAGGTCAGGATATAGAGCCCAATAGGCGCAGTATCAGCCAGCGCGGCCCAGACCGTCGCCTCTGTGTGGAACAGGAAGCTGCCGATGCCGATGGCAAACAGGATCACGCAAAGGACACGCCCGCCCGTCACCCCTTCTGTGCGCCGCCACATGAAAAGCGCCGCCAGAATGAAGGCCAGATTCGTCACCGCGTTCAGCGGTTCGGACCAATAGGCAAAATCGGTGCGCTCGCAGTAGCCGTCGATTTGTTGCAACCAGTCCATTTGCGCCTTTCTCTTTCGCGGCTAATCTAATCGGAAAGCGAAAGGATTCGAGATGAAAATCACATGGCTGGGTCACGCGAGCTTTCGCATCGAAATCGAGGATGCCGTTCTGCTGCTGGACCCGTGGCTGACCGGCAACCCGTCCTTTCCCGAAGACCGGCGCGCAGATGCGATTGCCGGGGCGACCCATATCCTTTTGACGCACGGGCATGGTGATCATGCCAGCAACGCGCTGGAAATTGCCAAGGAAATGTCGATCCCAATCCTGGCCATTCACGAGATCGCGGAATGGTGGGGGGGCAACGCCGGCGTCGACATGGTCGGGTTCGGCAAGGGTGGCACCGTTGATGCGGGCGGCGCGAAAGTCACGATGGTGAATGCGGTGCATTCTTCAAGCATGGATTTCGACGGCACACGCCCCGCCTATGCAGGGTCAGAGGCGGGCTTCATGATCGCGGGGGACGGTCACGTGATCTATGCCAGTGGCGACACCGACATCATGGCGGACATGGACTGGATGGGTGATTACCACAAACCGGATATCGGCCTGCTTTGTGCTGGTGGCCATTATACAATGGATATGGAACGCGCCGCCTATGCCGCCAAACGTTACTTTAACTTCAAGACGATTATTCCCTGCCATTACAAGACGTTCCCGCTGCTTGCCCAATCCGCACAACCGCTGATCGACGCCTTGCCGGACGTCAACGTGATCGAAGCGAACGTAATGGACCCGATCAGTTTCTAGCGGCGTGCTGCGAAGAAGGACTTCAGCAGCGTTTCCGATTCATCTGCGCCGATCCCGTCATAAATTTCGGGCACATGGTGGCATTGGGGATGGCTGAAAATCCGCGGCCCCTGTGCGATGCCGCCTGATTTCGGGTCGGCTGCACCGTAATAAAGCCGGGCGATCCGCGCATTGCTGATCGCCGCCGCGCACATCGGACAGGGTTCAAGCGTGACATAGAGGTCAAGACCCATCAGACGTTCCTGCCCCAGCAGAGCGCAGCCCGAACGGATCACAAGCATTTCTGCGTGCGCCGTCGGATCGTTGCGTTCCCGCGTGCGGTTCCCCGCCTGCGCGATGATGCCGTCCGGTCCCGCCAGAACAGCCCCGACCGGCACTTCGCCCCGCGCGGCGGCGGCGCGTGCCTCTGCGAGAGCGGTATCCATATGGCTGCGAAACGTCATGCCTTTTGATCCGATGAATGGGGCGGGCATGCAAGGGCCGGAGCCTCCGGCGGGAGTTTATCGGGCCAGATGAAAGGGATTGTGTTGTGCTTTGGGGCTGCGTAGAGCCATTTGCATGACCGAGAAGAGCCCAGAAGGCGATCGTATCGCCAAAGTCCTGTCCCGTGCCGGTATCGCCAGCCGTCGCGAAGCCGAACGCATGATCACGGATGGCCGCGTTGCGGTGAATGGCAAGGTGATCGAAAGTCCGGCGCTGAATGTCACCGAACGCGACCGCATCAGCGTTGACGGCAAGCCTGTCGGCGAACCCGAACCGCCCCGGATCTGGCTTTATCACAAGCCGGCGGGGCTGGTGACAACAGAGCGAGACGAGAAGGACCGCCCGACTGTTTTTGCGGCCTTACCTGCGGACATGCCACGGGTGATGTCAGTCGGACGCCTTGATCTCAATTCCGAAGGATTGCTTTTGTTGACGAACGACGGCGGTGTGAAGCGTCGTCTGGAATTGCCTGCGACAGGCTGGCTGCGCCGTTACCGTGTGCGCATCAAGGGCACAGCGTCAGAAGCCAAGCTGGACCAATTGCGCGCAGGCATCACGGTCGAAGGTCTGTCCTACCAGCCGATGCAGGTGACATTCGATCGCCAGCAGGGCGCGAACGCCTGGCTGACCGTGTCATTGCGCGAAGGCAAGAACCGCGAGATCCGCCGCGCGATGGAGGCGATCGGGGCAACCGTCAACCGTCTGATCCGCGTCAGCTATGGTCCGTTCCAGCTGGGCGACTTGCCTGCCGGTGCCGTGGAAGAGGTTAAGCGGCGTGTCGTGCGCGATCAATTGGGCTTGGGTGACAAGCCGCAGATGACCCGCACACGGGGAAAAAAGCGCAACAGTTGAACCTTGTCGCCCCCCGCTGGTTGTGCTTGTTAAAGGCAAACCGACACGAGGGACCCGATGGCCGAACTGTTCACGCTGGAAAATGCGACCAACCTGCTGATGCTTTGCTTCCTGCAAGCGGTGCTGGGTTTCGACAATCTTCTTTACATTTCGATTGAAAGCAAACGCGCGCCCGTCGCGCAGCAGAAGTCCGTCCGCATGTGGGGGATCATCATCGCCGTCGTCTTGCGCGTCGTGCTTTTGTTTACGATGATCCAACTGATCGGGGCCCTGTCAGAGCCGTTCTACACGTTCCAGTGGACCGGCGTTCTTGAAGGGGCGATCAACTTTGCCACCTGTGTCTTTATCGTCGGCGGTGTGTTCATCATGTATACGGCCGTCAAGGAAATCGGGCACATGCTTTCGATTGACAAACTCGATCACGATGTCAGCGGGAAATCCGCCAAATCCGCCACACAGGTCGTGATCCTGATTGTCATGATGAACCTGATCTTCTCGTTTGACTCTGTCCTGTCCGCACTGGCGATCACCGATGTGTTCCCGGTTCTGGCGATCGCCATCATCTTGTCGGGCCTTGCGATGCTGCTGCTGGCCGACAGCGTCGCGGCGTTTCTGGAAGCAAACCGGATGTACGAGGTACTTGGCCTGTTCATCCTGCTGATCGTCGGTGTCGTCCTGTTGGGCGAAGCCGGCCAAGCGGCTGTGCATGGTGTTGAAAACATGGGCGTGCCCCACGAGGAAGCCAAGGACCTTGCACTGAAGGTGTTCGGCAAAGAGATCGTCCCGATGTCGAAATCGACCTTCTACTTCTCGGTTATCGTCCTTGTGGCCGTTGAAATCATCCAGTCGGGCTATAGCCGCAAACTGAACGCGGAACGCAAAGCGCTGCAAAAACATTCGTAAAGTCGCGACAGAGTGCTTAGATTACTTGCGATGAAGAAAAACGACGTGGGGCGACATGTTTCGGCTTGTCTTGGTATTGCTGCTATTGATCATGCTGGTGATTGTCATCGGTGCGGTTGCGGGCACCGCCAAATCCGTGACGGCGTCGGCTCAGTCTGCTTTGGGGGATAATATGCCTAAGACCTTCCAGCGCGTCGCTTATGTGGTGCTGATCTTGTTGATGTTTGGTGTGGTCACCGGCTGGCTGGGCGGCGTCTGATGGCAAAGAAGTTTGGCGGCCAGTTCAGTCCTGACGGCAATGCGAAATCGCCGATCGCCGAAGCCCCTGTCGACCAGCGCCGCGTTGATGCGGCAGGTGGGCGGGCGAATGTCCTGTTCATTCCCGGTGCGCTGTTGGCACTGCTGTCCATCAATGAAGGACCGGTCAATCTTGTGATCGCCCTTGTTGCGGCCGGTTTGCTGACCCTTGCCGCGTGGCTGTTGCGCGAGGGCTTGCGCGCGCAAGCGGCGTATGACGCGCGCAAGGTCGCGCGCAAGCCAGCCTTTCCACGCAAGATGGCAGCAACCTTGCTGACCGGCACCGGTGTGGCGCTGGCTGCCTATACCGGCGATTCCGGGTATGTCGGCGCGAGCCTTTACGGTCTGGCTGCGGCAGGTCTGCATGTCGCCGCTTTTGGCATCGATCCGTTAACAGACAAGCGCATGGAAGGCGTCGACACTTTCCAGCAGGATCGTGTGGCCAAGGTTGTGGAAGAGGCCGAAGACCACCTTGGCGTGATGCGCGGCCAGATCGAAACACTGCGCGATCGTGGCCTTACGGGGCGCGTGACCGGCTTCATTACCGCAGCCAACAAAATGATCCGCACGGTCGAGGAAGACCCGCGCGATCTGACGGGCGTGCGCAAGTTCTTGGGCGTCTATCTGATGGGTGCCCGCGATGCGACGGTCAAGTTCGTGGATTTGTACAAGCGCAACAAGGACGCGCAGGCCCGCGCCGACTACGAAGCGCTCTTGACCGATCTTGAGCAGAACTTCGCTGCCCGTACCGAAAAGATGTTGCTGGACGACCGCAGCGACATGGACATTGAAATTAAAGTGCTGCGTGATCGGTTGCAGCGTGAAGGCGTGAGCCTGAAGTCATAAAGGGGGACAATCATGTCTGACGATATCCGCAAAAAGGCCGAGGCGACGCTCGCCGATGTTGAAAAAGTGACAGCCGTCGTGCTGCCTGAACCGAAGGGAGAGCTTGTGACGCTCGAAACAGCGGACGCCCCGACAAGCGCCGAGATTACGACGCGCATGGCGGAAATCGATATCACCGACACGAACTCTATCGTGTCCTTCGGGTCGGGTGCACAGCAGGAATTGCAGACGATTTCGCAATCCATGCTGGCCGGTGTGCGCAACAAGGACGTCGGCCCCGCCGGTGACAGCCTGCGCAATATCGTCAGCACCATTCGCGGCTTTTCGGTCAGCGAACTTGATGTGCGCCGCAAGCAAAGCTGGTGGGAAAAACTGCTTGGCCGCGCCGCACCAATGGCCAAGTTTGTCGCGAAATTCGAAGATGTTCAGGGCCAGATCGACAACATCACCGATGATCTGCTCCGGCATGAACATGTGCTGCTGAAGGACATCGAAAGCCTTGACGTCCTTTATGACAAGACGCTCGCCTTCTACGACGAACTGGCGCTTTATATCGCGGCAGGCGAGGCGAAGATCGCCGAACTCGACAGCACGGTGATCCCCGCCAAAGAGGCAGAGGTGCAGGCCGCCCCCGAAGAACAGGGTGTGATGAAAGCGCAGGAATTGCGCGATATCCGCGCGGCGCGTGACGACCTGGAACGCCGGGTGCATGATCTGAAACTGACCCGACAGGTGACGATGCAATCCCTGCCGTCGATCCGTCTGGTCCAGGAAAATGACAAGTCTCTGGTCACCAAGATCAACTCGACGCTGGTAAACACGGTGCCGCTTTGGGAAACCCAACTGGCGCAGGCCGTCACGATCCAGCGCAGTGCCGAAGCTGCCGAAGCCGTACGGGACGCCAATGATCTGACCAACGAACTGCTGACAGCCAATGCGTCGAACCTGCGGGATGCCAACAAGGTCATCCGCACCGAAATGGAACGCGGTGTGTTTGACATCGAAGCTGTGAAGCAGGCCAATGCCGATCTGATCGCAACAATCAACGAAAGCCTTGAAATCGCCGACGAGGGCAAACGCAAGCGCGCCGAAGCGGAAAAGGAATTGCAGAACATGGAGCAGGAACTGAAGAATACGCTTGCTGCTGCAAAGTCGCGCAAGGATGGTGTAGGCGACAACGTCGGGACGTCGACCGGAGCCTAAGCACATGATATCAGGCCGCAAATCGCTTTTCACGCTCAGCATGCTGGGTTTGATAGCGCTTGCGGCCTGCGAAACACCGCTGGTTGAACAACCACCCGAAACACCGCCCGAAATCCCCCAAGTCGTCCCGCCAGAAGTTCCCGAAATCGTCGAGCCAAGCGAGGCCAGCAAGGCACTTGCGATCTATTATCGACGCTTGCAGAACGATCTGCTGGCTCAGGGTCTGTTGCGCGGCGACGGTGGTGGGCCCGATACGCCATTCACGGATACGATTCTGGCGCGTAATTTCGTGCGGATCGCGCTTTTTGATGAATATGTGACAGATGGCGATGCGCTGCGCCCGCAAGCCACGCTGTCTCGCCTGCGTCGCTGGGACCAGCCAGTGCGCATGTCCGTCGAATTCGGCGCATCTGTTCCTGAAATGCAGCGCGCCCGCGACGCGTCGGGCATTTCGGCCTATATCGCGCGACTGTCTCGCGTGACGGGCCTGTCGATCCGCAAGGTCGATGAGAATCCGAATTTTCATGTACTGATCCTGAACGAGGATGATCGGCTTGCTTATCGCGACCGCATACGCGAAATCGTGCCGGGCATCGCGACCAGCTCTCTGAATGCAATCATCAACCTGCCGCGCGACCAGTTGTGCATCGTCGTTGCCTTTTCCGAAGGCGGATCATCCAGTTATTCCAAGGCGATTGCCGTGATCCGTTCCGAACACCCCGATTTGCTGCGCACATCCTGCATCCACGAAGAACTGGCCCAAGGGCTTGGCCTTGCCAACGACAGCCCGCAGGCACGTCCGTCGATTTTCAACGATGACGAGGAATTCGGCCTGCTGACAACGCATGACGAATTGCTGCTCAAGATGCTGTATGATCCGCGTCTTCGCACCGGCATGCAACCTGCCGAAGCCGCCCCCGTCGCACGCCAGATCGCGCGTGAATTGCTCGATCGCGGGGCCAGCTAGTGGGAAAGCTGCGCGTTTCTTTACCTTGCACCGCGCGGGCCTGATCCCTACCTTTCCATCAGCACAAGTTACAAAGGAATTGTCATGGGTATTCTCGATTTTCTTTCCGGTCAGTTTATCGACGTCATTCACTGGACGGACGACTCCCGTGACACCATGGTCTGGCGCTTCGAACGTGAAGGGCATGAAATCAAGTACGGGGCCAAGCTGACGGTGCGCGAAGGTCAAACGGCCGTATTCGTTCATGAAGGCCAGCTGGCAGACGTCTTCACGCCCGGCCTTTACATGCTTGAAACCAATAATATGCCGATCATGACGACGCTTCAAAGCTGGGACCACGGGTTCCAGTCGCCGTTCAAATCGGAAATCTATTTCGTCAACACGACCCGCTTTTCAGACCTGAAATGGGGCACGAAGAACCCGATCATGTTGCGCGATCCCGAATTTGGGCCAACCCGCATCCGCGCTTTCGGCACCTATTCCGTGAAAGTGTCTGACGCCGCACTGTTCATGCGCGAAATCGTCGGCACTGACGGCGAATTCACCATGGACGAAATCAGCTTCCAGATCCGCAACATCATCGTGCAGGAATTCAGCCGCGTCATCGCGGGTTCTGGCATCCCTGTTCTGGACATGGCCGCCAATACAGCAGATTTTTCCAAGCTTGTGACCAAGGCGATCGACGCGACAATCAAAAGCTACGGCCTGTCGATCCCCGAACTCTATATCGAAAACATCAGCCTGCCGCCGGCCGTCGAACAGGCGCTCGACAAGCGCACATCGATGGGGCTTGCAGGTGATTTGAACAAATTCTC
Organism: Cognatiyoonia koreensis; assembly: GCF_900109295.1. NCBI lineage: Bacteria > Pseudomonadati > Pseudomonadota > Alphaproteobacteria > Rhodobacterales > Paracoccaceae > Cognatiyoonia > Cognatiyoonia koreensis. The sequence goes on from NZ_FOIZ01000001.1 coordinate 1,822,187, forward strand.
GCAGTACTCCGCCGCTGAAGCCATGACAGCCGCCGCGAACAACCCGTCAGGTGGCGGCATGGCCGAAGGTCTGGGCATGGGCATGGGCATGGCGATGGCCAACCAGATGAACAACCCTTGGACGCAGCGGCAGCCACAGGCCGCACCGCCTGCCCCGCCACCGCCACCCGTCGAACACGTCTGGCACATCGCTGAGAATGGCCAGACAAAGGGGCCGTTTTCCAAGGCCGATCTGGGCCGTATGGTAAGCGAAAAATCGGTGACCCGCGACACGATGGTCTGGACCCCCGGACAGGACGGCTGGATGAAGGCGGACGACGTACAAGAGCTGGCACAGCTTTTCACCGTCATGCCACCACCACCACCGCCACCCGCAGGCTAGGGCATGTCGCGGCGCACTGTCGTGATCGCGCTGCACTGGTCCGTACTTTTCATGGTGCTTGCCATGATAAAAGGCGGCACGGCGGCAGAAGGATTGCGATGGGCCTTCGTCATCGCCGGTCTTGGGTGGATTGGTGTCCTGTTGACAGGTGGTCTGCTGGGCCGGCCCGGACCAAAGCTTTCCGGTCTGTTCCGGGCAGCCTACCCATGGATGCATTACGGAATGTACGCGCTCTTGGTCCTTGCTGTGCTGGCAAATGCGGCAGACCTGATAGGTCTTGGCAGCGCGGATGCTGCATGGAACAGTTTGCTGGTTCTCTTTGTCGCCAGCATATTCCACAGCATCTTTCATCTGTGGCGGCACACGACATTGAACGACGGGGCATTGCGAATGATGACCCCGAAAATCTGGCATAAGTATTTGTAATCATGGAAACTGCATCCGCCCCTGTCGTCGAACACCGTTTTCCCTGTGATGCCTGCGGCTCAGACCTGCGGTTCGATCCGGGCGAAGATCGCCTGATCTGTGACCACTGCGGCAATACGCAACCCATGGAAACCGACCGGACCGCAAATGGCGGCATCCGCGAACTCGATTTTCGCAAGGCGCTCGATAACGATCTGGCCGACGCCGAGATCGAAGAGACCCGCGTCATTACCTGCCCCAACTGTGCGGCCCAGACCGAATACGACGCCGACACCCATGCAGCCGAATGCCCGTTCTGTGCGACACCTGTCGTCACCGACACGGGCACGCACCGCCATATCAAACCGCGCGGTCTGCTGCCCTTTGCACTGGATGAAAAAACGGCCCGTGGCGCGATGAACAAATGGCTGGGATCGCTCTGGTTTGCACCCAACGGGTTGCAGGAATACGCGCGCAAGGGGCGCGCCATGAACGGGATCTATGTCCCCTATTGGACCTTCGATGCCGATACCAAAAGCAGCTACACCGGTCAGCGCGGCGATGATTATTACGAAACCCGCACTGTCGTGCGCGACGGAAAGCGTCAGCAGGTGCGCGTGCGCAAAACTCGCTGGAGCCACCGGTCCGGACGGGTCGCCCGCTTTTTCGATGATGTGCTGGTGCTCGCCTCCAAGAGTCTGCCCAAGAAGTATACAGATGCGCTGGAACCTTGGGATTTGTCAGCGCTCGAACCCTATCAGCCTGAATTCCTCGCCGGTTTCCGGGCCGAAGGGTATCAGGTCGAACTGACGGAAGGCTTTACCGAGGCCCGCGCCTATATGGACCGCATGATCCTGCGGGATGTGAAATACGATATCGGCGGCGACAGGCAACGGGTGCACGACGTGAAGACGCAGATCAGCGATGTCACTTTCAAACACGTCCTTCTGCCCGTATGGCTTGCCGCCTACAAATATCGGGGCCGTACTTTCCGCTTTGTCGTCAATGGCCGCACAGGGCGGGTACAGGGCGAACGGCCCTATTCTGCGATCAAGATCGCATTTGCGGTAATTGTCGGTCTGATCCTTGCGGGAATTGCAGGATATGTTATCGCTAACAGCCAATAGGCTGGAGGTCCAAGATGATACTTTGCTGCGGTGAAGCCCTGATTGATATGTTGCCGCGTCAAACTGCGGCTGGCGAAGACGCATTCGCGCCGCACGCAGGTGGTGCGGTGATGAACACTGCAGTGGCGTTGGGGCGCTTGGGGGCGAAGGTCCAGTTTTTCTCGGGTCTGTCCGACGATCTGTTCGGCGATGTGCTGCGCGACCATCTCGCCGCGTCCAACGTCGATACATCCCCCGTCCATACATCATCGCGCCCGACAACGCTGGCTTTCGTCAAGCTGACGGACGGCCATGCGTCATATGCCTTTTATGACGAAAACACCGCCGGTCGCATGCTGGACGAGTCGCATTTGCCGACAGTAACAGCCGATGCGATGTTTTTCGGCGGCATCAGCCTTGTCGTAGAACCCTGCGGGGCGGCCTACGAGGCGCTGATGCTGCGCGAGGCAGCACAACGCCTGACAATGATCGACCCCAATATCCGGCCCAGCTTTATCACGGACGAACCCCGCTATCGCGCGCGCCTGACCAGGATGATGGGCGTGGCGGACATCATCAAAACATCGGACGAGGACCTTGATTGGCTAACCGGCAACACAGACGCTGCGGCCCTTCTGGACGGCACGGCGACACGCTGCGTCCTGCTGACACGCGGGGCAGACGGTGTGACCATCGTCACCCGCGACGGCACACGCGACGTTCCGGCAAATAAAGTCGCTGTCGTCGATACAGTCGGGGCCGGTGACACGTTCAATGCCGGATTTCTCGCAGGTCTTGCGCAATCCGGTCATCTGAATAAATCCGCATTCGCTGACGTGTCGCTGGACGCACTCGGCGATGCGGCTGCCCTTGGGGCCAAGGCCGCCGCGATCACGGTCAGCCGCGCAGGTGCGAACCCGCCCTGGAACACCGAACTGTGAGAGCACTGATCCAGCGGGTCAGCGATGCATCCGTGCGTGTCGATGGCGCTATGATCGGCGAGATCGCGCAAGGTCTGCTCATCCTCGTTTGCGCGATGCAAGGCGATACGCCAGAGAAATCCGCCCAGCTTGCGGCCAAGATCAGCAAGCTGCGCATTTTTGCGGATGATGCAGGCAAGATGAACCTGTCATTGACCGATATTGGCGGGGCGGCGTTGATTGTCAGCCAGTTCACGTTAGCCGCCGATACGTCGCGCGGTAACCGGCCGGGCTTTTCCGGCGCGGCGGCCCCTGCCGATGGCAAGGCACTTTACGAATGCTTTATTTCTGACATGGACGCGTTGGGCATTCCGACGGCGCAGGGGCAATTCGGGGCCGACATGAAAGTCAGCCTGACGAATGATGGCCCCGTCACAATCTGGATCGACGTCTAGCAGCCCTTGGCAAGCACAAGAACCCAGTTCGGGCCACGTGGCCCTTGGGTGATCCCAACACCGAATTCGGCAACGCGCGGGTGCAACATGTTGCTGCGATGGCCCGGCGACTGCATCCAGCCTGAAATAATCTGCTGCGAGCTCGGATAACCCCAGGCGAGGTTTTCAGCCACCAGGCAGCCTTGATAGCCGGCGTTGCGCACCCGGCGGTTCACGTCCGATCCGTTGCTGCCATTGTGTCCGAAAAACCCGTTCGCTGCCATATCGCAGGCATGGGTCATCGCGGCTTGGCTCAGGCGCTGGTTATAGCGGATCGCCGGTTGCCCGTTGGCACGGCGGTTGGCATTGATGCCATTGGCGATTTCTTGCGCCATAACGTTCACGTTCGCTGGCGTCGCGCAGTTTCTGGCAGCAGTGGCTTGTCCAGCCAGAACGCTCAGGCCAATCGCGATGCAGATACTTTTCAGACGGTTCATCCCAAAACCTTTCCCCGGGTGCGTGCAGGCCTATGGGATAGCGCACAAACGGGGCAAGCCTGTGGCCACCAATGGGCCGGGATGCGGCAATTAGCTGCCGGATGTGCGCAGTTTTCCACCGATGCTGGCCAGTGCGAAAAGCGCAAGCGCGACGCACACGATGGACGGGCCGACTTGCGTATTCAGCACCACGGCCAGCCGAAGGCCACCAAGTGCCGCGATGGCGGCAAAGCCCATGGCGCAGAATGCCATCCCTTCGGGCGTGCGCATGATGCCACGCGCCGCTGCTGCGGGAATGATCAGCAAAGCGGTAATCAGCAGCGCGCCGACAATCTTGATCGATACCGCCACGATTGCGGCCAGCAGAAGCGTCAGCAGCAGTTCCTGCCGCCTTGGATTGATGCCCGCCGCCTGCGCCAGATCAGGGTTCAGCGTCGCGGTCAGAAGCGATGACCAATTCGCCCAAAGCAGCCCCAGCACGATCAATGCCCCGCCCCAGATCACGGCCACATCGGTACGTGACACGGTGATGATGTCACCAAACAGATAGCTGTCCAGATCAACCTGCGTGCCGGGCACCAGTGACACGGCCATCAGGCCAAGGCCCAATGCGCCATGCGACAGGACGCCAAGGATTGCATCCGGCCCTTGCCCGCGCCCCTGCAGAACGTGGAACAGCAGCGCCATGCCAAGCGCGATCACTCCGACACCAACATAGATCGACGTGGCAAATGCAAGCGAGACTGCCACACCAAGGATCGCCGCATGCGCGGTGGCATCCCCGAAATATGCCAGCCGCCGCCAGACGACGAAACACCCAAGCAAACCAGCGGCCAGCGCCGTGCCGAGGGCGGCAAGGGCGGCCCGCACCAGAAAATCGTCAAGCATGGTCGTGATCGTGTCCGTGATGGTGGTGATGATCGTGTTCGTGTCGGTAAAGCGCGAGCGCACCACCCGTCCCCGTGCCAAACAATTCGCGATAGGCTGGCGCGGCTGAAACAACGTCCGGTGTACCCTCGCAGCAGACATGGCCATTCAGGCAAATCACACGATCCGACGCGCTCATCACAACATGCAGCTCATGACTGACCATCAGGACAGCACAGCCCAATTCAGAACGCACGGTCTCGATCTGGCGATAAAAACTGGCCGAACCCGGTTGATCCAGCCCTTGCGTCGCCTCGTCCAGCAAAAGCACATCAGGCTTGCTGAGAATGGCGCGCGCAAGCAGCACCCGCTGGAACTGCCCGCCAGAAAGTTCCGACATCTGTTTGCCTGCCAGCCCCGCAGCACCTGCGGTTTCCAGCGCGGCGGCAGCGTCGGTGTCAGCGACCCGCTTTGGCAAATCCAGAAAGCGGCGCACGGTCAATGGCAGGGTCGGGTCGATATGCAGGGTCTGTGGCACATAGCCGATCTTGAGCCCGCGCTTGCGGTGCACCTTTCCCGTCTGCGGTTTGATGGCACCGATCAGAACACGCAGCAGCGTCGATTTGCCCGATCCATTGGGGCCAACAATGGTGACGATCTCGCCCGGCGCAATCGAAAGGCTGACATTTTCAAGCACCATCGGGCCGCCATAGCCCACGCTGACATTCTCGGCTGACAGAATACTCATGATGCCCCCTGACAGGCCGGGCAAAGTCCTTCGGCCTCAAAGACGGTCTGTTCGACCTGAAACCCGCTTTGGGCGGCAGGCGTCAAGAAGGCACAATCATCAAGGGCAGCTTCGGCCACCTTCTTGCAGTTCCGGCAGATCATGAAAGCGGGGTCATGGGCCGCACCGGGATGGGCGCAGGCGACAAAGGCATTCAGCCGTTCGATGCGGTGAACGAACCCATTCTCCACAAGAAATGACAGCGCGCGATAAGCAACCGGCGGCTTGGAGCCAAGACCCTCGGCATCCAGACGCGCCAACACGTCATAGGCCCCAAGGGCCGCGTGCGCTTCAAGTAGGATTTCCAGCGTCCGACGACGCACAGGCGTCAGTTGCAACCCACGCGCAGCACAGGCGTCTTCAACGGCGGTCATCGCCGAAGACACGCAGCGGGCGTGATTATGCTTGCGAAAGCCAAGCGGATCGGGGGTCATCTGCATCTCTTGTTATGTTATAACATACGCTGTATAGGCACAGCGCTTTTGATCCACAAGGGGTGCCTTCATGATTCGACTTTCCGCAGCATTGCTTTGTGTTCCGACGCTGGCGCAGGCCGACCTGAACGTCGTCGCAGATATTGCGCCGATCCACAGTCTGACTGCGCAGATCATGGGGGACACGGGCACACCAGCACTGATCCTACCGACGGATGCGGACGCCCACGACTTTGCGTTCCGCCCGTCAGATGCGCGGACGTTGCAGGATGCGGATATCGTCATCATGGTCGGCCCGGACCTGACACCTTGGCTGGTAGACCCCGTAATAACGCTCGCGGCTGGTGCGCAGGTGCTGACGCTGATGGAAACCGAAGGATGGGAGCCGCTTGCGATACGCTCAGAGCACGACCACGGCGACCATGGTGATCACGAGGACCATGAAGATCACAGTAATCATGCACACGAAGAGCATGATGATCACGACCCCGACGAACACGATACGCACAGCAGCGCAATGGACCCACACGCTTGGCAGGATCCGACAATCGCCGCAATCTGGGCAGAGGCCATCGCGGAACAGCTGACTGCAATCGATCCGGAAAATGCAGCAACCTATGCTGCAAACCTTGCCACAACGCGCGACCGTCTCGCTGAACTGGACGCCAAAGCGAAGGCGACCCTGACAGCTGCAGGTTCACTGCTTTGGCCGCATGACGGCTATCAATATCTCGAAGTGCGCTATGGTCTGGATTCCAAAGGATCAATTGCAGACCTTCATGCAAACACGCCCGGACCCGGACGAATTCAGGCCCTGCTTGATATGGTCGCTGACCAGAACATCGGTTGCATCCTGACGGACCGCGACGTCAACGGTGACTGGATTGCACTGATGCAGGCAAACAGCGACGTACCGACAGCCTTCATCGATGGCGTCGGTGGTGGCCTGGAACCCGGCCCTGACCTTTATGAAACGATGATGATGAACCTCGTGACAGCCATCGCAGAGTGCTAGAAATCCGTCGGTGCGCCGCCTTCTTCCTTGCGGCGTGCCACAAAGGCTTCAAGCTCCTCGCGGATACCCTCGTCCATTTCGGGCGCTTCGAAGCTTGCCATGATATCCTTGAAAATCCGATGCGCCCGTTCTGCCGTCCAGACACCACCGGCGACCTCCCAAGCCTCGAAATTGCGCCAATCGGATGCAAAGGGTTGGTAGAATGCCGTTTCGTAACGCTTCTGCGTGTGTTCGATCCCAAAATAATGGCCGTTCGGCCCCACGTCGCGGATCGCATCCAGGGCTATCTCTGCGGGTGAGGTGGCGGTGATCTCGGGCTCCATATAGCGCTGGATCATTTGCAGCACTTCGCAGTCCATGATGAATTTTTCGGGCGACGCAATCAGCCCGCCTTCAAGCCAGCCAGCAGCGTGATAGACGATATTCGTGCCCGATTGCACAGCGGACCAAAGTGAATTGGATGTCTCCCACATCGCCTGACCGTCAGGCACGTTTGCCGCACAGACCCCGCTCGCGCGCATCGGCAGACCATAGAAGCGCGCCATCTGTCCGGTCATCTGCGTGGCGCGCATGTATTCGGGCGTGCCGAAAGCGGGTGCGCCTGATTTCATGTCCACGTTGCTGGTAAATGTGCCGATGACACACGGCGTGCCGGGGCGGACGTATTGGAACAGGGCAATCGCGCTGACCGCTTCGGCGATTGACAGGGTCACTGCACCGGCCATCGTGACAGGGGCCATCGCTCCGGCCAGCGTAAAGGGCGTGACGATCACCGCCTGCCCACGCCGCGCACACCGCAAACAACCGTCAATCATCGGAATGTCGTGCTTGAGCGGCGAGGTCGAGTTGATGTTCGTATACATGTGCGGGGTGGCCTGAAACGCCTCCTCGGTCAGACCACCTGCGATCTTGACCATCTCCATCACGTCCTCGACCCGCTCTTTGCCAAGGGAATAGGCGTGGGCGACCTTGTCCGTGAGGGTCATCTTGTCAAAGACAACGTCAAGGTGGCGCACCGAGGCATGGATATCGACAGGTTCGACCGGATAGCCGCCCGCAAAATGGATGCAGTTGAAATACTGGGTCAGCTTCAGCAGATCCGCACATTGCTTGCGGGTGCCCGATACTTTCTTGCCGATCTCCATGTCGAAATAATTCGGGGGCGAGGACACATTGCCAAAGATGATATGCTTGCCACCAATAGTGATCTGCTTGTCTGGATTGCGCGGGGTAATCGTGAATTGCGCTGGCGCATGGCCCAGCATCTCCATCACCCACGCGCGATCCATACGGACGTTCGTGCCATCCACGCGGCAACCTGCTTTCTTGAACAGGGCGATGGCCTCTTCGTTCAGAAACTCGATACCGATGTCTTCAAGGATGGTCATGGCCCCGTCGTGAATGGCCTGCACACCATCTTCATCCAGTGGTTCTGTTGGGCGGTCCGTGTTGACTGGAATACGCCACGGCATCTGCTCGATGCTGGCCGTGCCCCGTCGCGCAGCATTCCCTGCGCGTCCACCACCACGTTTGCGTGACATGTCTTGCTCCCGATTTGACTGCGCCCAGATTGGCGGGTGTGTTGACGCAAGATTGCCCGTGCACGACATGTTTTGTCGGTATCAGGCGTTCGCAGCGATCCATGACGGAAGGTCGGCGATCGATGTCAGGACATCGGCAGCATAGGGCGCAAGGGTCTCGCGCGGGGCTGGCCCCGTCAGCACACCAATCGGGATCATTCCCGCAGCTTGCCCAGCGTGCAGGTCATGCAGGCTGTCGCCCACCATAACGCATTTTCCCGGATTGTGGCCGGTCACTTCACAAAACCGCAAAAGCTGCCCCGGTGCGGGTTTGCCGCCGAAACCGCTGTCATAACCAAGCACAAGATCAAAGGCGTCAGCGATCCCGGCCTGCGCGACATGCGCGCGCGCGGTGGCTTCGTTGTCGTTGGTCGCGATCCCAAGGCTGAAGGCATCTAAATCGGCGAAGATGCGGGGAAGATCACCGACAGTCACCTGCGCAACCTCGGCCGCGCGACGGCGCATGCGATCAATCAGATCGCCCTTATTCAGATCAGGCAGCACCGTCAGGATACGATCCGCGACAACATCCGTCGTTTCGGCAATCACAATGCTACCGGGCAGAAACCGCGCAGCATCGGCGTCAAACCCAAGGGCTGTGGCCAATCTGTCAAAGGTGGCAGGATCGACGGTTTCCGCCTGCAACATGGTTTTTGCCCAAGCGCCCCAGGTCGCGTTGAAATCAAACAGCGTACCGTCCTTGTCGAACACAATTCCCTGAATTCGCATTGTATTCTCCGCCGCACCCGTTGACTCACCCCGCGGACCACCCGACGGTATCCCAGCAATGCCAAAGCTCCGCTCATACCGCAATCGTCCATTCCATCTGGGGCCCTACCCGCTTGAAAAACTCCAGCGGCAGAGCGGGGTCGATCTGTCTGCGGTGCCTGATCTTGACCCGGTCTCTTTCCGCCGACCCGATGACATCACAAGCATCGTCAACGCGATGCAGGACTATCAGGCGATGCTGGATGCGACCCGCGATGGCATGATCAAAAAGGAACAGGCCGATATTCCCGACAGCCTGACCGAACGGGCCGCGCACCTGAAATCATTCGGGTATTACTGCGATGCCAGTATGGTCGGCATCTGCCAGATCGGCCCGGACATGTGGCTGGACCATCCGCTGGTGAACCCCGATGTGGACCGGCTGGCCGACAAACTGCGCAGCATGCAGCCCAAATCGCTGGCCGCCGGTATCGACGTCATCATGGCGGGCCTGCGCGAAAGCCTTGCGGCCCCGCCGGAAAGTTGCAGGCACCACACCCACGCGCTCGTCTTTCTTTATGACATGCCGCGCGATCCGCGCCCGGATGAAGCCGGCAGCGACTGGATCAAGGATGCGCAGGCGCAACGGGCCTGTCTGCGCGCCGCCGAAACGGCCGTGACGCTGGCAAGCTACATCCGCACGCTTGGCCATGACGCCCGTGCGCACAGCATGGCGGCGCGGGATGTGCATTTGGGCAGGGCCGGCGTCGCTGCCGGATTGCTGGCCTGCACGGACGGCAAGCTGACCAATCCCTTTACCGGTGAACGCTTTGGCCTGTCAGTCATCACGACCACGCTGGCGTTAGAGATCGATCAACCCTTGCGCGCAGACCAGCCTGTGCCTGCCAGCTTTCGCACGGGGATTGGGGCGCACGCAAAGACAGCCCGCACGCAAGACCCCTATCGCAAGCGCGATTTCAAGGACGGCCCCCACCCGTTCGAAACGCTGAAACGTGTGGCCGAACCGACCACCTATATCGACACACCGAACGTTGCCCGTGTCCCCAAACGCGCAAATATGTTCGCGCGTGGACTATTCGGCGATCTTGGCAAACACGTGCAGGACGCCACGAAAAACGGCAACTATGTCCGCAAATCCGCAGCCGCATTCGCGTTCCGCCCCTCGCTCGGCGCCTTCGTTCTGTTGCAGGATGGTGAGGCGGCGAACATCCACGCCACGACGGCAGATCCCGCCACGAATGCAGCCAACATCAAGGCCGCGCTTTACTTTCTCGGGGTGGATGCTGTTGGCCTATCCGACTGCCCGGATTTCACCTATTACAGCCATGACGCCAGCGGGCAACCGATTGTGCCCTATCACAAAAACGCCATCTCGATGATTATCGACCAGGGTCATGAAACGATGGAAGGCGCATCCGGCGACGACTGGATCGCCTGCGCACAATCCATGCGGGCGTACCTGCGGTTCTCGCTGCTTGGCGGCGTGCTGGCACAGCACCTGCGCAACCTTGGCTACACAGCACGTGTGCATTCCGTGATGGATGACGAGGTGCTGCATCCACCACTTCTGCTGCTTTCGGGCCTCGGAGAAGTGTCGCGCATCGGCGAGGTCATCCTTAACCCATTTCTTGGACCCCGTCTCAAATCCGGCGTCGTGACAACCAACATGCCCATGACGCACGACCAGCCCATCGACTTCGGACTCCAGCGCTTTTGCGAAGCCTGCAACAAATGTGCCCGCGAATGCCCTTCCGGCGCGATCACGGCTGGTCCGAAACTGATGTTCAACGGCTATGAAATCTGGAAATCGGACAGCCAGAAATGCACGACCTACCGGGTCAGCCAGAAGAACGGCGCGATGTGCGGGCGCTGCATGAAAACCTGTCCGTGGAACCTCGAAGGCCTGTTTGCCGAAGAACCGTTCCGCAAACTGGCCATGGCTGCACCGCAAGCGGCCAAGGCATTGGCAGCGCTGGACGATCTTGCGAACAAAGGCAGCATCAATCCGGTCAAGAAATGGTGGTGGGATCTGGAGATGGAAGACGATGGTGCCTATCGCCCGTCCGCCCATCCCGTGAATGCGCGCACGCTGCAAAAAGGGCTGGATTTGCGGTTCGCTGATCAGACGCTCGCCGTTTATCCCGCCCCGCTTGCACCACCCCCCTACCCTTGGCCGTTCCCGATGGACCGCGAAGCTGGCATTGCCGCCTATGAAAACATGATCACAGCAGACGAACACAAGGCACGCCGCGCCAAAGGACTGCCGCCAGAACACACCTACACCGCCGACACGGGCGCATCGCCAGTCATCCCCGTCGACATCACCAAGGTCGAGGCGATGTCACCTGACGTCACTCGCTATGTCTTTGCGGCACAAAACGGCCAGTCCCTGCCCGCCTTCACAGCCGGTGCCCATATCGATGTCGTCGTCGCACCTGAATTCTTCCGGCAATATTCGCTGTGCGGTGATCCTGCGGAACACGGCAGCTATGAAATCGCCGTGCTGCGCGAACCGCATGGGCGGGGCGGGTCTGCCTTGCTGCATCGCATCTTTACCAAAGGACGCAAGCTGTTCATTTCCCCGCCCGCCAATCATTTCCCGCTGGATGAAACGGCGGCGCATACGATCCTGATGGGCGGCGGGATCGGTGTCACACCAATGATCGCGATGGCACATCGCCTTCATCGGACAAATGCAAGTTTTGCGCTGCATTACAGCATAAAGTCCCGCGATATGGCCGGTTTCTTGCAAGTTCTGGAACAGGTGCCGTGGGCAGATCGGGTGCATTTGCACTGTAGCGCGGATGGAACACGGGCCGCACTGGCACAGATTTTGGCCTATCGCCCAAAGACGCATGTCTACACCTGCGGACCGGATTCTTACATGGACGCTGTGATGCAAACGGCGCGGCAGAACGGATTTGCCGACGATACGCTACATCTTGAGTATTTCGCCGTCCCGGACCAGCCCGACTATGAAAACCACGCTTTCCGGATCAGCCTGAACGATGGCCGGGTCATTGACGTTAGCGACACGCAATCCGCCGCTGATGCGTTGATTGCAGCAGGCGTTCCGGTTGATTTGAAATGCTCGGACGGGCTTTGCGGTGTGTGTAAATGCGGCGTGCTTGAAGGGGATGTGGACCACCGCGATTTCGTCCTGTCAAAGGCGCAGCGCGAAACCGCGATGATCCTGTGCCAAAGCCGCGCGGCTGAACCCAAGGGCATGTTGCACCTTGACCTCTAGCCTTTGGTATCAGGAAAAGGCTGTCTTCGCGGCAGCGATCGAAGATGTCTATGCAGCACTGTTCGCGCAGTCCCGCGCGCAACCGGGCGGCGACCCACTTCTGCTTGATGTGCGTGATGTTTCCGGCACGCCGGGTACTGCAGGTTTCGTTCAGCAAGCCCGCGTCAATGACGGTGCGCTCGACCTGATCCTGCTCGAGACGATTATCGCGATTGAACCACCAAGGCACCTTCAGGTCAGACAGTTGCCCGACGCGCTGGTGCGCCATGATCCGGGCGAACGCGATGCTCCCTTTCTTGGCACGCTTGTCGATGATCTAGACGTAGAATTCACACGCAAATTCGGCGATCCGCCCGCCCATACCGACCTGATTTATGATCTGGCAACGGTGGACAGCGGAACCGAAGTCACGATCACAATCGACGTTCCCGGCGTCGCAAAAGCGGGCTGGCTGCAACGCCGGTTTTGGCGCAAGGCGATCAGGAAAGAAGTGGCGCGCATCAAGGCCAGAATCACGCAGGCTGTCGCTTAGGTCCAGTGAACCTGTTCAGCGCCCGGCAATGCATAGCGCGCACGCAAGGGTTGATCATAGGCAAGGCCCTTGCTGTCACAAAAGGCCATGACCCAGCCATCATCCATGGTGATGAATTCCAGAACGGATGCAAGAAAGTCGGGATCGCCGACCCTGTCTCGCAAGTCGGCCACCGATCCACCGGTCGAGCCAAGGAACAAGGGGCAGTGCTCGTCGCTCGCCACGATCCACGCAAGGGCTTGCAGGGCAATTGTTTGCGCATTTTCAGGGTTCATCGCTCACTCCTCGTGCCAAGCAACACATTCTTAACCAATCCCCATCAGACTGTCAGCCGGGAAGAGTGGCATGCCAGATAAGGATGACCCCGATGTCAGGGAAAATACTCATCATCGACCGGGCTGCGACAAGCCGGATCGTTATGAAGGTCAAGTTGAACGCTGCTCAATACGATGTGGACACCTGCGACAACTGCGCGGATGCCGCGAAGATCATTCAGCAGCGTGCCCCTGATCTTGTGCTTGTGAACCTGTCCGATGTTTCGGATTCGCCGCATGCCTTCTGTCGCAACCTGCGCAACGGTCCGGGTGGTGACACGCTTGTCATTATCGGCACAGGCGTGGATGACAGCAGCCGCGCGCGTTTTGCGGCACTGGATGCGGGTGCAGATGATGTTCTAGTCCCCCATGTGAGCGATTCACTGCTGCTGGCACGCATCCGTAGTCTTTTGCGGCGGCGCAATGTCGGTGTGGAATGGCAGATACGCGATGGCACAAGCCGTGCACTTGGCTTTGACGAAGACCGCAGCGGATTCGCGATGCCGGGCCAGATCACGGTTCTTGCCGCAAATGGCGGCGCAGGTGCCCTGCTGGTGCAAACGCTGCAGCGCGGGCTGGATCACCGCGTGCAACTCAGCGATCTGCAGACGGGACTGCCGCAGGATGGCCCGTGTCGCAATGCCGACCTGTTTGTCATCGATGCCACCTTTAGCGAACAACGCAAAAAGACCCTTTTCCAGATGATTGCCGATATCCACGCACGTGGCGACACCCAACATGCCGCCAAGCTTGTGATCCTGCCAAAGGGTGAACAGCGCACAGCTGCGATGCTGCTGGACCTTGGTGCAGACGACGTCGCATTCGCACCCGTGGGTGATGATGAATTGATCCTGCGGACGAAAGCGCTGGTCGCACACAAGCTGGATCAGGATTGCCTGCGCGAACGCGTGCGATCAGGCCTGCGTGCGGCGGTAATCGACCCGCTGACAGGCCTTTTCAATCGCCGCTATGCAGAAACCCATCTGGACCGGATCGCCGAACAGGCACAGGCAACGGGCCGGCAATACGCGATCATGGTTCTGGACATCGATCATTTCAAATCGGTGAACGACACTTACGGACACGCGGCTGGTGATGCCGTCTTGCGCACGCTTGCAAGCCGTCTGCGCAGCAACTTCCGGGGCATTGATCTGATCGCCCGCGTCGGCGGAGAGGAATTCCTTGTTGCCATGCCAAATACCAGCCGGGAACATGCGCATATCGCGGCCGAACGGATGCGGCGACTGGTCAACGAAACCCCGATTCACGTCGCGGGGCTGGCCACACCGCTGCAAATTTCCGTGTCGGTCGGAATTGCGGTTGATGAACACGAAGACACCGGCTCTGACGCGCCGCAGCATCTTTTCGCGCTCGCGGACGCCGCGCTGTACCGGGCGAAATCCGCCGGGCGCAACATGGTGTCCATACACATGAGCGCGGCCTGATCAGCGCGATGCGCCTGATCTGCGCCGCTCCTTGATGCGATCCGCAAGGGCGGCGCGTTCCGCGTCAGACATCTCTGCCACCCGGGCAACCAGTTCGCGCCGCGCAACCTGCTGCACAACTGACATCCGTTCCGCTGCCGATGCCAGCACAGCGTCCAACGCTTCTGGCGAAAACGGGCTGGCTGTCAGCGCTACGGCAACCGCATGGATTTGCGCGCGTGCTTCCCGGCGGCTCACTTCACCCAAGGCCGGATCACGTCGCAGCGCCTGCCCGATCGCGCGCCGGTCCTCGGGGCGCAACGCCTGACCGATCGGTCCCAGCGCAACATCAAAGCCGCGCGGCGGCTGCCCACCAACGCGGTCCCGCATACCGACACCAATAACCACGCCGACCACGGCAAGGTTCAGCGCCAGCGACAGGGCGAAAAGTACACGCCACAAACGGCGGGGCTTTGCAGTTTGCGGATCAGCCATCAATCAGATCTCCCGTCTCGAACGCATCAAATCCTGACAAGAAGGAAACGGATGTGGTCGTTCCGAAAACATCCGCGGCCAGCGACTCGACTGCTGCGGGGGGGGCCAGTCCGACCCACAAACCTGCCACACCTGCGGCAGCCACACCCCCAAGGGCGGGCCAGCCGCCAAGCAGGGCAAGAAAACCGGGCCACAACTGCCCCGTGCTGCGGCGTTCCGGTGTGCGCGCCACGACAGCATTCGCCAACACACGGGCGCGCAAATCAGCCGATGGCACCGGATCATCAATCCGTGCGGTCGCAAAGATATCTTCAAGAAAATCGTCTTTTTTATGTGTCATCTTGATATCCTAACGCATCTTTCTGTGCTGCAAGCACTTCTGCCAATGCACGTTTGCCACGAGCCGTCAGACTTTCGACCGAAGTCACGGTGATGTCCATGACCTCGGCAATTTCAGGATTGCTCAGACCTTCGAGGTGGCGCAGTGCCACGGCCTGCGCCTGCCGGTCCGGCAAGGTGGCCAGCGCATCCGACAACGCGCGTTGCCGCGACAGTGTCTGCATCCGCGCCGTCGCACTGGGTGACGGATCTTCGGGTTCGGCAATCTGGTCCAGCGCAACGTTCCCGCGCCGCCGACGCAACCGGTCAGTGCAAAGGTTTGCCGTCACACGATAAAGCCACGTTGAAACCTGCGCCTCTCCTTGCCGCCAGTCGGGGGCCACGCGCCAAAGCCGCAACATCGCTTCTTGCGCGACGTCTTCGGCCTCTGCGCGATCCGCAAGCATCCGTGTTGCCTGCCCCAGTACGCGCGGCAACAACCTGTCCGTCAACAGTCGCGCCGCATCGCCATCGCCATTTGCAAAGGCGACCAGCAGCGCACTTTCCGAAAGGCTGGACAGGTCTGTCATGGGGGCGGGACGTATCCAACTCTGGACAGCGTGGCAATCGGCAGGGGTTACAAACCCCTGCCAGAAAGGCGCCTTAGCCGCGATCACGACCATGTCCGCCGCCGTGACCTTTGCCACCATCATGTCCCCGGCGCCCGTGGCCGCGACCTTGCCGGTTTTCCTTCGCGCTTTCGAATTCTTCGGCGCTGATCTGGCCATCGTCATCGGCATCTACACGCTCGAACATTCTTGCGGCGCGATCAGACCGGCGGTTCTGGATTTCATCCTGCGACAACACACCGTCCTCGTTCGCATCAAGGCGTGCAATCATGCGTTCGACGCGATCAGCGACCTGGCCCTCGGCCTGCGCGCTCAGCTCTTCAACTGACAGGACACCGTCGCCATTGGTATCCACGGATGCGAATTGCACGTCCGGGGCAGCGGCCAGTTCTTCTTGGGACAGCGCGCCGTCATTGTTCGCATCCAGCGCCGCAAAATCGGGCCGCCCCTGTGCCGAGGCGTCGGCTGCAACAAGGACGAAGCCTGTGACGATACATGCGCTCAAAATTAGTTCTCTCATCGGTTTTCCTTTGTTTTTCATGGGCCGTCTTGTTTCGGCTCTGATCATCAAACGGTGCGGGGGCTGGATTCCGTCGCACATCGGCATATTTTTTTGAAAACGCATTTGGCGTCACAGGGTCGCAAAGTCGGGTTTCCCCTTCCATTTATGGCCAAGACGCGTCATGTGAGCGCCAGAAATAAAGGAGTCCGCCATGTCCCATGCCGACACCCAGACCACCCAAGATGCGGACCGCCCGATGAAGCCTGCGATCTGGGCCGGGTTGCGGCGCAAGTGCCCCAATTGCGCAAAGGGCAGCCTGTTTACCGGCTATCTGAAGGTTGTGGACACCTGTGACAACTGCGGACAGGACTTGCATCATCATCGCGCCGATGACGGCCCGGCCTATCTGACGATCCTCGTCGTTGGTCACCTGATGGCACCGCTGATCCACATCGTCTTTACCCAGTTCCGGCCAGAAGCATGGGTCATGGCACTCGGCTTTACCACCGGCTGTGTACTGCTTGCCCTCTACCTGCTGCCACGGATGAAGGGGCTTGTCGTTGCCATCCAATGGGCCAAGCGCATGCATGGCTTTGGCAAATCGGCCTAGGCCATGGACAAAACCGCCATCCGTGACGCGGCGACGCTGATCCTGTTGCGCGATCTGCCCGACGGGCCAGCGGTGCTGATGGGCCAGCGTGGCAAGTCGGCCGCGTTCATGCCCGGCAAGTTCGTCTTTCCCGGCGGTGCGATCGATCCCAATGACGCGCAGGTGCCCGTCCAGGCGATCGCGCCCGATGTGCAGGTCTCACTGACGCAAGACAGCAAGCACACGCCGACTGCAATTCTGGCCGCAGCCATTCGCGAACTCTGGGAAGAAACCGGCCTGATCCTTGGCACCCCCGGCACATGGCACGACGCGCATCAAGGCTGGCGCGGGTTTGCTGGAACGGGCCATCTGCCCAGCGCGCAGGGTTGCGCCTTCTTCTTTCGCGCCGTCACGCCTGCGGGCCGCCCGCGCCGTTTCGATGCGCGGTTTGTTCTGGCCGCCGCTGACCATCTTGCCAGCGATCCCGATGATTTTTCGCGCGCTGAGGACGAGCTTTCGCACCTCCAGTGGGTGCATCTGGCCAAGGCCCGTGATTTCGATCTGCCTTTCATCACGCAGGTCGTGCTGGCCGAACTGACAGCCCATGTGAACGGCACCCGCACCGACGCGGGTGTGCCGTTCTTTCGCAACGATGACGAAGACCGGCTGGTGACCCGCCTTGGCGGTGCGGCCGTGCTTTAGGTCACCAGCACCAGCATCACGATACTGATTGCAAGAAACCCCAGCCCCTGCCATTCCCGCGCGCTGATTGTTTCCTTGAAAAACAGAGTGGCCGCCATCAGCGACAGGACCAGTTCGATCTGACCCACCGCCTTGACCAAGGCCACCGTTTGCAGCGTAAACGCGGTGAACCAGCCGATCGACCCGATCATGCTGGTCACGCCAACAAGCCCGGCCACCCGCCAGCTTGCCAACACGCGCATGATCTCGCCCCGCTCGCGCCAGACAAGCCAGACCGCCATGATCGCTGTCTGAAACGCCGTCACAAAGGCAAGCGTGACAATGGCGCGATAGAACGCATCCCCTGTTTCAAGGCTCAGCGATGCCCCGCGATAGCCAACGCCGGATACCGCGAACAATACACCGGACAACAGCCCAAGCCCCGACGCCCGGTTGAAAATACGCTGTGCCCACCGACCTTCGGCCTTCGGCGGATCCGACAGCAAAAGAACGCCAACAAGGCCGATGACAATGGCGACCAGCGCCAAAAGGCTGACGCCTTCGCCCAGAACAATCAGACCGACAAGCGCTGCAAGGATGACTTCTGTTTTCTTGAAGGTGATGCCGACCGCAAAGTTGCGATGCGCGAAAATCGCGACCACGCACATGGTCGCCACGATCTGCGCAATCCCCCCTGTGACGGCATACGCCCAAAAAGCCGGCGGGATACCGGGGGCACCCTGCCCGCTGATTACTACATAGCTGACCGCAATCACCGCCACCAGCGGCGCGGAATAGATGAACCGCGCGAAAGTCGCCCCTGCCGTCGACAGCCGCGTGGATTTCAGATGCTTCTGAAGCATGAACCGGACGGTCTGCGCCGATGCGGCAATCAGCGTGATGATGATCCAGAGATCCATCAGGGTTTCGGATCGGGATTTTCCGTGTGCCCGTCAACCGCAATCACTTGTCCCGATACCCGACCCGCTGCATCCGACCCCAGAAAAAGCGCCATTTGGGCGATGTCCTCGGCGGCCACAAAGCTGCGCATCGACGTTCCGGCGGCATAGCCTGCATACACCTGATCGCGCGTCATGCCTTTTGCCGCCGCTTCGCGCGCAAGCACGCCTTCCATCCGCACACCTTCGACCGCACCGGGGCAGATCGCGTTCGATCTGATTCCGAACGGCCCCAATTCCATCGCAAGCGTTTTCATCAGCCCGATGATCCCCCACTTCGCCGCCGCATAGGGGGCCCGGTTGGGATAGCCAAAGATTCCGGCAGTGGATGAGGTAAAGATCATCGCACCCGATTGCTGGGCCTTCATCAGAGGTGCGGCATATTTTGCGGCAAGAAAAGCTCCTTCAAGATTGACCGACACGCACCGCTGCCAATCGGCCAGTTCCACGTCTTCGACCGTTGCCGTCGGTCCGGCGATGCCCGCATTCGCGCACAGCACATCAAGCGTTCCCCAGCTTTCGGCGATATCGGCGAAAAGCTGCGCCATGCCCGCTTCGTCTGCCGCATCCGCAAGGCTTGCCCGCCAAGGAACGCCTGTGACAGGGACGATATCCGTGACCCAGACATCATGGCCTGCATCGTGAAAGACCTGCGCCATCGCGCGTCCGATGCCCGACCCGCCAGCCGTGATCAGAACACGGCTCACCGTCGACCCACGGCAGCGCCAGCGCCATCAGGACTGGACAGCGCGGCATGCGCTGCCGCGACACGGGCCAAAGGCTGCGCAACACGCGCATCCGGTTCTGCCGCCTTACGCGTTTGCAGGCTGACATGGATCAACATGTGCTCTCCCGTCGCCAATAGCCTGTCAGCGGCAAGCATCCGATGGAACAAATGCATCTTCTTGCCAGCCCCCATCAGACATTGGGTCTCGACCCTGATCCGCGTTCCAGCGTGGACCTCGTCAAGGTGGCGGATATGGGTTTCGGCGGTGAAATAGCTGCCGCCAGAGGCAATATAGTCTGCATCACATCCCACAAGGGCCATGAACTTGTCGGTCGCATCACCAAAGGCCTGCAGATAGCGCGCCTCATTCATATGACCGTTGTAATCGGTCCAATCCAGCGGCACCGCCCGGTCCACTGTGCAGATCGGCACGGCAAGATCCGCAACATCGTCCAGCGTGCGTGGCAGTTGATCCACACGTGCATCCTGCACGCGCAGCAGTTTCCCCGCCCCCCAATCCTGCGCCTTCAAGCCGCGCAGGATCGTGACAAGGTTATTGTCGCGTGCGCGCTCCAATTCACGGATCGTGTGCATCCCCGATTGCGCGTCGGACTGGCTGGCGACAGTGTCAATCAGTTCATCCGTCAACTCGGGCACATCCATCAGTTTGGTCCAGGGCCAGGACAGGCACGGGCCGAACTGCTCGATGAAATGGCGCATGCCCGCCTCGCCCCCGGCAATGCGATAGGTTTCAAACAAACCCATCTGCGCCCAGCGCAGACCGAACCCGTAACGAATGGCATCGTCGATTTCTTCCGTAGTTGCGACGCCGTCCTTGATCAGCCAAAGCGCCTCGCGCCAGACCGCCTCCAGAAAGCGATCTGCGATATGGGCATCGATCTCGGCACGCACGCGCAAAGGATGCATGCCGATGCTGGTCAGAATGTCAGAGGCCCGCGCGATCATCACCTCATCGTTGGCGGTACTCGGGACCACTTCGATCAAGGGTAAAAGGTACACCGGATTAAATGGATGCGTGACGATAATCTGGCCAGCGCGCTTGGCCCCTTCTTGCAGTTGCGACGGCTTGTAGCCGCTTGTCGAAGACCCGATCACCGCATCCACGTCACAAGCCGCCTGAATATTGGCATAGACTTTGTGTTTGATATCAAGCCGTTCAGGGACGCTTTCCTGGATCCAAGCGGCACCCGCAACGGCTTCGGCCAAATCATCATGAAACGTCAGCGTTCCTTCATCAGGCAAAGCCACATCCGACAAACCCGGCAAAGACCGGCGGGCATTGTCCAGAACTTCACCGATCTTGCGGGCGGCTTCGGGATCAGGGTCAAACACCCGCACATCCCAGCCCATGAGTAGGAACCGCGCCGCCCAACCGCCGCCGATAACGCCACCGCCAATGATTGCAGCCACCTGCCCCATCACAATGCCCCCTCAAGGCGATCTACGTCGTAACCATACCAATCAAGAATATCGCGCGCCGCCGTGATCCTGTCCGTGCCGCCACTGCGACCGCGATCCATGATCCAGACGTATTTGCCCGTCGGCCCACCCACAGCAACCGTGCGGTCGTCAAAGTCCATCCAAAGCACCCAAAGTTCATCAAGGGGAAAACCATCGCTGGCCTGCACGACCTGCCAGCGCCCCGGCCCCACCGGGATCAAGGCGATGCGCTGCGTGTAGGTGGAGCACAGGTTCGTCTGATCCGAACAGGCACCAGTGTCTGACATCAACACAAGGCTGTCAGCGCCGCCATCGGAAATGGTGATCTCGTCGCCCAACAAACTGCGCAGACCGCGCTCCTCGCGCACGTACCAGTCACCTTTCAGCCGGGCCGCGGTGACATCAGTCTGGCTGGCAAGCGGCGCTGTCGGATTGCGCAAAAGGCCCGGCACCGCACCAGGCTGTGCAACATCTGGCGCTTTCGCACAGGCGGCCAAAGCCAGACAGATCAAAAGCTGTTTCATCCGGCCGGTGCCATCTTGGTCAGCCCCAGCTTTTGACGCACCGCATCCGGCCCCATAACCTTGGCCCCAAGCCCCTCAATAATCCCAACCGCCTTTTCAACCAACTGCGCATTTGTGGCCAGTTCGCCACGCCCCAGCATCAGATTATCCTCCAATCCGACGCGCACATTGCCGCCAGCCAGGACAGACGCCGCGACATAAGGCATTTGATGACGCCCCAGCCCAAAGGCGCTGAACGTCCAGTCATGCGGCACATTATTCACCATAGCCATGAATGTGTTTAGATCATCCGGCGCACCCCACGGCACACCCATACACAGCTGCACCAAGGCCGGGCTCTCCAAGACGCCATCCTTCACCAACTGCTTGGCGTACCACAGATGGCCCGTGTCAAAGGCCTCGATCTCGGGTTTCACCCCAAGATCCGTCATCATGCGCCCCATCGCCACCAACATGCCCGGCGTGTTGGTCATGACGTAATCGGCCTCGGCAAAGTTCATCGTGCCGCAATCGAGCGTGCAAATCTCGGGCAGGCATTCAGCAATATGGGCCACACGCTCGGTGGCCCCGACCATATCGGTGCCAGCCACGGTCGGCAGCGGGGTCTCGACACCGCCGAACACGATATCACCGCCCATACCGGCGGTCAGGTTCAACACGACATCAACCTCGGCCGCACGAATGCGGTCGGTGACTTCGCGATAAAGGTCCAACCGGCGGGACGGCACACCCGTTTCGGGATCGCGGACATGGCAATGCACGACCGCAGCCCCGGCCTTGGCCGAGTCAATCGCGCTTTGCGCAATCTCCTTCGGCGAACGGGGCACATGCGGGCTGCGATCCTGCGTGCTACCCGATCCGGTGACAGCACAGGTGATGAACACCTCCCGGTTCATTTCCAACGGCATGATCCTACTCCCCTATGTCCATCATCTTGCCCAAAATACTCCCGCCGGAGGCATCCGAACCAACCACCTGCGACAAATGTCTGCTCCGATGCGGCCAGAATGGAATGCACCGCAGGTGCACAATTCAATACGGCATCGGATTGGCGCGATGGGCGGCGTCAATCTCGGCGATTAGATCGGCGTCCAGCGTCAGATCCTTGGCTTCAAGAAGATGTGCAAGCTGGTCAGATGTCGTGGCCCCGAAAATCGCGGAAATCGGGAACGGACGCGACCGCTGCCAGGCCAGCGCCATATGCGCGGGGTCAAGCCCGTGGCTTTGGGCCAGATCGGTATAGACCTGGGCGATAGGCAAGGTGCGCGGTGTCATGCGGCCTCCCATCTCGGGGATCACCGACATGCGGCTGCCCGCAGGGACTGACCCGTCGTTGTACTTGCCCGTCAGGATGCCCGCCGCCAGGGGCGAAAAGCTCAGAAGCGTGACATCCTCGTTCACCGCCATCTCGGCCATGTCGGTGTCATAAAGGCGGCACATCAGCGAATACTCGTTCTGAACAGAAGCCATGCGTGGCAGCCCTTCAGCTTCAGCCACATCGCACCATTTCGTCATGCCCCAGGCACTTTCGTTCGACATTCCGATGGCGCGGATCTTGCCGGCCTTCACGCAGTCATCAAGCGCCCCCAGCACGTCCAGCATATGATCAAGGGTCTCCTGCCGGTTCTGGCCCGAAGGATCAAAGGTCCAGTTCTGGCGGAACATATATGATCCGCGCATCGGCCAGTGCATCTGGTAAAGATCGATGTAATCGGTCTGCAACCGTTGCAAAGACAGATCGACAGCCTCGCGGATCACTGCACCGTCATATCCCTTGCCGTCTCTCAGCCAGCCGGGATTATCGCCTGCAACCTTTGTGGCGATAACCCATTCATCACGCCGCCCGGATGCAGCCAACCAACGGCCGATACAGCGCTCAGAATCGCCGACCGTGTCGGCGCTCATCGGTGCGACCGGATAGGCCTCTGCCGTATCAAGAAAATTGATGCCGGCATCCAGTGCTATGTCGATCTGCCTGTGGGCATCGGCTTCGGGTGTATGGGTCGGATAGGTCATCGTCCCCAGGCACCAATCGGAAACCTCTATTTCGGTGCGCCCAAGCGGGATCATCTTCATCGCATACGTCCTCTCTCGTTTTGTGCGACCCTAATCGGCGCGGTGCCGGGTGCAAGCGACAAACCGATTGCCAAGTTTGCCGAACAGGCGCAATTTCCAGCTCATGCGTATGGCGATTTCATTTGCGGCCTTGTTTCTTTCGGCGGGTCTTCTCCAGTTGTCTTCAGGCGGTGTCGGCCCTCTTGATGCTTTGACGGGGCTGGCCACCGGTATGACACCCGAACAGGTCGGCTTTCTAGGATCGGCGCATTTCTTCGGCTTTTTCATCGGCTGCTGGTGGGCACCGCGCTTGATGGGCGGGGTCGGTCACAGCCGGGCCTTCGCGATCTTCGCGGCCACAGGGGCGATCGGGCTTGCGGCGCATGTGCTGGTAACAGACCCGAATTGGTGGGCGCTGTTCCGTGTGGGATCAGGCATCTGCATCGCCGGGTGTTACACGGTGATCGAAGCATGGTTGCAGGCCAAGGTCACCAATGAAACGCGCGGGCGGGCAATGGGCAGCTATCGTTTCGTCGATATTGTCAGTTCGCTGATTGCGCAGTTCATGATCGGCGCGCTGGCCAATCTGGAAACCTATATTGCCTATAACCTGCTGACGATCATCTGCTGCGCCTCCTTGCTGCCGTTGGCGCTGACCAAGAACGAACAGCCCGAAACACCAGCCGCAACACGGCTCGAACCGATCCTTGCATGGAAAGCATCGCCCCTTGCGGTGGCAGGCGTCGTTGTCGCAGCACTGTCAAGCGCGTCATTCCGCATGGTTGGCCCGATCTATGGTATCGAACTCGGGCTGGCTCCGGGCCAGATCGGTATCTTCCTTGCCGCATTTGTCGCTGGCGGGGCGCTGTCACAGATCCCGACCGGCTGGATCGCGGACAGGTTCGACCGCCGCCGCGTGCTGATCTGGCTGTCGGTAGCGGCAACCCTGTCTTGTGCGTCACAGTATCTTGCGCATGGGTCCAGCCCGGAAACGATCATGCTGCTTGCCTTCATTTTCGGCTTCACGACATTTCCGATCTACTCGGTCGCAGCAGCGCACGCGCATGATTTCGCAACACAGGAACAGCGGGTCCCGCTATCGGCAGCCTTGATGTTCTACTACGCAATCGGGGCGATTGCTGCGCCCTATATCGCGTCGCTCTTGATTGCATGGTTCGGCCCATTCGCGATGTTCACGCTTATTGCGGTCGGCCATATTGGCCTTGTGATCTTCGGCCTCGCGCGGATGCGGGTACGCGACTCGCCGGGCAGACGGACACGCTATGTCTACGCACCGCGCACAACCTTCATGATCGGGCGTTTGCTGGGACGCAGCCGCGACCGCAAGGACTGAGCGTCATCCAGAAAAGAAAAAGCGCAGTCGTGTGAAGAGGCCCTTTCACACGTACTGCGCTTCTTGCCAGGTTTCGCCCCACCGCGAACCCTGAGGAGGCGTTGATAGGGAAATATTAACCACGCGACATTGTTCCAAATATGGCAACAGTGCGAAATCATTGTTGCAGGTTTGGAAACACAGTTGCGTATGGCATCCCCGCCCCTTGCCCGCTAGAACAGCGCGGCAAGCAAAAGGACTGAACCGCATGGCCCGCCACCTGATCACATCAGCCATCCCCTACATCAACGGGATCAAGCACTTGGGCAATCTTGTCGGCTCGCAGCTGCCGGCTGATCTTTACGCACGTTACCTGCGCGGACGTGGGCATGACGTCCTGTTCCTTTGCGCCACAGACGAACACGGCACACCCGCCGAACTGGCGGCCGCCAAGGCCGGAAAGCCTGTCGCGGACTATTGTGCCGAAATGCACGCGATTCAGGCGGATATCGCCAAGGGTTTCGGTCTGTCGTTTGACCACTTCGGACGGTCATCCAGCCCACAAAACCACAAGCTGACACAGGCTTTCGCGGGGCGCCTGAACGAAGTCGGCCTGATCCGCGAAGTCACCGAAGAACAAGTCTATTCCATCACCGACGGACGGTTCCTGCCGGACCGCTATATCGAAGGCACCTGCCCGAATTGCGGGTTCGACAGCGCGCGCGGCGATCAATGCGACAACTGCACCAAGCAGCTTGACCCCACCGACCTCATCGAACCGCACTCAACGATCTCTGGCGCAACCGATCTGGAAGTGCGCACGACCAAACACCTCTACCTGCGTCAGTCCGAACTGAAGGACGACCTCGCCGCATGGATCGACAGCAAGACAGACTGGCCGATCCTGACGACCTCGATCGCCAAGAAATGGCTGACGGATGGCGACGGCCTGCAAGATCGCGGCATCACCCGTGATCTGGACTGGGGAATCCCCGTGAAAGACGGCGAAAAAGACTGGCCGGGCATGGAAGGTAAGGTCTTTTACGTCTGGTTCGACGCCCCCATCGAATACATCGCCTGCGCGCAGGAATGGGTGGACGCCGGGAAAGGGTCAGACTGGGAAAGCTGGTGGCGCACCGACAAGGGGGCCGATGACGTGCGCTATACGCAGTTCATGGGCAAGGACAACGTCCCCTTCCACACGCTGTCCTTCCCCGCCACGATCAAAGGCACACAAGAACCATGGAAACTGGTCGATTACATCAAGTCGTTCAACTACCTCAATTATGATGGCGGGCAGTTCAGCACATCGCGCGGGCGCGGCGTGTTTCAGGATCAGGCACTCGAAATCCTGCCGGCGGATTACTGGCGCTGGTGGTTGCTGTCGCATATTCCCGAAAGCTCCGACGCGGAATTCACATGGGAAAATTTCCAGACCGATGTGAACAAGGACCTCGCCGACGTGCTCGGGAATTTCGTGAGCCGGATCACAAAGTTCTGCCGCTCCAAATTCGGGGAAACCGTGCCGGACGGTGGCACATACGGCGAACAGGAAAACGCACTGATTGCCGACCTGACGATGCGGCTGAAGGCTTATGAAAGCCACATGGACGCCATCGAAATCCGCAAGGCCGCCGCCGAACTGCGCGCAATCTGGGTGGCCGGCAACGAATACCTGCAAGCCGCAGCACCTTGGAGCACGATCAAGACGGACGAGGCACAGGCCGCGATGCAGGTGCGCGTCGGCCTGAACCTCATCCGGCTTTATGGCATCCTGTCCGCCCCGTTCATCCCGACGGCCAGCAAAACCATGCTGGATGCGATGAACACATCCGGCGATTGGCCCAGCGACATCGGCGCGGAACTGGCGGCACTGCCAGCAGGACACGCATTCAGCGTACCCGAAAACCTGTTCCGCAAGATCACGGATGACGAACGTGCGGAATGGGCGGAACGGTTCGCAGGCCAGCGCGACTGATCGCAGGGCAACCGCAACCCAAGCACGCTTGAAATCCTGCTCAGCGCAAAGCGGGCCGCAACACGGCAAAGCAAGATCAAGACGATCGTTTGCCGACAGCGCGGCAAACCGCCGCCCCTTCAAGTGGCGGAAAACCTCACCTTGAACGTTGGGGGGCCAGTCATGTTAACTAGCCCAGACCAATTCCAAATCGAAGAGACTGCCAAAATGTATAAATCGTTCACTGCTGCCGCTTTGGCAATTTGCGTCGCGGGTTCCGCGAATGCCGCAACTTGCGGCAACGACGCTTCTGGCTTTGCGGCCTGGAAACAGGCTTTCGCACAGGAAGCGGCGGCTGCCGGTGTCGGCCAGCGCGGCCTTCAGGCGCTTGCCAACGCGCAATACTCGCAATCAACCATCAACGCGGACCGCAACCAGCGCGGCGTGAAATACGCGCTGAACGATTTCATCCGGATCCGTCTTGGCTCCATCGACAGCTTTGCGGCGCAGGCGCGGCGGGTAAAAGCACAGAACGCGAATTTCTACGCCTCTCTCGAAGCCTCTTACGGCGTGCCAGCCGGTATCCTGCTTGCGATCCACGGCATGGAAACCGGGTTCGGGCGCAACATGGGCAATACGCCAGTGGTCGATTCAATCACCACCGTGGCCTACGATTGCCGCCGGGCAAGCTTTTTTGAACCGCACGCCCTGTCGGCCCTGATCCTTGTGGATCGCGGCGGTCTGGACAGCAACCAGCGCGGTGCGGCACACGGTGAAATGGGCCACACCCAGTTCTTGCCCGGCAATGCATTGCGCTACGGTGTGGATGCTGACGGAAACGGGCGCGTTGATCTCTATACGGTCTCTGACAGCCTCGCATCGACTGCAAACTTCCTGCGCCAGAAAGGTTGGCAACCGGGTCAGCCCTATCAGGAAGGCACGGCGAATTTCCGGGTCTTGAACGAATGGAACGCGGCAACCGTCTATCAACAGGCGATTGCCCTGTCGGCAGCAGCCATCGACGGCTAATCAGGATAGGCGGTGGTGCCCCCGGCCGGACTCGAACCGGCACGGGCATACGCCCAAGAGATTTTAAGTCTCCAGTGTCTACCATTCCACCACGGGGGCACACCGCATTCCTAAGCGGCAGGCCCGCGGCCCGCAAGTGTCAGATATCAGTACCTTCCGGCTCTTTGATAAGTGCGCGCTCATTCAGCCACGGGTTCAGCGCAACGGCAGCTTTCAGGGCATCTTGCGCCTCCTCGTCGCGTCCAAGCCCCATCAGGGTCAGCCCCTTGCCCGACAACGCCCCGATGTGCTCCGGCATGATCTCAAGGGCGCGATCCAGATCGACAAGGGCGGCCGCAAAGTCCTGTGCCAGATAATGCGCGAACGCGCGCTGGTTATAGCCCTCGGCATAGTCCGGACAGTAGGCGACCAGTTCGTCTAGGGTTTCCCGCGCACCCGCCAAATCAAACCCTGACCGCTGACGCATGCCTTCATCCAACAAGGCCTGCGCCTTGGCGTCAGGCGCGTCGGTCCAAAGCTGCCATAACATGTCGCTGATCTGCTGCGCCTCTGCAGGCGAAGCGCTGTCCTTCAACAATGCCAGTCGTTCCGCCAATGCGGCGGCGTGGTCGGGCGCAGGTGGACACGTATCTGCAATGGCGGGTGTCGCGGCCAAAAGGGCGACGGCGATGAAATACCTCATGCCCCAAATGATGGGTCGCATGCGGGCAACGTCAACTCAGCCGCCCGGAGCGACGGGTTCGACCGCCTCTTCCTTGACCGCCTGCATGGCAACATAGGTCGATGTGTTGGCGACGTGTGGAAGGGTCGAAATCTTTTCGGCCAGCACCGCACGATAACCGGTCATGCCACTGGTGCGGACCTTCAAAAGATAATCAAACGTGCCGGCGATCATATGGCATTGTTCGATCTCCGGAATTTTCAGAACGCCCGTATTGAACTGTGCCAGTGCTGTCTCCCGGGTGTCCGACAATTTCACTTCGACAAACGTGATGTGGTCCCGACCCAATTGAATCGAATCGAACAGGGCGCGATAGCCGCGAATGATCCCGCTGTCTTCCAGCCGTTTCAGCCGCGCTTGCGTCGGGGATTTTGACAGGCCGATGCGCCCGGCAAGGGCCGTGACACTGATCCGCCCTTCAGTTGCGAGGATGTCCAGGATCTTGCGGTCAAATTGATCTATGCTCACAGGACAATATCCTATCATCTGGCAGGTTGATAAGACGGAATGCTGGCATGCCGAAAGAACTCAGTCAAATCGACCGGCAAATTCTTGCTAACGTAATCTATGTGCTCAGCTGAAAGGTGCCATGATGCCACGTGATTCTGCCTCTGATCTTCGCGCCACCATTGATTCCGCTTACCTTGCCGACGAAATGGCAACCATCAACCGCCTCGTGAAAGAGGCGGCGCTATCGGACGCCGACCGCAAGCGCATCCACGCGGCAGCCACCGATCTGGTGAAAGAGATTCGCGGCAGTGCCGATCCGGGCCTGATGGAAGTCTTCCTTGCCGAATACGGTCTTTCGACTGATGAGGGCATCGCGCTGATGTGTCTGGCAGAGGCCCTTTTGCGGGTGCCGGATGCAGATACGATGGACGAGCTGATCGAAGACAAGATCGCCCCGTCGGACTGGGGCACGCACCTTGGCAAATCGACCTCCTCGCTGGTGAACGCATCGACCTGGGCGCTCATGTTGACCGGTCGCGTGCTCGAAGACGAAAAGCCGGGTCTCATCGGGTCCTTGCGCGGTGCGGTCAAGCGGCTTGGCGAACCTGTCATCCGCACAGCTGTCGGGCGTGCGATGCGCGAAATGGGCCGTCAGTTCGTGCTTGGCGAAACCATCGAAAAGGCGATGAAACGCGCCGAAGGGATGCAGAAGAAAGGCTTTACCTACAGCTATGACATGCTTGGCGAAGCGGCCTGCAACGACGCGGACGCACGGGCCTATCACCTCGCCTATTCCCGCGCGATCAGCGCGATTGCGACCCATTGCACACACAAGTCAGTCGCCGAAAATCCCGGTATTTCTGTCAAACTGTCCGCGCTGCACCCCCGCTATGAAATCGCGCAGGAAGACCGCGTGATGACCGAACTTGTCCCCCGCGTGCGCGCACTTGCAATGCTGGCGAAATCGGCAGGGATGGGCTTTAACATCGACGCCGAAGAGGCCGATCGCCTTGCCCTGTCACTTGACGTGATCGAAGCGGTGCTGGCCGAACCTGCCCTCGCCGGTTGGGATGGGTTCGGGATCGTCGTGCAGGCCTATGGCCAGCGGGCCGGTCATGTGATCGACACGCTTTACGACATGGCCGACCGGCTGGATCGCAAGATCATGGTGCGCCTTGTCAAAGGGGCGTATTGGGACACGGAAATCAAACGCGCCCAAACCGAAGGCCTGCCCGGCTTTCCAGTTTTCACCGCCAAGGAACACACCGACGTCAGCTATATCGCGAATGCGCGCAAACTGCTGTCCCGCACGGACCGGATTTATCCGCAGTTCGCCACGCACAATGCCCACACCGTCGCGGCGATCCTTGATCTGGCCAAGACGCTCGGCAAAACACCCGAAGACTACGAATTCCAGCGGCTGCACGGCATGGGCGAAGCGCTGCACACCATCGTGTTAAAGGCCAACAGGACACACTGCCGGATCTACGCCCCCGTCGGCGCGCACGAAGATCTCTTGGCATATCTGGTCCGTCGTCTGCTTGAAAACGGGGCAAACTCGTCCTTCGTGAACCAGATCGTCGACGAAGACGTGCCCGCCGCAGAAGTCGCCTCCTGCCCGTTTGAAAAAATCGGCCACATGCCTGACCTGCCGACAGGACCAGCCCTTTTCATGCCGGAACGCGTGAATTCCAAAGGCTTCGATCTGACAGACCGCCCGACCCTCGCGCAAATCGCCCATGACCGCGAACCACTGCGGACAAAGACTTGGCAAGCCGCCCCGCTTGTTGTCGGGCGCAAGGGCGGATCATCCGATGCGCGTCCTGTCCTCAATCCGGCCAACCCCGGCGACATCGTCGGTCAGGTCGAAGCGACAACCGACACGGACGTGTCCACTGCATTTGCCGCTGCCAAAACGTGGGACGCACCCGTGTCAGATCGCGCCGCGATCCTGAACACGGTCGCCGATCTCTATGAGGAAAACGCCGCCGAAATCTTTGCGATCCTGACTCGCGAGGCTGGCAAATGCATGCCCGACGCCGTTGCCGAATTGCGCGAAGCCGTAGATTTTCTGCGCTATTATGCAGCTCAGGCGAAAAAGAACGACCCACGCCCGCGCGGAACATGGGTCTGCATTTCGCCCTGGAACTTCCCGCTGGCAATCTTCTCCGGCCAAATCGCGGCGGCACTTGCAGCGGGCAATGCCGTGCTTGCCAAACCGGCTGAGCAAACGCCGATTATCGCGCATTTCGCCGTCAGCCTGATGCACAAGGCAGGTGTACCCAAAGCGGCGATCCAGCTTTTGCCCGGTGACGGTGCCGTCGGTGCGGCGCTCACAGGCAACGCACAGGTCACCGGAGTCGCCTTCACCGGCTCGACCGCGACCGCACGCAAGATCAACAGCAGCATGGCCAAACACTGCGCACCCGGCACGCCGCTGATCGCTGAAACCGGCGGGCTGAACGCCATGATCGTTGACAGCACTGCCCTGCCAGAAGCAGCCGTGCGCGATATTGTGAACGGGGCTTTCCGCTCGGCGGGGCAACGTTGCTCTGCGCTGCGCTGTCTCTACGTGCAAGAAGATGTCGCTGACAAGCTGATGGACATGCTGACCGGGGCGATGGACGCGCTGACCGTGGGCGACCCTTGGGCGCTCTCTACCGATGTGGGGCCCGTCATCGACGATCTTGCGCACAAAGGCATCGCTGATCACATCGCAAAGGCACAAGCCGACGGGCGTGTGATCCACGCGCTGAAATCCCCCGCGACAGGCCACTACATCGCCCCGACCGTTATCAAGGTGAACAGCATCAAGGAACTGGAGCGTGAAATCTTCGGCCCCGTCCTCCATGTGGCCACCTTCAAATCCAGCAAGCTCAATCAGGTCATCGCCGATATCAACAGCACCGGCTACGGGCTGACCTTCGGCTTGCACACACGGATCGACGACCGGGTCGAATACATCGTAAACGCAGTGAATGCTGGCAATATCTACGTGAACCGCGACCAGATCGGCGCGATCGTGGGCAGCCAGCCGTTCGGCGGCGAAGGTCTGTCCGGCACCGGACCAAAGGCAGGTGGCCCGAACTACCTGCCCCGCTTTGGCAAATCTTCAGTCACCCCCACACTGACACCGCTGGAACTGCCGGGGCCAACAGGCGAATCCAACCGTCTGACGGTGCACCCGCGCGGCGATATCCTCTGCCTCGGGCCGGATGTCGATGCGCAGGTCAAGGCAGTCAAGGCACTTGGTGGCACACCTGTGACGGGCACGCTTGACGATCATCCGCACGCGGCGGCCGTGATCTGGTGGGGTGACAGTGAACAAGGGCAGATCATCGCGCAAACGCTGGCACAACGTGACGGGCCGATCACGGCGCTGATCACAGGGCAGCCCGATATTGCGCATGTCCAGCATGAACGCCACATCTGCATCGACACCACCGCTGCTGGCGGGAACGCGGCACTGCTTGCATCGGTTTCGCAAGACGCTTGACGCTTCGGGATAGATCGCGGACGGTCGCGCCATGCTGCCGATCCGCGATCACAACCCGTCTGAAACGGTGCCCTACGTCACCTATGTGCTGATTGCGCTGAACGTCGGTATTTTCCTGTTCATGAGCGTGCTGGCCACCTCGGAACAGGCGCTTGGCTACATCTATTACCATTTCGGAATGATCCCTGTGCGGATCAGCATGGGCGAAGGCTATTCCGGCCTTGTGACAGCAATCTTCTTGCATGGCGGATTCATGCATCTGGCCGGGAACATGCTGTTTCTCTGGATTTTCGGCGACAACCTCGAAGACAAGATGGGCCCTGTGGTTTTTGCCTTGTTCTACATGGTTTGCGGCGTGGGGGCGAACATCGCGCAATTTGCGCTGGAACCCGGATCACCCGTGCCGACCGTGGGCGCATCGGGCGCGATTGCGGGTGTGATGGGCGGCTACATCCTGCTGTTTCCAAAGGCAAAAGTGGATATCTTTATCTATTTCGTCGTGTTCTTCCGCATCCTGCCTCTGCCCGCGTGGATCATGCTTGGCGTCTGGTTCGGCCTGCAACTTTTCAACACGATCAACGGCACAGAAGCAGGCATTGCCTATATGGCCCATGCGGCCGGCTTTGTGATCGGGGCACTGCTGACCCTGCCGACGTTTCGGCGCTTGGGCGGGCAAAGGTTCTGGCGCAATACCGACTACCATCCCGACCATCCGGCGGCAGACTACAGCAGGTTGCGCAGCCGTATTCCCGTGGTCAGACGGCGCTAAGCCAGCCTTTGAAATCTAGCTTTTGTTACGCACGACTTTGGCGAAGGCGTCGAATATCGAATCGTTGGCACACACAAGCGCGCCGCCTGTCAAAAGATCATCACCTGAATTCATCGGCTCGATCAGACCGCCGGACTCTTTCACGATAATGATGCCGGCCGCGATGTCCCATGCATTCAGGCGGCGTTCCCAAAACCCGTCGTAACGACCGGCGGCAACATAAGCCAGATCAAGCGCAGCTGATCCGAACCGGCGCACGCCCGAACAGGCAGGCAGGATGCGGGCAAGGTCTTGCAGGGTTTCGGGCAGATCGGCCCGGCCCGACCACGGCAGACCCGTCGCGAACAGGCACTCCGCCATGCGATGACGGCCAGAGACGCGCAAACGGGCCTCGTTCACGAAAGCACCAAAGCCCTTTTCGGCATAGAACATCTCGTCCTTGACGGGATCATAGATCACACCCGCGACAACGGCTCCCTTATGCTCCAACGCGATGGACACCGCCCAATGGGGCAGGCCGTGCAGGAAATTCGTGGTGCCATCCAGCGGGTCAACGATCCAGCGGCGTGTCGGGTCTTCGCCGTCGATTTCGCCGCCTTCTTCGCCCCAAAACCCATACGACGGGCGCGCGGCCATCAGTTCTTCCTTGATGGTCGCCTCGGCCTCGCGGTCTGCGCGGCTGACGAAATCACCGGGGCCTTTTTTGGACACCTGCAGGTTCTCGACCTCGCCAAAGTCCTTGACCAGCTGGCGGCCAGCCTTGCGGGCCACTTTCATCATCACGTTCAGATTTGCACTGCCAGCCATCAGGCGACTCCGTTACTTGGATCAGATGGGGCGTATAGGCCGCCAAGCCAGCCCTGTCGAGAGGATTAGACCCGCTGCAGTTTCACCGCTTCCTGTCGTGCCAGCCGCAGCAGATGGGCCATGAACGGCAGGTTCGTATCCTGCGACCGGGTCGCGGCATAAAGCCGTTTTGTGACGCCCTTCGCGGTCAGCGGCTTGGTGACGTAATCTGCGTTGTAGCGCACCTCGCGCACAACCCAGTCCGGCAACACTGCCACCCCGCGATTGGACGCGACCAGCAACAGGATTACGGATGTCAGTTCGACCTGCCGCACCGCTGCCGGTTCGACCTTGGCAGGGATCAGCAATTCGGAAAAGACATCCAATCGCGACCGGTCCACCGGATAGGTGATCAGTGTTTCGCCCCGAAAATCAGGGGCTTCGACGTAATCCTTGGACGCCAGGGGGTGCAAGGACGATGCCAGAAAAACCGGCTCATAATCAAAAATCGGGGTAAAATCCGTATCCTCAAGGTCTTCGGGATCGGATGACACCACCAGATCAACCTCTTCTCGTTTCAAGGCCGGCATCGCATCAAACGCCAGACCGGGGCGGATATCGACATCAACCTCGGGCCAGGCCTTGCGGAATTTCTCCAGCACGGGAAACAGCCACTCAAAACAGGCGTGACATTCGATGGCGATGTGCAAGCGGCCCGCTTTGCCTGCGATCAGCCCGTCGAACTCGGCCTCAAGGGCGGCGACACGCGGCAGGATTTCTTCTGCGGCGGCCAGCATCTTCATCCCCGCGGCAGACAGTTTCAACGGCTTCGTGCGGCGCACAAAAAGTTCGACACCGGCCTGATCCTCGATCCCCTTGATCTGGTGGGACAAGGCGGACTGGGTGATGTGCAGCAAATCCGCCGCACGGGCAAGCCCGCCAGTATCATGGATCGCCTTGATCGTGCGCAGATGGCGGAACTCGATATGCATGACCAAACCTCATAATGTTTCTGAGCGTTATGAATTCGCCTCATAACATGGAACAGGGCATAACACACAAGTCCCTATTGGAGCCGACATCATGCCCAAGATCAGTTTCGAGTTCTTCCCCCCGAAATCGCTCGCCGCCTCTTTCAAACTCTGGGACTGCGTGAACACGCTTGCCCCGCTTGATCCGGCCTTTGTTTCCGTCACCTACGGTGCCGGTGGCACCACCCGCAAACTGACACACGAGGCGGTGGAAACGCTGCACGCCGAAACCGGCCTGCGTGTGGCGGCGCACCTGACCTGCGTGGATGCAACACGCACGGAAACGCTGGAAATCGCGGATGCCTACGCCAAATCAGGCGTGCGCGACATCGTGGCCCTGCGCGGTGACGCGCCACAGGCGACGGACCGGTTCACACCGCATCCAGAGGGCTTTCAAAGCTCGGTCGACCTGATCAGCGCACTTGCCGACACCGGCCATTTCAACCTGACTGTGGGGGCCTACCCCGAAAAGCACCCAGAGGCCGCAGACCACGCCGCCGATATCGCCTATCTCAAGCGCAAGTTCGACGCCGGTGCTACGTCCGCCATCACGCAGTTCTTCTTCGAGGCCGACACATTCTTTCGGTTTCGCGATGCCTGCGTCAAGGCGGGGATCGACGCGCCGATCATTCCGGGCATCCTGCCGATCGAAAACTGGAACGGCGTGCAGAAATTCGCACAAAGCTGCGGCACGGCCATCCCGCAGGTGATCCGCGACGGGTTCGCCAATGCAACGCGCGACGGCAATACGGATCTGCTGTCCACAGCGCTCGCAACGGAACTCTGCGACGATCTGATCCGGGGCGGCGTGGAACACCTGCATTTCTATACGCTGAACAAACCCGAACTGACGCGCGATGTGTGCCACGCGCTCGGTATCACGCCAAAGGCACGGCTGCAAAAAGTCGCCTGACGCAAACCTCAGGAATGGGCGGCCGCAATCGCCTGTTCCGCCTCTTGGGTTCCGGCAATCGTTGAATGAAGTGATTCAGACGGGTCGGCACCAACCACGCGGGCGCGCCGCAACCAGAAAATCTTGGACCAACCGGCCCATGCGCCAATCGACGGCGCACGCACGTCTTGCGGATAGCGGCTGTGCCAACCCTCAGGCAGGGGAACACCACACATTTCAAGCCGCTCCAGCATCCAGACCAGCGGAATGTTCGACAGCGGGCGCGCGGCCTCATGTCCGCTCAACTGCCCGCCAACGTCGCCATGGGTGCCACGAAACCAGACCTGTTCCATGTGGCCCTTCCATTCGGTTGGGCATGACCACATGACCGGTTCGTAAGCGACGCGGCGTTCGTCGATGGCCAGCGCATGAAACCCGTTGCGGATGCTGTTGCCCAGCGCATGCGAATGAAAGTCATGTGGCGATGTCGTCCAGCGCCAGATCAGCGGCAGACGCAAGCCCAGTGCCTTGACTGTATCCCAGACAGCGACGGCTTCGATCTCGACCTTGGGGTGGCAGAATTTCTTGCGAAAGGCCACAGCGGCCGCTGAGGCCGCGCCGGATTCGTAGTGGCGATAGGCGGTGCGAATATTGCTGACCGTCGCATGATCGGCCTTGAGCAACCCGATCAGGTCGATGACGCCCGCAAGCGATCGCGCAGCAAACGCCCCGCGCGAATAACCAACCAGAATAATCTTGTCGCCGTCGCGATACCGCGAGGCAATCACGCCATAGGCCCTACGGATCAATCGGTTCGTACCATGTCCGGCCATCACATCCAATGTGCTGCGCCAGTCGCGCCATTGAATGCCCGCCTCGTAATAGACGGTCAGATTGGCCCGCCGTCCGGCTTCGCGCAGCAGCTTGAAGGTCAGACCGGCGTTGGTTTCGCTGCCCGGATCCAGACTCGACGCCGTCCCGTCCAGAATGATGACATGGGTGGCAGGTCCGCGTGTACGGTGCGCCCCTTCTTCATGAAGGGGCTTGCGGCCAATAAGGCCAAGGAACCAGTCACGCAGCGGCACTGTCTGCCTTCGCCTGTTGCAGGGTTTGCCAGACACGGTGCGGCGTGAACGGCATTTCAATGGCGCGCACACCTTCGTCCCACATCGCATCAAGGACAGCATTTGCAACCGCGGCCAGCGCCCCGACAGTGCCCGCTTCGCCACAACCCTTCATGCCCATGGGGTTATATGTGCTGGGTGTCCCCTCGGTCGAGAAATCGATCATAGGCACATTGTCCGCCCGCGGCATTCCATAGTCCATAAAACTCGCCGTGAGCAGTTGGCCGTCCTCATCAAAGACAACCCGCTCGGTCAGCGCCTGCCCGATACCTTGGGCCACGCCGCCGTGCACCTGACCGGCCACAAGCATCGGATTGATCAGGTTTCCGAAATCGTCAACGACAGTGTAGCGATCCACACTGACAACGCCGGTTTCAGGGTCGATCTCGATCTCGGCAACATGCGCACCGTTGGGGAATGACCGGTTTTCCAGCGTGATCTTCGCCGTGTGGGTCAGCAGATCGTCACGCCCTGCGGCGCGGGCCATATCTGCGACCTCCAGCATTGTGGGGGTCAGGTTCGATCCGGCGATGCGGAACCGTTCGTCATCGAAACTCACAGCAGCAGCATCGACACCTTCGGTGTCTGCAAGAAACGCGCCGAAGTCGATCAGCATCTTGTCCACCGTCGCCAGCGTCGCGGTGTTTTGCACCGTAACGGACCGTGATCCACCTGTGCCGCCGCCCGTCGCGATCAGATCGCTATCTCCCTGAATGACCTTGATCTTGTCCGCAGGGATACCCGTCTGGTCTGACAGGAATTGCGCGAAAACGGTTTCATGGCCTTGCCCGTTCGATTGCGTGCCAACATAGATCAACGCGCCGTCTTCGACGAAATCGACCTTGGTCGTCTCGGACGGATTTCCAAGAATGCTTTCGATGTAATAGCAAAGCCCCTGCCCGCGCAGCTTTCCGGCGGCAGCGCTCTTGGCCTTGCGCGCGGCAAAGCCACTGACATCCGCCTCGCCCTCCACCCGCGTCAGGACGCGCGCGAATTCACCGACGTCATAGGTGACACCTGTCGCGGTCGTGTAGGGAAACTGGTCGGGGGCGATAAAGTTCTTCTTGCGCAACTCCCAAGGATCGACACCCAGCTGGCGCGCGGCCTCGTCCATGGTGCGTTCGAGCACGAAAATCGCCTCTGGGCGGCCAGCGCCGCGATAGGCATCGACAGGCGTTGTATTGGTAAAAACGCCGCGCGTGCGCATGTATGCCGCCTGCACGTCATAGGTGCCCATCAGCACCTTGGAAAACAGATCAGTCTGAATGAACTGTGCAAAGCCCGAGATATAGGCCCCCATATTCGCAACCGTATCAAGGTGATAGGCGACAATGCGATGATCGGCGTCAAAGGCCATCGTGGCCGTCGTCACCAGATCGCGCCCGGCATTGTCCGTCAGCATCGCCTCGGTGCGCTCCGACATCCAGCGCACAGGGCGGCCGAGCGTCCTGGCAGCATAGGCAACAACGGGATATTCGGGATAGTTGAACGCCTTCATGCCAAACCCGCCGCCCACATCGGGGTTGGTGATGCGGATATCCTCGGCATCCATGCCAAACATCTTGGCCAGGTCCGCTTTCAGTCCCCAGACACCCTGCCCGTTGAACGACACATGCAAGCGGCCATCGACCATTTCGGCAAAACAGCCGCGTGGCTCCATGGCGTTGCAGATCACACGGTTGTCGGTGATATCGACCTTGATCACATGGGCGGCACTTTCCAAAGCGGCATCGACGGCCTCCAGATCACCCAAACCCCAATCAAAAACCTGATTATCGGGGGCCGCATCGTGAAGCGGCTCTCCGGAAAAGGACAGATCGATATGCGCAGGCAAATCATCGACGTCCAACAGGATTGCTTCGGCGGCATCCTTCGCATTTGCGTAGGTATCGGCGATGACAACGGCCACAGCCTCACCGACGTGGCGGACGCGATCAAGGGCAAGAACCGGGCGGAGCGGCTTGACGCCCTTTGACCCGTCGCGGTTCGTGACAGCACCGCCGCTGATATCGACCTTGACGCCGGCATCCAGCAGATCCTGCCCGGTGATGACAGCGACGACACCCGGCATCTCGCGCGCATCATCAACGTCCAGCGCGGTGATCACACCATGGGCAACGGGAGAGCGCATAACAAACGCATGCAGCGCATCATGGGGTGCGATGTCATCGACATAGCGACCCGCCCCTGTCAGAAAACGGACATCCTCGACCCGCTTGACCGGCTGGCTTTTTCCGAACTTGTCCATCGTGTGATCCTTTGGCTGGTGTTAGGCAGAACCTAACCGCCAGAGGCGCAAGGTCCACCCCTAACGCCGACACCTGCGCAACAAGGAACGACGGGAAAGCAAAAAACGCGCAGCGCAGGCATGCAGCCCGCCTGCAGGCCATTGCTGAAACCGGCAAGGTGTAACTGATCAAACATCTGGTTTGCGCATTCCGCCCTTTTCGCCTCTCACTGGTTTGTTTAAGACGCAGGCAAGCACAAAAGGACGGCACAGATATGGCAATGGAAAAGACATTCGACGCAAAGATGCGCGAAGCCGCGATCTACAAGATGTGGGAAGACGCAGGCGCGTTCAAAGCCGGAGCCAACGCGTCGCGCGACGAAACCTTCTGCATCATGCTGCCGCCACCCAATGTCACAGGCCACCTGCACGTTGGGCACGCCTTCAACCACACGCTGATGGACATTTTGACGCGCTGGAAGCGGATGCAGGGCTATGACACGCTCTGGCAGCCGGGACTGGATCACGCAGGCATCGCCACCCAGCTGATGGTCGAAAAGGAACTGGCCGACACAGGCCAGCCCAAGCGCACCGAATTGGGGCGCGAAAAATTCCTTGAAAAGGTCTGGGAATGGAAAGCCGTCAAAGGCGGAATGATCGAAGAACAGGCCCGCCGTCTGGGCGATTCAATGGATTGGTCCCGCTCGGCGTTCACCATGTCCGGCGCTGAATCCGCGCCCGCCACGGAAAAGCCCGGCAACTTCCATGACGCGGTGCTCAAGGTCTTTGTCGAACTCTACAATCAGGGCAAGATCTATCGCGGCAAGCGCCTCGTGAACTGGGACCCGCATTTCGAAACCGCGATTTCCGACCTCGAAGTCGAAAACATCGAAGTCGATGGCCACATGTGGCACTTCAAATACCCGCTCGCGGGTGGGGAAACCTACGACTACGTCGAAAAGGACGAGGACGGGAATGTCCTTTTCACCGAAACGCGCGACTACATCTCCATCGCCACAACCCGCCCCGAAACCATGCTGGGTGACGGCGCGGTCGCTGTCCACAAGGACGACGAACGTTATGCGCCCATCGTCGGCAAACTTTGTGAAATTCCGGTCGGCCCCAAGGAACAGCGCCGCCTGATCCCGATCATCACCGACCCCTACCCAGATATGAATTTCGGTTCGGGTGCGGTGAAGATCACGGGTGCCCATGACTTCAACGACTATGAAGTCGCCAAACGCAACGACATCCCGATGTATAACCTGATGGACACGCGCGGCGCGATGCGGGCCGATGGCAAACCTTATGCAGAGGAAGCCGCCACTGCCCAAGCCATCGCGAACGGTGAACAGGAATTTGACGAGGCAATGATCGCCGCCATGAACCTCGTGCCCGACGCCTATCGCGGCATGGACCGGTTTGAAGCACGCAAAGCCGTAGTCGCCGACATCACCGCCGAAGGGCTCGCGGTCATGACCGTCGCGACCGATCCACGGCTTGGCAAAGCCGCAGTCAAAGCCCCCTTTGCGCCCGAAGAAGGTGGCGAGGCCCGCACAGAGGCGGACGAGCTCGTCCCGCTGGTCGAGGCCAAAAAGATCATGCAGCCCTTCGGCGACCGCTCCAAAGTGGTGATTGAGCCGATGCTGACTGACCAATGGTTCGTCGACACCGCCCAAATCGTGCAGCCCGCGCTAGATGCGGTGCGCGAAGGGCGCACCAAGATCATGCCCGAAAGCGGCGAAAAGGTGTACTACCACTGGCTAGAAAACATCGAACCATGGTGCATCTCGCGCCAGCTGTGGTGGGGGCATCAGATCCCGGTTTGGTATGGGCCAGATGTACAGGCTGGTAAATCCATTCAAGAGCATGGA
Organism: Cognatiyoonia koreensis; assembly: GCF_900109295.1. Taxonomy (NCBI): domain Bacteria; kingdom Pseudomonadati; phylum Pseudomonadota; class Alphaproteobacteria; order Rhodobacterales; family Paracoccaceae; genus Cognatiyoonia; species Cognatiyoonia koreensis. Next base: position 1,863,489 of record NZ_FOIZ01000001.1, read on the forward strand.
ACACGCGCTTTGACCTACAATCCGATGAAAACTTTCTGCGCACCATCGTTTGAAGAAGCAACGAAGGAAGCGAAAGAATTCTATGGTGAAAGTGTTCGAATTAATCTCTCTCCATTCGACGAATTTCAGGCGAAAGCAGGACAAAGGAAGGCTCCAAACCCTGTTGCGCAAGGTGCTGGCGGACGTGGCAAGGTAGCGCTTCGAAGTGTGGACTTAGCCCGCGATCCCGACGTCCTCGACACATGGTTCTCCTCCGGCCTCTGGCCTTTCGGCACGCTCGGCTGGCCTGACCAAGACGACCCGGCAATGAAATACTTCCCCGGCGATGTGCTCATCACTGGGCAGGACATCCTGTTCTTCTGGGTCGCGCGCATGATGATGATGTCGCAAGCCGTCCTGAACGAAGACCCGTTCCACACCGTCTACCTCCACCAATTGGTGCGCGACGCGAAGGGCGAAAAGATGTCCAAGACGCGGGGCAACGTGATCGACCCGCTTGACATGATCGACGCCTACGGGGCCGACGCGCTGCGCATGTCCAACGCGGCGATGGCCGCACTTGGGGGCGTTCTGAAAATCTCCGAAGACCGGATCAAGGGCTACCGGAACTTTTCGACCAAGCTCTGGAACGCCTGCCGCTTTGCGGAAATGAACGACGTCTATGCAGAAATGCGGTGCACGCCCGGTGCACGCCCTGTGCACGCAAATCACAGCGTCAACAAGTGGATCATCGGGGAAACAGCGCGGTGCCTTGAAACGGTCAATGCAGCCTTGGAAAGCTACCGTTTCAACGACGCCGCCAACGGACTTTACGCCTTTGTCTGGGGCAAGGTCTGCGACTGGTATGTGGAGCTGTCAAAACCCCTCCTCATGGACGGCGACGAGGCCGCAAAAGAAGAAACGCAAGCCACGATGCAATGGGTTCTGGACCAATGCATGATCCTGCTGCATCCCATTATGCCATTCATCACAGAAGAGCTTTGGCAGACGCTGGGAAGCCGCGAAAAGATGCTGGTGCACACCGACTGGCCCGCTTACCAAGCCGCTGATCTTGTTGACGAAAACGCAGATCGCGAGATGAACTGGACGATCTCGCTGATCGAAGGCATCCGCTCGGCACGGGCACAAATGAACGTGCCCGCCGGGCTCAAGGTGCCGCTGATCCAGACAGAGTCTGACGATCACGCCAAAGCCGCCTTGGACAAGAACGAAGCCCTGATCAAGAAACTCGCCCGCGTCGATACGATCACAATCGGCGCGGCACCCAAAGGGTCACTGACAGTCCCAACCAACGGCGCGACTTTCGCACTGCCGTTGGCTGACATCATTGATGTCGACGCGGAAAAAGACCGGCTGGGCAAGGCACTTGCAAAACTGCAAAAGGAAATCAAAGGCTTGGAAGGCCGCGTAAACAACCCCAACTTCGCCGCCTCCGCCCCGCCAGAAGTCGTGGCAGAAGCACGCGAAAACCTCGCGCTGCGCCAAAACGAAGAAGCGCAATTGAACGCCGCCATGGACCGGCTCAACGAAATCTAGACGACCTCGCCCCCATCATCTTGCCAAAAATACTCTCGCCGAAGGCGTTACGGGATGGCGGGCGGGGCGTCGCGGCACGCGCGCGCCGGCTGTCATCGCACGATGCGCTCGACCGCGCGCATCCCGCCAAGCGCCTTGTCATAAACCAGTGTCAGCACGCGCCGCACCGGCGGCTTGGTGACCAGCGGCAGGCTGCGGGCCACCACGACCGCGCCACTGGTCATCAGGAATCCACGTCTGTTCATCCAGTAAAGATATGCACACCACACTCCATTGCAACTTCGTCGGACGGCAGGTTAGATCAACGCCATGACAGAAGACAGCCGCTTGACCAGCCTTGCCGCCAGCCTTCCCGCCTCCGTTCCCTTTGTGGGGCCAGAGGCCCAGGAACGCGCGCGTAACGCCCCGTTCATCGCACGTCTTGGCGCGAATGAATCCGGCTTTGGCCCATCGCCGCAGGCAGTCGCAGCAATGCAGGCGGCAGCAACAGATGCATGGAAATATGGCGATCCGGAATGCCATGACCTGCGCCATGCACTTGCCGCCCATCACGGCATCGATGCGGCGCATATCATGGTCGGTGAAGGGATCGACGGCTTGCTCGGGCTATTGGCCCGGCTCACGCTGACAGCAGGCGACAGCGTTGTTACATCGGCAGGTGCCTATCCCACGTTCAACTATCACGCCGCCGGGTTCGGGGCGCACATCCACACCGTGCCCTATGCCGGGGACTTCGAAGATCCGGATCGCTTGATTGCCAAGGCAAAGGAAACCGGGGCAAAGCTGATTTATTTTTCCAATCCGGATAATCCGATGGGCTCTTGGCATGGGGCCGTGACCGTCGCGGATATGATCACCCATGTGCCAGAAGGCAGCCTGCTGGTGCTGGACGAAGCTTATAGCGACCTCGCACCCGACACGGCCATCCCGCCCCTTGATCCTGAAAATCCGAATGTGATCCGCATGCGCACCTTCTCGAAAGGCTACGGGCTTGCCGGAATTCGCGTCGGCTATGCCATCGGGCCAAAACCCCTGATCAATGCTTTCAACAAGGTGCGCAATCATTTCGGTATCAGCCGGATCAGTCAGGCAGGGGCGCTGGCCGCGTTGCAAGATCAAGCCTGGCTGGACCATGTCCGCCAAGAGGTCGACGCTGCGCGCACCCGCCTTGCCGGGATCGCGATCCGCCACAAACTGACTCCGTTGCCAAGTGCGACGAACTTTGTGACGATCGATTGCGGCCATGATGGAAATCACGCGCGCGCGCTCCTCCAAGGTCTGATCGAAAGAGGCATTTTCGTGCGGATGCCATTCGTTGCGCCGCAAGACCGCTGCATCCGCGTAAGCGCCGGTCCGCCAGAGGAACTTGACGCATTCGAACGCGCCTTATCTGATATCCTGTAAATCGCCATTCAGGAGCCCGCATGCAGGACAACCACCCCAAGGCCGCCGAAAACTATACCGATGCCTTTCTGTGGAGCTTCGGTCTGCTGCTGTTCATGGTGTTCTTCGTCATGACAGCCTTCGTCGGCATCATCTGGGCGCTAATCACAGCATTGACGCTGAACCGCGGGATGACGTTCTGGGTGCGACGCCGCGACCGGTGAAGCGTCTACTTTTGCGGGCTTTTGCGCAATGACGCGTGCCGCGGCATCAAGTGCGCCTGCACCATGGGGCAGATCAAGCGCCAGCAGTCCGGCCTCGATCGTTCCGACCACGCTCATCATCATGTGTGCGTTCACATGCCCCATATGGCCGACCCGGAAATAACCGCTTGCGGGTTCACGCCCCAGCCCGATCCCCAGTGTCAGACCGGTGTGTGTTTCCGTCCATGTCCGCAATGCATCGGCGTTGTCCGCCCCAAGCCCGATGGATGTCACAGCCACCGAACGTTTGGCGCGATCCTGAATATTCAGCCACAGCGGCCCTTCGCTTTGCCATGCCTCGCAAGCGGCCCAAAGCGTCGCTGCGATTTGATCATGCCGCGCCCAGACGTTTTCCAACCCTTCTTCATTGATCATGTCCAGTGCTGCTCGCAGCCCGAAAAGATGGTGCGTCGGGGCCGTGCCATCAAACAGCTGCCAGTAACCTTCGGGGTCCGTGCGCGGTCGCCAGTCCCAATAGTGGGTGACGCAATTGCCTTGCGCTGCGTTCGCCTTGTCGTTGAAGAACACAAAGGACATGCCCGCAGGCGTCATCAGCCCCTTCTGACAGCCTGCGACCATCACATCGACGCCCCAGGCATCCATTTCGAATCTGTCGCAGCCAAGTGACGCAATGCAATCAGCCATCAGCAGCGCGGGGTGTCCCAGCTTGTCCAGCCGCGCCCGCATGCCGGCGATGTCGTTTTTCACGCTGGTCGAGGTATCCACATGCACAGCAAGCACGGCCTTGATCCTGTGATCCTTATCCGCAGCCAGCGTCGCTTCGAATTGATCGAGGTCGGCATCGCTTTGCTGCCCGTAGTCGATGGTTTGAACCTGCGCCCCAATCTTGGCCGCCATTTCGCCCCAGCCGATGCAGAACCGCCCCGTCGCAAGCACCAGCACCGTGTCGCCGCGCGACAGCGTGTTGGACAACGCCGCTTCCCATGCTGCGTGGCCGTTGCCGATATAGATCGCGACATCGTGACGTGTCCGCGCGACCGACTTCAGGTCCGGTATCAGGCTGTAGGTTACATCGTGCAATTCGCCTTCATAGATGTTGGGAGACGCGCGGTGCATCGCCCGCAGCACCTTATCGGGCATGACGGATGGACCGGGGATTGCAAGGTAGGGACGACCGTTGGCAAGAGACATCATCTGACTTTCAAAGGAATTTCAAATGGACAGTAGCGGGACACAAAGCACCGTCAACACCTTGTCCTGCTTGCCGACACCCCCCATTTCACCGTAGACCGAACCCAGTTCACACCGGAGCGCCCCTAGAACGATGTCACCAAAGCCCCAAACAGATATTGCCGACCGTAAGGCAAGCTATGGGCGTGACATTACCGACCCGACAGAGCGCCGCCGGTCCCGCTGGTATGTGCTGTTTTCAGATCACGGTATCCTGCGCACCTTCTGGACCAATTTCGGACAGGTCGCCGAAGGTGTTTATCGCTCCAACCACCCCGGACATACGCGGCTGGAAACCTATAAGAAGAACGGCATCAAGGCCGTGCTGAATTTGCGCGGCAAGGGCAAACGCGCGCCCTATCTGTTCGAGGAAGAAAGCTGCGCCGCCCTTGGTCTGGATCTGATCAGTATTCCGCTGCACGCCCGCCAGCCCGCAAAGCGTGACCACATCCTGAATTTGTTCAGCGCATTCGACACCATCCAGCGCCCGTTTGTCATGCATTGCAAATCCGGTGCGGACCGGGCGGGCCTTGCTTCGGCACTTTATCTTCTGGATCAGGGTGCCCCTGTATCGGAGGCCCGCAAAGAACTGTCTTTGCGTTATTTCCACCTGCGTTTTACCAAGACCGGCGTTCAGGATCATATGCTTGACCTTTTCGAACAACGTCAGGCCGAAGGACAGATTGGTATTCGCGACTGGATCGCAAACGAGTACGATCCAGCCGTTCTTGAGGCGAGCTTCGCCAAGAAGAAAATCCTGCCGGTATGAGCACGCGTCGCCCTTCCATGTTCATGTGGCTTTGGCGTGATTACCTGCGGCCGCACAAGTTCGTTCTGCTCGGTGCGATTGTCTTGATGATGATCGAAGGGTCGATGCTGGCCTTTCTCAGCCGCATGATTCAGCCGATGTTCGACAGCGTCTTTCTGGAAGCGGACCGCAGGATGCTGTGGATCGTCGGCTTTAGTATTCTGGCGATTTTCTGTGTACGGGCCGTCAGTTCGGCCGGTCAGAAGATCTTGATGACGAAGGTCAGCCAGCTGACCGCGGCCGGCATGCGCAGCCATTTGTTGCGCCATTTGATGACCCTCGACAGCGGCTATCATCAGGTTAATCCGCCGGGCCAGTTGATCGAGCGGATTCAGGGTGATGTCGGCGTCGTGAACAGTATCTGGACCACGCTTCTTGTGGGGATCGCCCGTGATCTGATCGCTGTCGTCGCCCTGTTTTCTGTCGCCCTTGCCGTGGATTGGAAGTGGACGCTGATCGCGCTTGTCGGGATCCCCTTTCTTGTTCTGCCATCGCTGATGGCGCAGGCCTATGTGCGCCGCCGGTCGGGTGATGCCCGCGAATTGGCGGGGCGCATGTCCACGCGCCTTGACGAGGTGTTTCACGGGATCAATCCGATCAAGCTGAACGCCTTGGAAACCTATCAGTCCGAACGCTATGACGCGCTGACCTACGGGCGCGTGCGGGCCGAGGTGAAGGCCGCGTCGGGTCAGGCGGCGGTGCCTGCCCTCATCGACGTAATGACTGGCGTCGGATTTCTGGGTGTGCTGATTTTCGGTGGTGGCGAAATTATCGCCGGCGAAAAGACCGTTGGTCAGTTCATGTCATTCTTTACCGCGATGAGTCTGGCTTTCGAACCGCTGCGTCGTCTGGGCATGCTGAGTGGCAAGTGGCAGCAGGCCGGTGCGTCGATGGAACGGTTGCAATCGGTCCTGGCCGAAGAACCCACGGTTCTTTCACCCGCCACTGGCACGGCGGCACCGGTTCAAGCGCCGGACATCAGGTTGCAGGACGTTACGCTGGAATATGGCGATCTGCCGGTGCTGAAAGGTGCCAATTTTACCGCCAAGGCGGGGAAAACGACGGCGCTGGTAGGCGCGTCCGGCGCGGGCAAGAGCACTGTCTTCAATGTGCTGACAAGGCTTGTCGATCCGTCAGGCGGTGAGGTGCTGATCGATGGCATCCGCGTCGCTGCGATGTCCCTGCCCGATCTGCGGGCGTTGTTTTCGGTCGTGGCGCAAGATGCCGCGCTGTTTGACGAAAGCCTGCGCGACAATATTCTGCTTGGCCGCACGGATGTGCGCGATGAGGATCTACAGGCAGTTCTGGATGCCGCACATGTCACCGACTTTCTGGGCCAGCTGCCAGCGGGGCTGGATAGTGCTGCGGGTCCACGCGGGTCTAACCTTTCGGGTGGACAGCGCCAGCGCGTCGCCATTGCGCGCGCCCTACTGCGCAATACCCCGATCCTGTTGCTGGACGAGGCGACCAGCGCGCTTGATACCAAGTCCGAAGCTGTTGTTCAAACGGCGCTGGAGCGGCTTGCCAAGGGACGCACAACCCTTGTCATCGCACATCGTCTGTCCACCATCCGCAACGCCGACAGTATCGTCGTGATGGATCACGGGCGGGTCGTGGACCAAGGCACACACGAAGAACTGCTGGCCCGTGGCGGCATCTATGCCGATCTGCACCGTCTGCAATTTTCACAAGAGGATACCGATGCGTAAGGTTCTAGCCCTGACTGGTGCGGATCGTGTGGAGTTTCTGCAGGGTCTGGTTACGAACGATGTCACAAAGGCTGACATCGTCTATGCGGCACTGCTTACCCCGCAAGGCAAATTCATCGCGGATTTCTTTGTGATTGCAAAGGCCGACCGCCTGTTGATCGACGTGGCGGAAACCCATGCCGCGCCGCTGTTCCAGCGGCTGACGATGTATCGTTTGCGTGCGGATGTGCAGATCAGCGAAACCGACCTTGTCGTGTCACGCGGTGTTGGCGATCCACCGGAAGGAGCGTTAGCTGATCCGCGCCATCCAGCCCTTGGATGGCGGCTCTATGGTGATACGGACATGTCCGATGACACCAATTGGGACGCGCTGCGCGTGGCCCACCTTGTCCCAGAAACCGGAAACGAATTGACGCCGGAGACCTATATTCTTGAAGCCAATTTCGAGGCGCTGAACGGCGTTGATTTCAAGAAGGGTTGCTTTGTCGGTCAGGAAATCGTCGCGCGCATGAAGCATAAGACGGAACTGCGTAAAGGTCTTGCGCGCGTCAGCGTGACAGGCACCGCCGAACCGGGTGCTGCTATCACCAGCGATGGCAAGCCCGTGGGCACGCTGCACACCCGCGTTGGTGACAATGCCCTGGCCTATCTGCGCTTTGATCGCGCCACATCTGATATGCAGGCAGATGCCGCGACCGTCCGACTTGTTTCGGATTGAATCGATGCCGGACAGGTTTGGTAACCTGCCGTTAACCTTAAAGCATTAGAGCATGAGGTGTGGTGCCAAAACGGCGCTGCGTCACTGTCAAAATGACAGTGTGTATTGTTGAAAGGTTTGCGCCGTACGCGCGCGCCAGACGTTGCAAAATGTGATGTCTGCCTGGGGTTCAGATCATGCGGGCGCGCGCGGAAAGCGCGCTGCCCGCATGAAACCTGTCTAAACTCAGGCCCGTTCGACGTATTCGAATGTCTCGGTGTTCACGATGATATCTTCGTCTGTACCGACAAAGGGAGGAATCATCACGCGTACACCGTTATCGAGTATTGCTGGCTTGAAGCTGTTCGCGGCGGTCTGACCTTTGACGACTGGCTCTGTCTCGACCACCTTGCAGGTCACTTTCTGAGGCAGGCTCACGCTCAGCGCTTCCTCGCCGTAGTATTCGATGTGCACGACCATGCCGTCCTGCAGGAATGGCCGGCGTTCGCCAAGAAGATCGGCAGGCAGGGCGATTTGCTCGAATGTGTCGCTGTCCATGAAGGTCAGCATGTCATCTGCTTCGAAAAGGAACTGCTGGTCTTTCTGATCAAGGCGAATCCGTTCGACCTTGTCGGCAGAGCGAAAACGTTCGTTCAGCTTGCGGCCGTCACGCAAATTTTTCAGTTCAACCTGCGCAAAAGCACCGCCTTTTCCGGGTTTTACGTGGTCAATTTTCACTGCGGCCCAAAGGCCACCATCGTGTTCCAGCACATTGCCGGGACGAATTTCATTTCCGTTGATCTTTGGCATGGGTCACTTCGTGTCAAAATTATGGCGAAAGGTTGATGAAAGATTGTCGCCGCCTATATCTTGGAGGGTAGGCCTAGGCAAGACGACTAAATCCGGTATCTTTATGGCGTGAGTTATGCATAAATTGCATACCTGCCATTCCAAAAGAGAGCCCCCGAATCGGTTGTTTCCATGCATATTGGCCATCACGCCAGAACCACAAGACCAAAAAGAACAAAGGATCCAGAATGAGAGATTTCGTCGACGGGACTGCCTTCAATAACGAACAAGGCAACCGCTCTCGCAAACTGTTCGCCGCTGTCGTACTGGCCGCTTTGGACGACGCAATCGCAGATGACAAGAAATACGGAAACGGACCAGAGCAGATCGCCCGCTGGGCACGGTCGCGCGATGGCCGTGAAGTACTGTCTTGCGCCGGGATTGACCCTAACGAACGTGTCGTGGAAGGCCTGATGGAATTCGTGGGCAAAGGTGTCCGCACATCCGTCGCCCTGTCACGTGAAGAAAGCGAACGCCGCAATGCGGCTGAGCAGGAAGCGAAAGCAGCCTGAGTTCGCCACGCAGTTGACCGTATCCGGTCACCAAAAAACGCGGTCCTCTGCTCGGGCCGCGTTTTTTGTTGCCTGACCTAGACCCCGCCGAAGAAGAGCATCCACACGATCACCGGTGATATCTGCAAAAGCGCCGCCGCCGCAGTCGCGACCCGCATCGCCGGAACATGTGCGTAGCGTTGCCAGAGCACAAAGCAGCAGCCCAATACTGCTGCCACTTCGACCGGCCCCACGATGTGGCCGTAATAACGTGTGTCCCAATAGCTGACAGGGCTGATGAATTTCCAGTTCGTTACAGGCCAGAAATGGGCGCGCGCATCATCGTTGTGCAGCGGGAAATCAAGCAGCAGGTGAAGAAGCGCGGCCGCACTGAGCGCGATAAAGACCTTTGACCGCAGCATCGCCGCAAGGCCAAGCGCGATGCCCCACAGCACGAAGGAATTGTCGATCCTGAAGATCCGCTGCCATTCCTCTGAGTAGTACATTTGTCCGAAAACGATTTCCGGATCAGTTCCCAGCACAATCAAATGCCAGCCGGCCAGAACATAAAGCGAAAGGTCAGGAATCAACGCCCCAGCCGCCGCGGCCAGCGTTACCTTGCCTGAATCGGCCCGACCGAAGGCCGTGATGCCAAAAATGAGATGCGCCGGTGTGTTCATTCTTTCCTCGCTCCTGCCCTGCCGCTATCACGAACCTAGGGGGTGCCGATGACAAAAGCCATTATGATTCAGGGCGCTGGCTCGAATGTCGGAAAGTCGATGCTGGTGGCCGGGATCGCACGCGCCTGGACGCAGCAGGGCCTGCGGGTTGCACCCTTCAAACCGCAGAACATGTCCAACAATGCGGCTGTCACGATTGATGGTGGCGAGATTGGAAGGGCGCAAGCGCTGCAGGCCATGGCCGCCGGACGTGACCCGATTGTCGATATGAACCCTGTCCTTTTGAAGCCTGAAAGCGAGATTGGTGCCCAGGTCGTGGTGCAAGGCCAGCGGCTTGCCACGGTCAAAGCGCGCGAGTACGGGAAAATGAAGGCGACTTTGTTGCCGAAAGTCCTGGAAAGCTTTTATCGGCTGGCCAAGACGGCAGATGTCATCATCGTCGAAGGTGCGGGTAGTCCGGCAGAGGTCAATCTGCGGGCGGGCGATATTGCGAACATGGGCTTTGCCAGCGCCGCCCGCGTCCCCGTGGCCTTGATAGGCGATATCGACCGTGGCGGTGTCATCGCGCAACTCGTCGGCACGCACGCGGTTTTACCCGAAGACGATCGCGCATTGATCAAGGCCTTCGGCATCAACAAGTTCAGGGGTGATACCAGCCTGTTTTCCGAAGGGCTGGAGATCATAACGGCCCGCACCGGTTGGGCGTCCCTTGGCATCGTGCCCTGGTTTGCAGATGCGTGGAAATTGCCCGCAGAGGACGTGATGGACATCGCATCGCGTCCCGGTGGCGGGATCAAGATCGCGGTGCCACGGCTGAATCGGATTGCGAATTTCGATGATCTGGATCCGCTGTCGGCGATGCCGGAGGTCACTGTGGATGTCGTTCCGGCAGGCCGCCCCCTGCCCGCAGATGCCGACCTGATCCTGATCCCCGGGTCCAAGTCCACCATTGCAGATCTGGCGCATTTCCGTGCCCAGGGGTGGGATATCGACTTGCAGGCTCATGTCCGGCGCGGTGGCCGTGTGCTCGGTATTTGCGGGGGTTACCAGATGCTGGGCAAGACGATCATTGACGCGGACGGCATCGAAGGGGCACCCGCGACTGTGCAAGGGCTTGGATTGCTGGATGTCGTGACAGAGATGAAGCCGGAGAAGCGATTGGCGCTGACAGATGCGACCTATATCGCAACTGGCGACAGTGTCGCTGGGTATGAGATTCACATCGGCCAGACCGATGGTCCGGATCGTGCCCGCGCGTGGCTTGACGTCGATGGTCGATCTGAGGGCGCAACGTCACCCGATGGGTTGATCCGGGGGTGCTATCTGCATGGTTTGTTTGCTGCTGATGCGTTCAGGTGCGCATTCCTGCAAGAGCTTGGAAAGCCGGTTAACCAGTCGCAATACGGGGCAACCGTTTCACAGACGCTGGATGATCTGGCGGCGCATCTTACGGATCATATGGATCTGGCGCGGCTTTTCGACCTTGCCGAAGAGGTCTAGTCGAAGTCCTGGCTTGTGATCACGCGGTGGATTTCGCGCCGCACCATTTTGCGCACATTGCGTGTGATCCGTTCGCCCATTTTTCCCTGCAGTTCGTCACGCACGATCCGCATGACGATCTGCCGCAGCGCTTCTTCGTCTACGACACCTTTGTCGCCAAACAGATAGGCGTCGATGTCTTCGTCCGCACCGGTCTGTGGCAGGTCAGGGGCAAGTTCGTCGCCGTGATCGACATCTGTGTCGTCTTCCTCGACGGAGGCGGAGGCTGACTGCGGTGCATGCATGAAAGTGACACCAATACGCGAGAAGGTGTCACCGAATGCGGGTTCATCGGTGTTGGTTTCCGGCTCTGGCGCGGGCGGTTCGGGCGATACCGACTGCTCGTCCTCTAGTATGAGCGGTTCGGGCGACGCTGCCTGTGCTTGCACTGCCGCGAGTGGTTCGGGCGATGTTGCCTGTTCTTCCTCTGGCGCGTCAGCCTCGACCGGGTTCACATCCACGCTCTCATCAATAGCAGGAGCGGCATAGCTTACCGTTGCCCAAGTCGGGACGGTCTTGACCTCGCTGCCATCAGGTTCCCATTCGTCGGGCTGAGCAATCACGGCGGCTTCAAGTTCCGCGATTGTCGCCTCTAGGCTGATCCGGTCGGACAGTGTGGCAGCGGGCGTTTCGGCCTTTTGCGCTATCGTATCGGTGGCTTCGGATTCGGCGTCTTCGGCTGGCATGTCTAGGATCAGGGTCGTATCGTCCAGATCGGCGTCTGTCACCGGTGTTGTCCACACGTCCTCTTCTTGCGCGACGGACGCAGGCGATTCTGCCGTGTCATCAGGCCCGCCGACACGCAGTGCCGGTGTCAGAACGAATTTGTCGCTTGGAGAGTCTTCGGGTTTTTCAACGGTTTCATTGGCGGAACGGTCCTTGTTTCCTAACGAAACAAGTCGTTTCACGGAGGACAAAATATCCTCTAATTCGACTTTCGTAACCGGGTCGGACATTCGTTGATCCTGCTTCATCCTCATCGTGACTGTAACCCGAAGGCACCGCCCAAACAACCGATACGAATGATCTTAATGAACGCGACCTAGTTGTCGCCAATCGCGCGCAGAACCCGATCAAGTGCTTGTCCCTGTTCCGAGACCACTACCGGAGCGTCCTTGACCAGATTGTAGTAAGCTGCGGGATCGTATTGCTGCACCGGAAGACGCAGGTGTTCAGCCGTCAAAAGCCCCATCGCGGCCAGAAGCGAATAAGATGCAACCACCTCATCCGCCTGTGCTGCGATCGTGTTGGCACGCGCATCAAGCAATTCCTGTTCGGCGTTCAGCACATCAAGGGTTGTCCGCGCACCTAGCGTCGCTTCTTCGCGCACGCCGCGAAAGGCGACGGTCGCAGCGCGGGTTTGTTGATCGGAGGCCTGACGGGACGCACGAGCCACTTCGAGGAAAGAAAACGCATTGCCGACCTCCTGTTCAACGTTATGCCGGACGATGTGCAGACCGGCCCGTGTCGCATCGCGCCGCGCCATGAATTGACGCACCTGCGCGGACAAACGACCGCCCTGATAGATCGGGCCGGACGCCGTAATGCCGATAGAGCGCCCGTCATTGAGATCACCATCAACACCCACCTGCCCGTTCAGCGTCACGCGCGGATTATAGGCTGCTTCCGCTCGCTGGATGTTCAGCTCTGCGGCTGACACCGCGTGCCGTGATTCAAGGATGCTGGGGTGGTTGCGGACGGCGAATGCCTTTGCATCCGCGATCCCGCGGGAAACAGGTGCGGGGCTGGCCGGCGTCGGGTTGCTTGGTCCCCGCCCGACAGCGACGCGGAATTCCTCGGCTGAACGCGCCAGATTACCCTGGGCTGCCGCGAGCAGGCTGCGTGCAGCAGCAAGCCGGGCTTCGGCCAGAGCCACGTCTGTTCGTGTTACTTCACCGACATCAAACCGGTCCTGCGCTGCACGGAATTCCTGCGTGATCAGACGCACGTTGTTTTCGCGCAATGCCACGAATTCTGTATCGCGCCGCACATTCATATAGGCCTGCACCGCGCGCAGCAGCACCTGCTGTTCGACGTTGCGCAGGCTTTGACGCGTGGCGAGGACGGTTTCTTTTTGCGCCTCGATTGCCAGTTTGTTGCCGCCGCCATCATAGAGCACGAGTTCGGCAGAAATCTGCGCCGAAAGCTGGATCAGGTCCGCACCCTGCGCGCGCGGTTCCTGTGCCTGAGCGTTCGCTGACCAATTGATCACCGGTAGCGTCGCCGCAACGGCGACTGCGACATCTTCGTCCGCTGCCCGCAACAGAGCGCGGTTCTGTTCAAGCAAGCCCGAATGTTCGTATGCATATGTCAGTGCATCGGCTAGCGTTTCGGCCTGCGCGATCGCTGCGCTGAATGTCATCGCAATCGCTGCTGTGACCGCAGATATACTTTTGCGAATTGTCATTCCCTGTCCTCTCGAATGGCTTGCTTGGAAACGCAGTTAGTTACAGTGCAAATGCCGTGTCTTTTTCAAACCCTGCAAGCACCGGCGCGCCTGCATTGAACGCAAAACGCCAGCTGATGGCCCCGTCAATCTTGTGGCCGATCCGCACAACGCCCAACGCGTCTTCGGCGAATATGGCCGCGATACGTCCGCCTTCGCGCAGTTGATCGGCAAGTCCGTCAGGCAGCACCTCGATCGCGCCTTGCAGGATAATGATATCATAAGGACCTGATTTCGCAGCACCTTCCGCCAACACGCCTTCCATGACAGCGGCATTGTCCACACCGTTTTCAGACAGTGCTGACTGCGCGTCTGCCGCGCGCCCTGCGTCATCTTCCAAGGCCACCACGAACTCGCCCAACCGAGCGAGGATCGCGGTCGAATATCCAAGTCCGCATCCGATATCAAGAATGACATGTCGTGGTTCGATTGCCAGTGCGTCGATCATCTTGGCCAGCGTGCGTGGGTCAAGCAGCGTCCGCCCGTCACCAAGGTCTAGATTTTCGCCGACATAGGCAGCCTCGCGTAGTGCGTCAGGCACGAATGCCTCGCGTGGCACATTCAGCATGGCGTCAATGATCGGGAATTTCGTCACATCCGAAGGCCGGATTTGCGTATCAACCATCATCGTGCGGCGGGCGGCGTAGTCAGTCACGTGCGAAACTCTTTCGTTCAGGATCCTGGGATCGTGATGCCACACTCGGATCGCAGCGGCAACGAAAGATCAGTGCCGCGCGGCATCTTGCACGCAAGTGTGGCATCGTATATCTCCCGCCTAGCACCAAGGCGGCGAGTTGGCGGAGTGGTGACGCAGCGGATTGCAAATCCGTGTACACCGGTTCGATTCCGGTACTCGCCTCCATTTACTTATAAATCAATGGGTTAGCAGCTAGATAGTCGAGTGTGACACAAAGTGGGACACACACCCAATGATGCTGTCATCCTATCTATCCCCTTCAAGACACGGGGTTTTCTACTTTCGCTGGCCACTCCCTGCATTGGAAGGCCACCCAAGAAGAACAGTTAGATTTTCATTGCGGACGCGCTGCCCAGATCGGGCTGGCGATTTGGCCCGTCATCTTGCATCCTGTGGACGATTGATACAGGAAAACAAGACTTTGGCTGGACTGCGACAAGACGAGATACGCGAAAAAGTACAAGCCTACTTCAAGGCACAACTGGACCAGTACATGAATTGGCTGGACCGGAGGGGCTTGTCAAAGAATGCTTTGGTCGATGTTCGCGAAGAAATGCTGGACCATGAAACCTATGTCGATATGGAAACAGCGCATCCACAATGGCTTCCTGTGGCTCGCTTCAAGCGTAAAATGGAAATTTCTGATGCCGATTGGAACGCCAGCCAGCCCCGCGCCACGATTGAGCTAAGGAAAGGTCGCCGTGATATGCTCAGGCGCGTTCTAGAAGCCGCTGAGCGCCTTGAACACTATTCCTACACCGACACCCCTGCGACAGCGTCCACCCCGCCTGCACCCGCCCTTCCAACGTCTTCGCCTTTGGGCGCGGCGGTGGATGATTTCATTGCGGAATACTCTCGGCAATGGGCGGTCAAGACAATTGGCCAGAACCAAGCTTATCTCAACATTCTCATAGAATACTTCGGATCAGACAGACTTCTTGGCACCATCACTAAACAGGATGCCAACGCGGTTAAGAAAGTCTTGCAAGCGTTGCCCGCCAGCCGAAACACAAAGCCAAAGCTGAAAGCCATGCCATTGATGGAAGTCATCAAGGAGCCGGGACACCGCAAGATCGCGCCTAAGACAATCAACAGTCACATACAGATGTTTAAGAGCTTTTTTGACTGGGCAGAGCGGCATGGCTACGCGCCGCATACACTGTTTGACAAGATGAAGGTCGCAAAGGCGAAAAATAGCGATACAGAACGCAAACCGTTTACGCCTGAACAAGCCCATTTGATCTTTGCAGAGTTGACCGACAACGCGACTGGGCTTGTGCGCAAAGACAGCCACAAGTGGGGAATGCTTCTTGGTATGTTCACTGGCGCACGTTTGAACGAGATTTGCCAACTCGACATTGCCGATGTGCAGCAGGACGGCGAAACTTGGTTCCTCAACATAACTGACGAAGGCGATGACAACAAAAGCGTTAAGTCACAGGCTGGTCGCCGTAAAGTACCTTTGCATTCGGCATTAATCCAACTTGGCTTTCTCGACTTTGTTGCAAGTCGAAAGGCAACCAAACGCTTATTTCCAGAATACAGCTACAGTGCAAATGGCGGCTATGGCCGCAACTTGGGGCGCTGGTGCAATGAGAGCTTTTTGCCCAAGCTGGGCATCAAACAACCGGGACTGGTTTTTCACAGTCTACGGCACACAGTCGTTACGCGACTAGGCCAAGCCAGTGTGCCAGAACCGATCATCCAATGCATCGTCGGACATGCCCGGTCAGGCGTGACCCAAGAAGTATACTTGCGAGAAGGTTACGCGCTGGCACAACTCAAAAAGGCCATTGATCAGTTTGATGTTTAATCAACAAAGTCAGCGCCCGGTAGGTACTCGGCTGCTTCTGCCAAGCTTGTACCGCTGAGAGGCTTACGGAAGAGTCGATGCTAGAAATGTCGTCTTTCCTAAAATTGGACCTAAAATCTCACCCCTGAAGTGATGGGTGTGAGACCTCCCACGCAACTGCTATGATGCGTTGTAAGACTGCAATATCAATTCTTTTGCCCGTTCAAAGTCATCGTGGTCTTTCACAGTAACTTCCAAATCGCCTGTGCCAAAATGCCCTACGTTGCGAACATCGCGCGTGAACCCTTCTTCGAGGCCGTCAATCATCGCAATTACTTCTGGGTCAACTTTTAAATATAGACGCACGACATTGATCTGCGGCTTGACTTCGACACAGGCGAAATTCTTGATCCGCTTAAATGCAAAGTAGTTGTTTAACGTCTTTTGAATTACATCGTCGCCTAACCCCAGCAAGAATGACTCGATATCGGCATAGAGATTTGACAGGTCTTCCCCCGCATCCGCCAAACTCTGAGTGTTGGTCTTGTATTTGGTTGGCTTCCCATTTGCCGCGAAAGCGACTGGCTGCGTCTTCGCTGAGACGGATGTAAGCAAGTCAAGCAAAATCATGTCTTCACCGAACCCCCTGTAGCGGATCAGTTCGATGTTTCGGCCCATTTGTTTGACTGCGTGTTCGTCATACTTGTTGAAATCGGCAGCGATACAGATAAGCCGAGGCGCACTCCACTCAATTGTATCAGCGGTCGTTTTGTCCAACTTGTCACGTACAAGGAGTTCAAAATCACTTCGGTGGTCCATCAACCAGTCCAAGTAGAAAAGCCCTTGGTTGATTATGTTGTCACTGCGGTCACGCTTATACTCGATGATTACCGGGAAGCCATTCTCATCCATCCCGAGAGTATCCATTCGTCCACCGTTAGAAGTGACAAACTCTGAGGCCAAAAAACGAACGCCTAACAGTGTTTCGAGGTTTTTCTCGAAAAGGGTTTGCAGCGACTTTTCTAATGGGGAGGCTATCCCCGACAACTCGATGAGCGTCTCGTCTTCTTGTTTAAATAGCTTAATGTCACCCATGTCGTTTCCTAATTTTCCGGTGTTTGGCTTGGTTGCCACCCCGCCCATTCTTCAAGCATCTTATAAAATGATCACTTAACCTAATTTACCCCGGTTGTGGGGAGGAAGCAGCATCAAACCATTGAGCTACTCACATATAGACAGTGGGGGCGATTTTACGCCTCTATAACCTGATCCTCAAAAGCTGCTTTGAAATCGGTATTGGTTTGTCCCGTCTCATTGAAGAAGGGCAATCCAAGAACGGTATAGTCTCGGCCCTGAAAAACCGTTTCAAGTTTCGCCTTTGCTTTTATCTGCTCAAGAAAATCCTGTTTCCAGTCATCTTGTGGGCGCAACTGGTCGCCCTTGGGTTCGATGAACAGCTGCAAGATCGTGCTGGCCTCTTGCCCCTTCTTCCTTAGAAATAGAACGAAGTCCGGTTCAAATGCGCGGCCGGTGCCGAAGTCGTACAGCTTCACTGCCTTTTCGTTTCGCAGTAAGTAGAAGTCGTCATAGTTTCCGCGCAACTGGGCTTCTTGATCGTGCATGTACTTGATGAAGTGCTTTTCCTGATCTGTACCGTAACTGTCATCAAAAACGTGCCAGTCCTTGATAGACAGGTCTATCTGGTCCAAGCCCTGCACTTGGCTTTCGCCATTTACCCAACTACGACCAGTCTCGCCTTCAAGACGTATTTTGAGGGTATGGTCTTTGAAGCGGTCGCTGATCCGGTAGGGTTTGAAGTCCTTAGTGCCGACAAACTCTACACTTTCACGTTTCACACCGCCTTCAATCTGGTTCAAGACAAACTTCGTGATGTTTAGCTTTTCGCGGGCTGGCAAATCTTCCAAGTCACTAGGCAAACCACGCACAGACACAACAACACCGCCAAGGTAGGCCTCGGACAATATGAAGTCCGATGCACCGCCCAGTTGTGGGAAGTAATGCTTCAAGTTTGCGAAATGGAAAAACGGGTTAGCATCCATTGCGAACGTCAGAATAGCTTTAGCAAAGTCCACAAGCTTGAAGTCCCGTGAAATTGGCTCTTTACCCAATGGTTTCAGCGTCAACTGGCCACCACCAAAAGCCGAACTTTCAGTTACACGACCTGTCATTAAGCTTGGGTAGGCGAAGTGCTTCTCAACACTGTATGTTTCAAGCCCGTCCACTCCCTCACGGGTGTTTTTTACACGTTCATTCACCCAGATATGTTCTGACTGGTAGAATGACGACTGCTTGAAGCTGTCTTTCAAACGTACTGTGACTGTTCGTGCATTATCGTCCAGCATACCCGTCTCACGAAGCGCGTTGCGGATGTCTTGGATATAGCGAGGATTGTGTGAACAATGGTAATGTAGTTCCTCCAAGATACGCAAAGGATGGTCCACTGCACTGTCATACTTGCGCTTTTCGCGAACAGCATCCGGTTGATCAGGGGCAACAAACGGAAAGTACCGCGCACCACGTCCAATCAACTGAGCCTCAGCCATTGTGGTTTTCCCAACCTTGTTGGCCTTGCCGTCACGGGTATCGTAGAGGCGTACAATGTCGAAGAGGTTCAATACGTCCCAACCTTCGTTTAGCTTATCTACCGCAAAGATCACCCTTATCTCATTGTTCCGATCTTCAAGCGCGTTCAGCTGTATCTGTCTCTTTTCCAAATCTTTGGGGTTGTTGACGTTCACCACCTTCTCAGTCGCAAAATCACTCTTCAGCTCAAGGGCGAAATCAGCGGGTTCCATGCCCCTTTCGTCCATGATGAAGGCAAAGGCGCTAGAAAGGGTTTGATCGCCTTCAGAGGCCGCCCTGAGGGCCTGCAGGGCATCTGCAGACAATCCAGCAACCATCTTTGCAAATTCAGCTTCGTTTTCGCCGCTTTCCTTGATGGTCTTAGACTTCATCAGGATCACGGACTTGCAATGCAGACTATGTACCTCTGCTACCTTGCGACGATATTGGCTAAGAACAACCGCTTGCAGCATTCGCTCTGCGGGGGGCAAGTCAGCTTGTCTAAGTTCTATGTCTTTCGAATATCCGTCCTCACGAAACTGTCGCAAAGAATAGTCATACAAAATCTTGTCGTGATACTTGGCACTTATCGCTTCATGGGTCAGGTCCACTGTCGCAGTAAATTCTAACAACATATTCTCAGGGTGCTGTTCGAAAATTTCGGATACTGTCCCTTCCCAGCTTGCTTTGTCCTTCTTCTCACCTTCTGTCAGCGACTTCTTAGTCTCAGCATTCAAGTGATGCGCTTCGTCGGAAATCATCACCACTTTATAGTCGCGAAAGTCTTCAATCGTGACAGCGTTTTCCTTAGGGGCCTGCATTCGGGTGTGCAGTCCTTGGATCGTCGTGAAGTGGATGTTTATGGCCTCGTCACTCACAGCGTCGAAAGTGTCTACTGCACGAATGTCTACCAACTTGCCATCAATACGGACTTGTGGTGCGAACAAGTGCTTGGCAGATGCAGGATTGAGAAAGTTCTCTTTGGTCTTTTCGATGATCTGGCCTGAGTTCACGAAAAACAAGAAGTTGCGATAGCCGCGTCGATAAAGATCAAGGATCAATGCGGCCATCAGAACCGTCTTGCCGCTTCCTGTGGCCATGTGGAAAAGCAAGTGTGGACGACTCGGCCTATTCGGAAACTTGTCGATGTAAAACAGCCAGCGCTCAAGTGCAGTCACCTGATATGGCCGAAGTTCAATTTGCTTGGCGAGGTTGTCCGTTATGTCATCGGGAATTTCAGTCTTGAGCAGACCAAACTTGGCAACTGCGTCAATCTCTTGGCTTAGGCTTTGGGTCATTCCGCTATTCCGTAGAAAGAGCGGGTCGCGGCGGCGTCTTCTTCCGAGATGTCGTAGGCTTCATCCCCAAGTGAGCCAAGATTGACATAGAGGTGGTTGGCATCAAGGCAGTCCATCAACACGTGCTTGGCGTCGTCCAGCGGAAGCGCTGCAAAGTCGTCGGTGTCAAAAGCGCTTAGATCCACGTCATAGCGCAAGTAGCCCGTGGCCTGAATGTCGGCATAGATCGTTTGCAGCGAGGCCATATCCGTGGCCGCTTCGATGCGGTTGGCAAAGGTAGAGTTGGAGGCCGCAAGTTCGGCATAGACAAATGATCCGCCGCCTTGCCATTTCACATCTTTGGAAACACCGCCTTGTTCACCGGTGATGACATTGTGCATCCGGCGC
Source organism: Cognatiyoonia koreensis (assembly GCF_900109295.1). Taxonomy (NCBI): domain Bacteria; kingdom Pseudomonadati; phylum Pseudomonadota; class Alphaproteobacteria; order Rhodobacterales; family Paracoccaceae; genus Cognatiyoonia; species Cognatiyoonia koreensis. The sequence continues at coordinate 1,883,838 of NZ_FOIZ01000001.1, forward strand.
TTGGTCACATCCTCGATGTAGTCCATTTGCTCTATTGCAAGCCAACGTCTCCCCATCTTGTGTGCGACAGCTGAAGTCGTCCCTGACCCCACGAAGAAATCCAGAACGATGTCGCCTTCGTTAGTGCCAATGTGGAGTATGCGCTCGATCAGTTTTTCGGGCTTTGGCGTAAAGTCGGACGCAGCATCTGCACCGATGTGTACCTGCAATTCTTTCTTTGCCTTCTCATTGGTACCGGCTTCTGCGTGAGGCCACCATGTCCATGACTGGATACCCCTCTCCTCTTTCAGATACAGCTTCTTGCGCGGTGCGTTGGTACCTTTTTCTCCAAACCAAATGCGCCCATCGTTGTACAGCTTCCAATATTCCGGTTCGGTTGCGCCCCAGCATCGGCCTTCTGGTGGCCAATGTTCATCACCGGATCGACTGACGATCTTGTAAATCTGGTCTTGTCTGCCCAATACGCCATTCTTCTTCTTATTCTGAGCGGAGAAGTCTCGGTGAACCCAGTCACCATTTTTGTCATTATCGCGATTAGAATATTCGGCACGTTGCTTGTCGGTCAGCGGCAGTCGATTAGCGTTTTCCTCAAAAACCGTTTTGTAAGTGCCATTCTCGCGCTTGGTCGTGCTCACAGTCTTTGCAAACACCAAGATGTTGTCGAATCCATCTCCAAGAACAACGCGGTTGTCGGGCGAAGTACGCTTTTGCCAAGCAATATGCGCAACAAAGTTCTCTCGCCCGAAAACCTCATCACCAAGTACCTTGCAGTAGTGTGTTTCGGTCTCATCAAGCGTAATGAAGATTGCACCGTCACGGGTAAGAAGTTCGCTAGCAACCTCCAGACGGCTACGCATAAACGTCAGCCACCCCGAATGATTGAACCGGTCATTGTAGCGAAAACCATCTCCGCCTGTGTTGTAAGGCGGGTCGATATAGACCAGCTTCACCTTGCCCGCATAGCGCGCTTTCAGCGAATGCAGCGCCAGCAGGTTGTTGCCCTTGATCAGCAGGTTGTCGTCCTCGGACACCGCGCCCACGGGCTTGGCGTGCCCCTCTGCCACGGCATCAGCATCCCAGCGTTCCCAGCCGGTCAGAACCTTGGGTTCAAACAGCCGCGTGATGTCGTCCGGGGCCAGTGTCGTGTTCCAGAACACCTCTTGCCTGCCCTTGTCCTCTTTCGTCATGCCACCTTCCAGCACACAATCCTTGTAGGGCCACGCCAGCACCACATCGCGCGACTGGCTTAGGTAATCGCCGCGCCCATCGGTCAGGCCAATCCGGTTCTTGAAGGCGGTATAGCTGTCGGGAAGGAAGGCTTTGTTGGACACGAAGTCCTGAAACTTTACCTTGTCGAACACCAGCGCACCCGACACCGGTGTGAAGAAGTGCGACTTGATCGTCTCGGACTGCATCAACAGTTCCAGCAAGCGTGGGTCCATATTCAACGCTGCTTCAACCACTGCATTCTTGAGGATAGCGCCGTCAGAGATAAACGCTTGGTCCGACTGCAAAAGCGATGTCAGATCATCAAGAAGGTTTTGCATGGCATTGGTTCCTGTCGCGCTTGGTATTTTTGACCTTTGTGCCTGACAGGCTTGAGAAAATCCAGCGGCCAAGCATCCCCAATCCTTATTTGCCCCAGTAATGGGGAAATTGGTTTTATTAAGGGGTTATGACTTGCCCACATATAGAGGGAGTGTGATTTTAACATGTGGTGTCTGACCATGCTTTGATAGGAACACATCCTTCATCACTTGAACCAGCTCATCTTGAAGATGTTCTTGCACCATGAAGGCATCATGGATTGGGAGGATGGGAAATCCTTGATCTACAAAGTGCAGCATTACCAGTTCAGCGAGATCGCTTTCATCCCGTTGTAGTTTCATGCCTGTGTTTTGGCCAAGCAAACCTTGCAGCATTGGGAACGCATCATACACAGATTGGCGAAAAGCATCAGCAGTCATACCATGCTTGTCTTCATCAAAGTTTCTAGGTTCTTCTGTGTTTCCACTTTTCGAGTTTAACAAAGCTGCAAGTGTGGTCTTGGCATGACCGCGCAACTCCCTGCTTTGTGAGACACCAGCGATAAGCGAATAGGGATCATCAGGGATTGGGTGTCCTGCTTTTGCCAGCAACACAGCAGCATTGAAGCCCCGATAGTCCGCTTCAACCGTGGGAACACCATCCAAGGTTATCAAGCGTCGGGCATACTTCCTAATGTACTGCCACCATCCACCGTAGAAGCGACCACCAGTCTGAAAATCTCCATAGTGAAATTGGCGGTGCAGGTTGATCTTGCCACCAATGAAGTCCGGCTTCCTATCATGCAAAGTGAGCGCTCGGGACGTTGATATGTCAGTCTTGCACAACAACTCGTTGATCCGGTCAAGGTTGAGTCGCATTGCGTTAGTTTCATCGGTGTCTTCGTAAGCGGATAACTGACCATCACTATTCTTTAACAGTATTGCCTCATCAGGCTTCCCAATGCGAAAGTCACGTAAAGTCAAATCGTCGACTTCGAGATCACGTGCAGCTTCATCAGTGATCAAAACTCTTGTCGTTTGGCCTTCACCTGCAAAGTTGTAACCCTTCTGTTCAATCCGCATCAAACCGAACTTTATCAACCAGTCTTGTACAGTGATGAACCGATTTGTTGTCATATATTCAGGTCGATAGCGACGTTCACGGTCTAACCGGCCCTTTCGCCGACCAATGCCAACCAGCATATCCTTGTGTTTGCAATAGGCCCGCAACAGATTGGCCATTATTACGTTAGCCACATCGATAAAGTGCTGCTGCGTCTTTACGCTTGGCATTCGTTTGTCAAAAGTTGCCATCCAAGCCACGCAAAGATCATCAAGCTTATTGTCTAAGTTGTTCTGGACATCTTCATTGATCATCCGAAGATGCGGTTCGAATGCCCAAGATTGACCCTTAAGCTGATTGGGCAAGTTCTGTATTTGCTCTTCACTTAGAAATTTCCGTAAGACTCCGTAGTTATCAGCCATTCGCAAAAATCTGACACAATTTTCCGTGCCCCTATATAATACGCTCGCTGCGCCACCTTCCCCCGTACCCCATCAGCTGGACAAGACCAAGGTACGCCTCCCACTCTACTTTTCCTAGATACTTTGAAAGACACAAATACGCTTTACTTTTGGGTAGCCCTACCAGACCGAAAATTCGGTCGACGTGCAACGCCCCCCGGTTGACAGAATTGCGTTCTTGAAAGCATAAGTGTGACACGAAGTGCGACACACAACTCAACCTCGCACTCGATTTATCAAGCCTTCCAATGGCTTAGGGAAATGGTAGCGGGTCCGGTACTCGCCTCCAACAAAATCAATGACTTGCAGGGTAGCGTATGTTTAGTGCCCAAAGAGTCTAAACAAATGTCTAAACATTCTGTTTTTGTTCTGTTCTCATTTGCTGTGCGCTAATGGCCCGAGTGCGCTGACTGACCTTCTTGGTGTAGCGCAGACCAATCGCCAGACTCTGCCCCGTAACTGTCGCGATTGGGTCATCGTCACAGCCAGCTTCCAACAGTTAGCAGGCGGCCTTGTAGCGCCAACTATGAGTAGCATTGTCGAGCGCCCGATCTTTTTGCGCCCTTCGCGAACGGGGTGTGACGTACCCCGATACCTGGTGAACAGGTGCAGAGACACACTTAATAGTCCCTGAAACTAGTCCAAGGGTTTGAAAGAAGCTCAGATATGCAGAATCTAGCATGCTTCACCTACCATCAGGACCCAATCCTATGTTTTGCAGGTCGTTGAAGAGATGTTAGCGCCCTTGTCAAACCAAAGAGCCTTAGGTATTGCCAAGTAACGTGGGGTTTTTCCACCAAGGGGAAAAGATTGTTAGATTGCATAATGATACGCGAATGAAGATCGGGTCTGCAAACTCAACCCTCTCAATATTCTTGATCGTTTTGCTTCTCTACCTGTCGGGCTTTGTCCTTTCCTCGCGGCTAATGGTTGTATCTCCTGGCGACATATGGGGTGTACAAGTCGCGAAGATGTCAGTGTCCGCGCTACATGCGCTCGTCATGGTCGCGCCTGTGTATTTGATAGGGCGTAGATCCCTCACTTTGCAAATTTTGGGGCTGTCACTACTTGCAGCTTACTTCCTTTATTTGATGTTCCTATGCGGCTATTTCGGCTATTTCGGCTTCGTACCGGAGGTTTACACTTTCGGCTTCGGTAACATTGGAGACATGTCGAGGGTCCTCGACCACTATTTCGCGCAAGTCCTTAGTTGGCGCGAACCGACTTTGCTAGTTTTGGGGGTGGCGACTGCAGTTCTAGCCATCCGGATAAAACCCGGTGCGACTATTCTACTGACCATCTTGGTCCCTGTGGTTCTGTTTAGTGCGACTTTCTACCGTTACGGTTCGAGTGCATCACTGGCCTACACTGGCAACGACTCCTTCATTCGACGTTTTGGGGTGGTTCCATTCGTAGCCAGTTCCGCTCAGGAATGGTTTGCTATGGATGGCAATTATATTGGCGCTCCAATGGCCTTTCCAGGTAACGTCGTTGATCAGCTCGGGTCAGATCGACAGCGCTCCAATACCGAAAATCTCAACCCCTCATCCTTTGATCGGGTTTCCTTGATACAGATTGAATCCCTTGATTTAGAGGCCATTACCTCAAGCCTAAATGGTATTTCGGTGATGCCATTCGTTTCAGAATTACGGAAGGATTGCATCGACTTCGCGAATTTCTTTACGTTAAGGAGTGCCGGCGGATCAGCCGATGCAGAGTTTACCGTGGCAACCGGAATGTTGCCTTCCACAAAAGCGCCGGCTATTCGGTACGCCGATTTTTCCGCGATCGACACACTTTATCACGTTTTGGAACGCAACGGAATCGATACTCTTTTCCTCCATAACAATGTCAGTGGGTTTTACGGTCGAAACCATGCCTACGGCCAACTACTACCCGTTTTAGACGCCGAATTCCTTGAACCAGGTGATAACCGAACAGAAGCCGAAATTGCGACTGACGCACTAAGCGGTGTGTTCGAGACAGGTGACAGATCATTCTACTATTTCTTCAATTTCCAATCACACGGTCCCTTTAAATGGTATTCTGAAGACACAGCGGCCCGCTTCGGGGTTACTAAAGGCGCTTCGAAAGAGACCGACTACCTCGCAACAATGGCTGAGGTCGACGATATGATCCGACAGGTGTTTGAGGTCCAGCGTGATGAATATGACGCCGGTCGAGCAGTGTTCCTTTTGACCGCCGATCATCAGAGTGGGCTCTTTGGCTCTCCCGCCGTTGTTGACAACCTCCGCATTCCAATGATGATTTGCGGTGCCAATATTCAGGCCAGGAAGTCCAACAGAGTATCAACGAGCGTCGACATCTATCCGACGGTTCTTTCTCTTTTTGGAATCAATGAAGACGTGCAAACCATGGGCACTGACCTTCAGTTGGGAAAAGATGAGGGAATTGCCATCCTGCCGTCGCGACAAATAATTGAACTTAGCGAGGATGGCAGTATTTCAATCGCGAACTGCAACGAGGATTGCGATCCGTTTCTGAACTACACCGACCAGTTCATCTTACAATCACAATAAGAACTAGCTTAAATCCAAGGGGATTCATGCAACTGTTGCAGCGAACCCTATGAAGTGGCAGCTTTTATACGTCGGTTAATCATGACGCCAAACGAAAAGTTCATCGACCCGTTTCTTGTTCCGAAGTGCACACCCCACGCGGGCGTGTTAGCATTGTCAAATGTTTGCTACACACCGACCGCTTACGAAAGTTGTGATCGCTATTCTGTTTTCCGCCGCCCCAAATTCAATTCAAATCTGACTGTATTGGTGAGGGATTACAGTCTGTCCGGTTACCAAAAAAATAGTGCAATGCGCAGCAAACTGTGGAAAGAGTTATTCGATTGCTTTCGCCACTTGATGAGCGAATGGCAGCAACTAAATCAAGGCGGCGAGAACGATCGCGCCTCAATGTCTATAATCCACGTGGGTGGATTAGCAGCAAAGCCGTCTGCCGTGTGATCCTCTGATGTCTCTCTAGAACTTTGCGATGACGTTGACGAAAATGCCTTGTTCGTCCTGTGTCAGATCCGTCAGGTCGTCGGAAATATTGCCGAAGTTGTAACCGACGCCGACTTTGGCGTTGTTGCCAAAGTGCCGATAAACAGCAGCCAGCACGCCGGTTTCCGTGAATTCGGCATCGACTGCTTCGAAATACCGCCCCTCGACCAGTACGTCCCAGTTGTGCACCATGTTGTAGCGTGCGTTCACGACCGCGAGCCATGCGTCGTTTGCAACCAAATCGTCGCCTTTTTCGTCGGCACTTTCGGTGAAGCGGCCACCAACTTTGGCACCCAGTGTCCATTGTGTGTTGAGATCATAATTGCCTTCAATGCTGAACACATGGCTTTCCTGTACCGGACCCGATCCTGCGACACCCTCAATCTGCTGGCCGAACATATCGTAGAGATAGCGATAACGCGCCAAAACGTTCAGCCGTTCGTCCATGATCGGACGATACGCGTAGCCGATGCTGGCGTCAGCGAGCGAACCATTCAACAACGACGTTTCAGCCGTGTCCGTGCGAGCCGCATCGAGGCTGAAGACAAGCCGTTGTTCCTCGTCGATCTTGTAGCGCAGATCAGAGCTGAAATAGATCGCGTCGAGATCGTCACGGGTGGAGCCGTTGCTGGCTTCTTCCTGGCGGAATTCGACCCGGGCACGCCCTGTCACGGCCTCGTCCTCGTAGCGCACCCCGAACGACAGCGCCTGGCGGTCGAAATCACCGTTCACACTGTCTTCGACCTGCCCGAATTCGAGCGCGGCTTCGTAGGTCACGAAATCCGTTGCCGTGTAAGTCACACCGTAAGCGCTGGTCAGGCTGCGCGAGGTGCCGAAGATATCGTAGATGTTTTCGCCCACGAAAGCGACGTCGTCGCTGATCTGCCGACGGCCACCCAGTATATACTTGCCACCGTTGTCACCGCTGGACACACCCGCATCGATCGCACGGCCCGGATCGAGTTCGTAGCCGAAATAGGTGGCGTTGTTTTCATCCTGTTCCTGTCGCGCGAGGATACGGCCGCCGATCCCGCCTGTGCCATCCGATAGTTCGGCTGCGATTGTCCAGCCGGCACCAATGGATGCATCCACGCCGACGCCGTAGCGGTCGAATTCTTCGAGTCCATTTGCATCGGCCGTTGTCTGCCCGAAGATGCTGTAGCTGAGCCCTTCGCGTGCGGCGAAGGTGAGCCGTCCGGCAAGATCGAGCCTGTCTCCAGACGTCGTGTCTGTCGATTCTGCGAGGTATTCTGCGGCCACTGTGAACGTCAGTTGCGAGTTGATGTTGCCAGTCGCCTCTGCCCCGATTTCGGTCTTGTCGTTTCCAGCATCGTTTTCATAGACGTCCGCGTAGAGACCGTAGCCCAACCGTTCATCTGCTTCGACCCGTGCGAAAAGGCCATAGAGCGTTTCATCGCCCGTTGCGTCCGTCACCTGATAATCCAGCGTCGAAAAGCCTTCAGTGCGTTCCTCGTAGTATCCGCCGATCACACCGTTCCGGTTGACCCCGAGGTCTGACAGCGCGGCCTGCCCTGCAAGCTTGATTGCGGTGCCGCTACCGTCGTTGGCGGCTGTATTGTCGATCAGCACACCGCCATCGGTCGAGAAAGACGACCCAAATCCTGGACCATCGGATTCCGCGTAATCAAGCTGAACGAACGTGTTTTCACCCAGTTCATAGCGCAGATCGACGGCTGCAGCCGTTTGGTCCGCAGTGCCTGTGTCATCTTGCTGTGCCGTTATACCGACACGCAAATTGTCTGTGACCCAAGCCTCGGCCCGCCCACCTGTCGAGAAGCCGTCGACATCGGTCGATGTCGGTGTGAATTCGTATTGCGACACCAGGTTGACCGCGACGTCGCCGCCCGGATTGGTCTGGATCAGGTTCGGGTTCAGCGTGTCTGTCAGCGTCGAATTAAGCGTGATGACACCCTGAATATAATTGATGTCATAGTCCCGCCCGGGAACGAGCGTCCGCCGGTCTATCACCCGACCTGTATCGACGTCGCGCAGTTCGACTGTCAACGTTTCGGAGCCGATCGTGATATCCTGGCGCTGAAGGAAGTAGACTGACCCGCCGGTGCCTTGGAAGACATCGCGTCCAACGAGTTGTTCGGGCTGGGCCGCATAAAGATCGACCGATGCGATAGCATCGCCTCGGCTTGTGGTTTGCGGGGCCGTGTAGGACAGTTGTGCGCCATAGAGCGAACGTTCGTTGCGCAGGTAAGACGATCCTGCGATCGTCGCCTTGTAGTCGCCCCAGAGGGCGAAATTGCCGTCCTGTTCGACGCGCAGATAAAACCGTCCGGACGTTGGCGTGTTATCGACGATCTGGCTGTCGTCCCCGAAGGTCGGATATGAATCCAGCGGATCAAGCCGCGCGATCACGGAACGCGGGTCTTTTTCGTCAAGCCGCGAGAAAATTTCGTCCAGTTCCTGTTCGCCAGTGTCGAGCGACGCCGTGATTTGGACGCCTGTGTCTGTTTCGCCGTCCAGATAGAAGGCAAGGCGACCGGATGAACGTGTTTCCGTGCCGCTGTCTTCGCTGTTTTCGTAGATCCCGTATGTCAGATCCGCGACGGCGACATAGAACCATTCCGCGCCTGGAATCGTCACAGGGCGTGACAGTGCTGCCGCCTGCCCGCCGCCGCTGACGCTGACGTCGACGTCATAGTCCCCAGCGGGCAGGATTCGCTGTAGCACCAGCCGCCCCGACCCGTCGGCCTGCACGTTTTCGCCAAGCGTTGAGAGTGTGGCACCCGGTGCGATGCTGGTTGCGGCCACCGTGATTGTTCCGCCGTTGATCTGCATGTTGCGCACGGCGGTGAAATCGGCCCCGTCGGGGTTGGCGCTGAGCGCGCGATCATCTGCGCGGGTCAGTGGCAGGGCTTCTGTTTCGTCGTAACGGCCACGGCTGTCATAGACGCGGTGCACTGCCACAAGGTCACCACCTGCTGGCAGCGCCACGGATGCCGTGCCATTTGCGTTCACCGGAACCGTGCCGACAAGACGCGGACCGCCTGCTGCGGACCTGTCGATGATGCGGAATTCGCCGCGGCTGATGAACGCCGGATAGTTGGTTTCGCTGCGCAACGTCACCGTGTCGCCCGGTCCATAGGCACGCTGTGCGCCTGCGATTTCGAGGTTCAGGCGCGGCGTTGGATCAAGCCCGTCGAACGTGACCTGCACATCGGCCTGCGCCAGTGCAATATCGGTGCGCCGGATGCGGTCTTCGATTTGCGGATCGCTGTCCACGGCGACCCCATCAATTGCCAGCGAAAAACCGGAGTTGTTCACCGGTCCGGTTTCGGGTTCCGTGTTTGGTCCGACCGGAATCGTCACCGCATCCCCCGCAAGTGTCTGCGCAATCGCGATGCCCGGAATGCCAAGGATCAAGGCAAGGGCGGTGGATGTTGTCAGTGTTACTGTCTTATTCATCGCACCCATCCTCACTGCAGCCGCTTCACGGTTTTTTCGATGATCAATCTGTAATTGCCGATCTCACGCCATTGCTCTTCGATCATGTCTTCGACCGCATCAAGGCGCGCACGTGCTGCATCGTTGCCTTCCCCGCCCTCGTAATAGGAGATGCGGATGATCGACGGTGTATCGGCCACTTGTGCCAGCAGGTTACGCACCCCGGCTTCGAGCCTGTCGACAGGTTCAATCTGCCCCGGAACGAACGCCGCAGCGGTCAGGTCCACATCCACGACACGGCCAATCGATGCGCCGAAGTTCATTTCAGCCATGATCCCCGCCGTAACCCGCATGCTGCGCGGGTTCTCGGTTGTCACGCGAAAGCCTGTTGGCAGTGACCGTGTGTCGAGCTTCAGGATAAAGTTCGAACCGATGCTGGATGGCAATTCCGCACATGGCACCGAATAGCGGCCGTATTCATCTGTCGTGATGATTGTGCCTGTCGGCGTGACCAGACGTACGCCCGGAATACCGGGTTCTTCGGTCGAGATCACGGGTGCCGCCTTTTCGATCTTGCCGTTCACGAAGTAGTCCTGGTCGGTGATGAGGCTGCGGTCCACTTGCTGCTGACCATCCTGGTAGCCGTTCATGTTCCGGTCGTTGAAGACCTTTCCTATGATGTCGGTGCAATCAAACACCGCTTCTGGACGGCGGCGAACTGTTGCTGTCGCCGTTGGTGTCAGCCGTTCGCCGGTGGACCCATCAAGCGCGTTTGCCGCGTTTACGAGTTCGCCCACTGGGGCCGATCCTAGCACACGTGCGCTTAGCTGGATTGTTACGCTGGAACCGCCAGGTACGTTGATACCGGTGAAGGTCTGCGTCTGTCCCTGCACGGTTGGATTTGCGTCACCGCCATCAACCGTTGCCGACCCTTCGATGAACAACATTCCGCGCGGCAATGTGTCCGTGATCGTCACGTTGCCTGCTGCTGTCGTACCGGTATTTGTCAGCGTGATTTCGTAAGGCACGGCCTGACCGATGATGACATCATCAACGGGCGATGTTTTGCGCAACACCAGATCTGCCGGTTCTTCTGCAAGGACAGCCTGATTTTGATTTGACAGGTTCGGCGTGTCGATAAAGTCGAGATCGCCAATCGTGCCGATGACCTCACCCGTCTCGGGGTCGATAAAAGTAAGTGTATTGTCATTGGACACAGGAAAGCCTGCGATTTCGTAAGATCCGTTAGGTCCTGTTGTTGCGCGTCCGATTACGTTGCCGTCTGCATCGGTCAGTTCGACGACATAGCCCGCGAGCAATGTATCAATTCCGTTTTCGAAGACGCCGTTTTCGTTCACGTCAAGGAAGACGATCCCTGAGACCGATGCACCGGAAGGTTCCAACGGCACGATCAGGACTGTCGGATCGTTGGTCGGATTGCCATCCGTCCCACCGTCTCCGTCGCTGGTTTCTGTGCCTTCCGGATTGCCGATGTTGGCAGTTTCCGGATCGGTGCCCGTATCGGACGCATCCGTTGCAGTTAGCTGATCACCCGTTGCCGGATCAAGTAGCGGTGCCCCCGACGAGTTAACCGCATCGCCTGTTGCAGTTGCCGAGTTCTCGACGAAGGTGCGCGTCACGTCGTCGTCTGTCAGCGTGTAGGTTGCTGTCAGACTTTCCGTTGCGCCGATTGGAAGGTTTGCAATGGTTCCGACGATGCCTCCCAAAAGCGGGTCGTTCACAATTACATCGACCAGATCGGTGTTGCCGGTGTTCGTGACATCAAAGCTGTAGGTGACGACGTCGTCCGCGTTGCCGCGCACCTGATCGCCATTCGTGTCAGTCACATCTGCGACCGATTTGATCAAGCTGACTTCGGGATCGGCTGCTGCAGGCACCGACACAACCGTCGGGTCGTTGCTTGTGTCGCCATCGGTATCGCCTTGGCCATCTGGTGTTTCCGTCGCTTCGGGATTGAAAACGGGATCGCCCGCACGGTCGCTTCCAGTATCAGATGTATCTAAGACCACCACAGGCGCACCGCTGCCATCAAGAACAGGCGTGCCCGTCGGATCAAGCGGAGTGCCAGTGGCCTCTGCTGTGTTTTCCACATAGCCCTGCGTCAGATCGGCAGCCGTCACGATCTTGGTTGCGGTGAAGGATGTCGTATCAACACCGCCCACAGCCAGATCAATCGGCCCGCCGGACACCGTCGCGGTCGGATCGTTGATCGTTAGTCCTTCCAAAGGTGTGTTGCCGGTGTTGGTTACGACGAACCCATAGGTGATTTCATCATCCAGACCGCCGAACAATCCGTCACCATTGCTATCAAGTACGGCAACCACGGATTTGATCAGGCTGACATCCGGATCTGGCAGGAACAGGACGGTTGGATCGTCTGTCAGGTTGCCATTCGTTTCACCAATTCCATCGACGGTTTCAGTACCTGCCGGATCGGCAATCGGGTCAGGTGTGCTGTTCGGTGCGGCACGCGGTTCGCTGCCTGCATCGGATGTCGCAGTCGCGATCAGTTGTTCGCTGGTATCGGGGTTTCTGATCGGATTACCTGCACCGTTCACCGCGCCGCCTTCGGCACTTGCTGTGTTTTCGATGTAACCCTGTGCAGCCTCAGCATCAGTGATGATGGCGGTCGCGCTGAACGTCGCGTCGTCGCTTTCACCGACACCAAGAGAGATTGTGCCCGTGATCGGCCCGACACGGGGGTCAGTGATGGCCACATCCGCAAGCGCCACGTTACCGGTGTTCGTCACCACAAAGCCGTAGGTCAGCGTATCGCCCGCATCGGTGATGCCCGATCCGTTTGTGTCGGCAACGTCCGTGATGGATTTGATGACCGACAAGCTTGGGATCGGGTTTGCAGGGACGTTGGTAACGGTCGGATCATTGTCGTTGATGCCATCGGTATTGCCTTGGCCATCGGGGGTTTCGGTGTTCTCCGGATCGTCGATGGCCTCTGCATTCGGGTCTGTTCCGCTGTCGGAGGTATCCGTCGCTTGCTGTGGCGTACCGAGCGGCCCGTATACAGGTGCACCATTCAGCGTCGCATCGCCTGTCGCTTCGGCAGAGTTTTCGACATAGCCGCGGTCAATATCGTCATCGGTGACCTGATACTGGCCGGTAAAGGTGACCGAGTCCCCTGCCCCGATCGCCAAATCAATCGGCCCGCCATCAACCGAGAAGAGCGGATCGTCGATTGTCACGCCTTCGAGATCGGTGTTGCCGGTGTTGCGCACGGTGAAAGTGTAGGTGATGAAATCGTCTTCACCGCCGAACTGACCGTCGCCGTTGCTATCAAGTACGGTGCCTACGGATTTGATCAGGCTGAGTTGCGGGTTCGGGATGAAGAAGACTGTCGAATCGTTGTCTGCCTCACCGTCGGTCGCACCGCCTGCGTCTGGTGTTTCGGTGTTTTCGGGGTCGGGAATGGCGACCGGCGTGCCCGTATCGTCCAGACCAGGTGCTGTGCCAGCGTCGGAGGTGTCTTCTGCCCGCAGCTGTTCATCATCATCGTCGTTGATCGGATTGCCGTCGCTGTCGACAGCATTGCCGGACGCGGTTGCCGTGTTTTCGACTGCACCCGCGTCGACATCATCAGACGTGATTTCGTAATCAGCCGTGAACGTTGCCGTATCTGTCGCGCCGATGCCAAGGGCGATCGGACCCCCGTCAACGGGCACGATGTCGTCGTCTATCGTGACACCAGCAAGTGCGACGTTCCCGGTGTTTGTCACGGTAAAGCTGTAGAGCACGCGGTCGCCTTCATCGATCAGTCCGTTGGCGTTGGTGTCGACAAGCGAGGCAACCGATTTGATCACGGAAATCCGGGGTTCGGGTGTGAACAACGCGACAGTAGGGTCATTTGTCGGATCGCCATCATCGTCATCCGTGCCATTCGGGTCACCGGGCTCACCAAGATCGGGATCGTTTGTTGTTTCAGAACCTTCGCCGGTGTCGGATGTATCGCTGACAGGTGTTGGTGTCCCGCCGCCTGCCGGTGGGGGTGGCGTGCCTGTGGCAGTCGCCGTGTTTTCAACGCCGCCGGCAGCAATATCATCATCATCGACGACGTAGGTCGCGGTGAAGGTCGTGTCGTCAAATGCACCAACTGCCAGATCGATTGCGGTGCCTGACACATCTGCAAGCACATCATCGACCGTCACGTCTGTCAGCGTTACGTTACCGGTGTTTTCCACACGGAAGGTATAGTCGATGATATCGCCTGCGTCGGTGAAGCCGTTGCCGTTGACATCACGAATGCCTGCAACCGACTTTGTCAGTTGCAATGCAGGGTTCTGGTCCAGCGGAGTTACTGTCGGATCGCCAGGATTGCCGTCGCCGTTCGGGTCTTCATCGGCGGTTTCCGCCGGATCGTCAGATGTATCGCTGACATCCGTCAAACCCGGAATATCATTGCCGTCTGAATCAACGGGGTTACCCGTGGAAACGGCTGAGTTTTCCACACCACCGGCATCAAGAGCCTGCGTATCGAGTGCGAACGTGGCCTCATAGGTGATCGTTTCGCCGACTTCGAGGATATCGTCGTCAGTCAGGCTTTCGCTGACTTCCGTCGGACCGGACGTCAGCGCCAGCGGATCGCCGTTCGCATCTGTCAGCGTGTCGACTGGTGTCACATCCCCAAGCGGGACGTTGCCGGTGTTCACCACCTCGATCGTGTATGTAATCACGTCGCCGCTGACGGGGGGTGCACTTAGTGCAGTTGTGTCTGCGACTTTCGTCAGGCGCAGATCTGGAACCTGCGTCAGCAGCGTTTGTGTCGGGTCGCCGGGATTGCCGTCGCCGTTCGGATCAGTGTTATCGGGGTTTGTCGGATCGTCCGCTGTATCGGTCACATCGTCCAGACCGGGAATGTCGTTTCCGTCTTCGTCCACCGGATTGCCGGTCGAAACCGCTTCGTTCAGCACGCCGCCAGCCGTGATCGCCTGCTGCGTCAGTTCGAACGTTGCCTCAAAGGTGATCGATTCACCGACCTGCAGGATGTCGTCATCGGTATCGCTTTCGCTGACTTCAGTGGGCCCCGACGTCAGTGTCAGCGGATCATCATTCAGATCGGTCAGCGTATCCACGGGCGTGATATCTGCAAGTGCGACGTTGCCAGTGTTTACGACTGTGATTGTGTAGGTAATCAGATCGCCGACCGCAGGCGGTGTGGAAAGCGCAGCGGATGCGGTTTTTTCGAGCCGCAGATCGGGCGTGATCGCAATCGACGTAATCGTCGGATCGCCCGGCGATGTCTGCCCGGACGGCACAGTGTCTGTCGTATCTGCCGGATCATCGGATGTATCCGTTACAGGTGTGAGACCCGGAATCGGATCGCCACCTTCGGACACGGGCGTGCCGGTCACGTCAATGGCGTTCTCAACCCCGCCTGCTTCGATGGCGCTTTGGGTCAGTTCGAATGTCGCGGTGTAGGTGATGGTTTCACCGACTTCGAGCAAGTCGTTGTCCGTTTCGCTTTCGCTGACTTCAGTAGGACCAGAAGTCAGCGCGAGTGGATCGCCGTTCGCGTCGGTGAATGTGTCGTCCAGATCAAGATTCCCGAGCGTGACGTTGCCCGTATTCACGACCGCGATCGTATAGGTGATCAGGTCACCTTCCTGTGCGGGGGTGCTGAACGCGGCGGCAGCAGCCTTTGTCACTTCGAGCGCTGGTGTACGGGTGAAATCGGTCGAGGTTGGATCACCGGGATTGCCATCGCTGTTTGGATCTTCGTTTTCCGTATCGGCAGGATCGTCGGCGGTATCAGACACGTCATCGAGGTCAGCAATATCGTTGCCCGCACTGTCGACAGGATTGCCCGTCGAGATCGCGACGTTATCCAGACCGCCGGAATCGATCATGTCCTGTGTCAGCGCGACACTGGCAAGATAGGTGATCGTTTCGCCGATATCGAGAATGTCGTTGTCGGTAACGCTTTCGCTGTCTTCGGTGACGGAAGTCGTCAAGGCAGTGACGTCGCCATCGCGTTCGATCGGCGTATCCACGGGGGTCACATCGGCCAGCGCTACATTACCCGTGTTTACAACTGTAATCGTGTAATCAATCGTGTCGCCCACGGCGGGTGGGCTGCTGAGGCTTGTCACAGCCGTTTTTTCAAGCCGCAGGTCGGCAACACGGTCTAGCAACGTGACGGTTGGATCACCGGGACCGTCTTCGCCGGCCGGGACGGTATCCGTCGTATCGGTGGGGTCGTCAGACGTGTCGGTCACGTCGGGAACACCCGGGATGTCCGTGCCATCGGTTTCGACCGGGTTGCCCGTAGAAACGGCCGTGTTGGACACACCGCCCGCCGCAATCGCATCCTGGGTCAGATCGAAGGTCGCAGTATAGGTAATGGTCTCACCGATATCGAGAAGGCCGTTCGTGGTGATGCTCTCGGACGTCAGTGTAACCGGTGTCGTCAATGCCAGAGCGCCGCCATTCGCATCCGTCAAAGTATCCGCTGGGGTTACATCCGCCAGCGTGACATTGCCGGTATTTTCAACCGTAATGGTGTACGTGATCGTATCACCCACAGCAGGCGGGGTGCTGAGCGCAGGGGCTGCGGTCTTTAGAACTTCCAGTGCCGGAGACACAATTCGCGTCGTAGTCGGGTCGTCATTGCCGACGCCCGTGCCCGGCGTCCCTATTCCGTTGCCATCGCCAGCGTTACCGCTGTCCGATTGGTCGGTTGCAGGGGTGCCATTGGGACTCGCGCCATCGGCGCGTGCAAGGTTGGTTATCGTTCCGGATGTGATATCAGCCGGTGCCAATGTGTAGGCGGCGGTAAATGTCCAGGTTTCGGTCAGATCAAGCTGACTGTTCCCGTTCGTGTCTCCTCCGCTGAACGTTGGCGCTGGCAGGGTCCCAGCACCAGAAAAACTCACTTCGGAAACCGAAACTGTTTCTAGCGGGAAGTCACCGGTGTTCGTAACTGTGAACGTGTAATTTATCGTTTCACCGGCATCAGCAAATCCGTCTGAATCGCCATCATCCGCAAATGCCGATGTCTTGACGACACCAATACCCGGTTCGCCAACCGTAATGGTGGCAGTTGCCGTGTCACAATTTGTCGGCACCGCAATTTCGCAAAGGTCATAGTCGAAGTTGTATGTTCCGGGGGCCGTGCCTGCGGCAACGTCGACAGTGCCGTCTGAGTTCAGCGTAAATCCTTGGGGAATGCTTGAACCCGAATTGACGACAGTGGTGACATTAGCGGATGTGACCGGCACGCTGTTGAGCGTGTCAGGGCCAGAGCCGTTGCTGACCAGCAGATCAAGGACGCCCGTTTGCGTTGATCCGGCATCAACCGGGTCTGCAAGGACGTCGTCTTGGGCCAAGATTGGCGCAGGTGGATAAACAACTGAAATTGTTGCCACATTCGACGAAACGCCCAAGCCATTCTCGAACGTGTAGTCAATCTCTGTCGCCGGGCCAAAGAAGCCGGGAACAGGCGTAAAGGTCACATTGCCAGTGTTGTCATCGACAGCCCACTCGCCTTCGCCCGGTATAGTAAAGCCAATCACATCGCCGTCAGCATCCAAGGTGGGAGTGACACCCGCCGGGGGCACGAGGCTGATGGTCTGTCGTCCGAATTCGGAAGCCAGTTGGCTGTTGTTGTTCGGGCCATTGTCGTTGGCTGTCGCGATTGAATCATTGTCGAGAATGCTCAGCACAACCGGTGTGTCTGTTGTCCCGGTTTCAGAGTCATCGACAGCGACAGGTGGGACAAAATCGGCGCATTCATAGTCGAACGTATTGAACGCGGTGTAAGTCGGGTTGTTGAAGATAATGAAAAAGCCGCTATTGGCCGTGCGGCCGAATTCGAACTGCGATGCAGGACCATAAGAGATTTCAAGCCCTGACTCGGGCTGGCTGTTGTAGTTTTTATCGCCCAGCAACGAGAAAATCTCGGGGCGCCCCGCGACCGTTCCAAAATCACGTCCTGTGGTGGCATCTAAGTCAATCCGCACGAATTGAACATCGCCACCACATACCGGGGCGAACACCTCCTCGTTATTGGGGCCATCAACATCATTGATCTGAATGAACGCATCCGCCACGACAGGCACGCCGGCAGTTGCGTCATCGAAATCATACGTGCCTGCCGCGAAAATCGACAAGCGCAGCCACACATCATCTTGACCATTTGACCGGATCGCGGGCCGCCCCCCGATGATCTGTATCCGGTGATCTCGCGTCGCCTGAATGACTTCGAGCACAAGATCGACGGTCCCGACACCAGCAACGGTGGCAGCATTCGCGAAAATGGCGCGTTCGCCTTGGCCAGAACCGCGCGTTGAAAGGCTGGAGGGTGTCTGAATGGTCAATTGCTGCGCGTGTGCTGCAATCGGGAGCAGACCGATCAGGCCAACGCAGAGTGATCGCAAGCTTGGCGCAAATGCACTTTTCTTCACTCTACGCTCGTACGTGTCGCTTTGTGGCCGAATGGGACGAGATTTAATGAGGGACTTCTGCTGCGTCCGGATATTGGTTGATGGAGTAGACGCCAAAAGGGCGCGAGCCGCATTGGCCAGTTTTTTAAATGACATGACTGCGCGATCCCCACTGCACGAAATGTGTTTTTTGCAAACGGACCAGAGCACGGATTCGGGTTCAAGGGTTTCTTCTGTTAAGTTTTTGTTAATACATATTCTGCAAAGGAGCGTTGCGAAAAAATAACATGCGACATTCTGTCTAATAGACAGTTGGCTTTTGGATACGCGCGAAAGGAACAGGCCGATATCGCGGACGAATCAAGCAGTATCGCGTGGTCTTAACTGCAAATGAGCGTGTTTTGCGCCTGTACGCGGGCTTGTTATGGCACGCCTGACCAGCAAATCTCTATCAGTCAAAGTGATGCGCTGCGGATTAGGCAGTCTAACGGCGGATATCTGCCAGCCAGCCAAGCGTCTTCTCAGTTGGACCATTCGGTTTGTATTCCGCGCCGAGAGGTGCGTCGTAATCAAGCGATGCGATGACGTCGAATACGTGGCCGTAATTGATCTCTCCCTGATCAAGCGGACCGCGGTCGGGCACAGACGCAAACTGGATGTGCCCGATATGGGGCTGCAGCTTCTGCAACCGGTGCGTTAGATCGCCTTCCATCAGTTGCACGTGATAGCAATCAAACATTAGCTTGAGATTGTTTGTTCCAACCGTTTCGATCAGGTTAACGGCCTGATCCGTCGTCGTCAGGAAGTAGCCCGGAGCGTCATATTTGTTCAGCGGTTCGATCAGGATGGTCATCCCATGCTGCGCTGCCTGATCTGCGGCATACTTCAGGTTTTTCACGAAGCAGTCATGCGCACCCGTACCGCCAGCAAAGCCTGCCATGACATGAACGGCCCCTGCCCCGATCGCGGCACCATACGCGATCGCTTCGTCGATTGCCGCACGGGCCTCTTCTACGCGGCCGGTCAGGGCTGACAGCCCGTTTTCGCCCGCCGCAACATCTCCGCGACGCGTGTTCAGGCCAAGCATCTTGAGATCGGTGTCGGCAAGTGCAGCGGCCACCTTCTCTGACGGTGTGTCATAGGGCCAATGACATTCCACGGCGTCGAACCCTGCAGACTTGGCGGCCCGGATCGCGTCGGGCAATGCAAGCTCTGACCATAAGAACCCGAGGTTCGCTGAAAATCGCATCAGTCCCATTCCACATCAAAGGTTGTGACTACTCTTTGCACGTCCTGTTCCGTCAGGCCACGCGGGTCCATGCCGCGCGTCATCATTGCAAGCCGGGCCGTATCTTCGAGTTCTTCGATCGCATTGCACGCGGCTTCAACGTCCCTGCCAGCCACGACCGGACCGTGATTGGCCAGCATGACCGCAGAGCGTTTACCCGCCAAACCGCGCACCGCCTCGCCCATCGCTGTGTCACCGGGCAAGAAGAAGGGCAGCAGTTTGACCTTGCCCAGCTTCATGATTGCATAAGGTGTGAGGCGCGGCAGGAAATCATCCGCGTTTGCATCTGGCATCATGGACAGGGCCACCGAATGACAGGAATGCAGATGCACGACCGCACCCGCTGTCGCGCGCGTGTCATAGAACGCACTATGCAACGGCATTTCCTTTGTCGGCGGATCGCCGTCGATCAGTGTTCCCGTGGCGTCGAACTTACTTAGCCGCCCGGGATCAAGCCGTCCGAAGCTTGTCCCGGTCGGCGACACCAGCAAGCCACCATCCGGCGTGCGTGCAGAAATATTACCTGTGCTGCCGCCCGTCAGCCCACGGTCGAACATCGATTTTGCGAGAAGGCAGATGTGCTCACGCAGGGTGGCTTCCGTGCTCATAGTGTGTCCAGTTTGGTTTGCGCGTCGCTGAAGAACGAAGCCGCACCAAAATTGCCCGATTTCAACGCCAGTGCAATGTCACGTCCCTCTGAGGTGCAAAAACTCCACGGGACGCCGGGTGCAATTTCGGTCGCGATATCAAGTTGTGTCACCTGGAGCGCCTTGGTCACTGCCCCAGAGGTTTCGCCACCCGCCACGATGATCCGTGCCGCCCCTTGATCCAGCGCCGCGACTGCGCAGGCAGCGAGCGTGCTTTCAATCAGCTCTCCGGCTTGCGTCACGCCCAACTTCTGCTGCGCTGCCTTTACGCTTTCGGGCTTTGCTGTCGCATAAATCATCGGGGCGCGCGCAAGATCCTGATCTGCAAGCCATGTCAGGACAGGGTCTGGCCCAGTCTGTGCGAGTTCGAATGGATCGAGTTGAAAATTCGGCGCACCAGTTTCGCGGTAGGCATCGACTTGTGCGTTGGTCATTGCTGAACAACTCCCAGAAAGGACTATCGTCTGCGGGCCGACCTTGCGATCATGTCGTTTCGGGGCATCAGCCGCTAGAAGCCCGTCGGCCAAATAGATCGCTGGCAACGGCATTGCGAGGGCAGAGCCGCCTGTCATCAGCGGCATATCGCGACACGCCTCCGCAATGATGGCGAGGTCAGCGTTGGCGACTGCATCAACGATGACATGGGCTATGCCTTCTTGGCGGTGGCTTGCCAGACTGGATTGCACTGCCTTCACGCCTTGCGCCACCGTCAAACGGTCGGTCAATCCAACAGGTTTGGTGACTTGCGGCGCAAGGAGGCGCATCAGGTTGCTGTCCCGCATCGGGGTCAGCGGATGGTCCTTCATCGGGCTTTCGGACAAAAGCTGTTGCCCGACAAACAGATTTCCCATGAACACAGAGCGACCATTTTCCGGAAATGCCGGGCAGTAGACTGTTTGGTCCGTGTTAAGGTCAGCCATCAACGCCTCTGCCACCGGGCCGATGTTGCCTTCGGCGGTGCTGTCGAAGGTTGAACAATATTTCCAGAAGAAACGTGTAGCACCCGCGCTTTGCAACCAGCGAAGGGCTGCGCGGGTTTCGGCGACAGCTTCTGCCACCGGAGCAGTGCGCGATTTGAGTGCGATCACCTCGAACGGACTGGTTTGTGACGGCTGTTCGCTTGGCACACCGATCCGCAAAGATACCTTGACGCCCGCCCGCGATAACAGCCCCGCAATATCAGTTGCACCGGTGAAATCGTCAGCAATTACGCCGAAAAGAGTGCCGCTCATTTGTTTGCCCTTATCCCGGCCGCCGTGAAGCCATTCGCTGAATGAAATGTCGCGTCTGGTAATGTTGCGCAAGTGCGCGATGGTATCCTTGCGCGCATAAGTGGCAACATGTCAGGCCGCATCCATCAATTGCTTGACCGCCATTGCACATGCAGCCGGGTCTTCGATCAAGGCGAAATGTCCCAATCCGTCAAGTTCGCGAAAAGTTCCGCGCGGTGCGGCCTCTGCGGCGGCGATGCCTTGCGATGGCGGCGCGCTTTGATCCAGCGTGCCTGTCAGTGACAGCACAGGCATTGTTGATCTGGCCAAAGCCGGCAAGGCGCTTGGGCGGTTCAGTGCAAGTGCGGTCTGTGCCGTGATCAGTTGACTGGAGGCCTCAGCCATGGCGTAGATCGCATCCCGCGTTTTGTCCGGTTGCTGACCGTGGATTTGCATCGGGCGCAACTTCAGGGCCGCAGCACCGCCCATTTCGATGACATCCCGTTCAAGATCACGCCGGGACTGTTCCTTGCGCGGATCATCCGCGTGCGGGTTGAGTCCGAACAGGATCAACTGGTGCGGTTTTATCCTGTCCGCATATTGTGCCGCGACAATTGCACCAAGAGAGAAACCGCAAACAATGCTGTCCGCTGGCAGGTCCTTGAAATCGGATTGATAGTCGGCGACTGAAGGCCGGTCGAGCGCGACAGCCATGCGATGTGCGGTCGGAACGCCTAAATCATCAAGAAATCCATCAAAGACAAAAGCTGTGCAAAGTGTGCCTGGCAACAACAGCCAAGGTCTTTGCGCGATGTCAGGAATATCCATTTTGCGCAGTAACTTCGGGGCTTATGTCTTCAAGAGCAACCCGCACGCTGTCGCGCATGCTGCGGGTCAGATGAGCAAAATCATTTCCGGGAGTCACAAGGCGGAAGCCCTGTTCGACCCTTGCGCGGGCTTCTTTACCAGACCCGCAGAAGATGCCGACGGGAATGCCGCGCCGGGTCGCCGCATTCAGGACGTGAAGCAAAGCGGCTTCGGATTTCGGGCGTGGATGCCCAGCGTGTCCATCAAGTGCGAAGGCCAGATCGTTCGGCCCGAGATAAATCATGTCGACGCCTTCGACATCGAGGATTTCTTCGATGCGCTCAACCGCTTCGGCGGTTTCAATCATCGGGATAGCCATGACTGTTTCGTTTGCATGTGCGACGTAATCCGGTCCGCCAAACAGCAGCCCGCGCGAAGGGCCGAAACTGCGGTTTCCGACAGGCGGATAGCGACAGGCCGCCACAAGCGTTTTGGTCTGTTCGGGCGTCGAAATCATCGGGCAAATGATCCCGTAGGCCCCGGCATCCAGCATATGCATGATCTGCGCTGGATCGAGGTCCGGCACACGCACCATCGGCGTCGCAGGTGTCGCCGAAATCGCCTGGATCATCGCCAACGCGTCTGGAAAGCCCAGCATGCCATGTTGAAGATCAATCGTGACGGCGTGCACGCCGCTGTGCCCGACCCCTTCGGCGGAATAGGCGGATGCAATCGAAAGCCAACCGTTCACAACGATCTGAGACGCAGCAAGGCGCGTGCGGATTGAGTTTGGCCGCATCATCCTGCCCGCCCGTATGTTGGCAAAAGCGAGGCCTTCGCAACGAAACCGCTCGCATCAAGGCCAAGCCCCGCGTCGTACGCCGCGTTCAGAATTTCTGGCGCGAAAGTGGGGCGTTTGCGGTGATCCCCACTGAGTACGACAAGCGCCTCTACCGGCTTGTCGCCAGCGACCGATAGAGTGCGGAACATACCAGCGGGGATTGAATAGGTATCCCATGCATTTACGGTGACAGACGCGCCGCCGCCATCCTCGTAATCAATGCGAAGCTGGCCTTCATGCACAATCAATATTATCTTTTCATCCAGCATGAATGGCCCGACCGATTGTCCCGGTGCGATCCTGATCCATTCGGCAGAAAAGCCGTGGGGATTGGTGATCGGTGCGGCATGGTCGCGGTTTTGCGTCATGCCGTAGCCAATGACAGGTGCCATTTCAGCACCGCCTTCTGACAGCTTTTGATCGATGAAGGCCGGGCGGAAATCACGTTGGTCAGCCGCAACAACGCGGGTCATCATTTCTTCGCGTGGCACGTCGCGCAGTGCGGCAACATCTTCGTCGGGCATCGGCGGGATGCGTTCGCTCTCCGGCGGAACGACGTCGCCGCGCGACGTGTCGATGAGGCGATTTTCAGACGAGATGAAAAGTCCGTAGTCTGCGGCCTCGCGAATAATATCGGGATGAAAGATGACGCCGCCCGTATTGTCGCCACCAAGGATAGTGAAGAGCCAGCCATTATCCGGCCCCGCATTGGTAAAGCCCCGGAATATCCATGTCGGAACAGAAACAATGTCACCTTTGCGTCCGGTCACTTCGTTTTCGCCATTGGATCCCCAGCGGAATGTCCATTCACCCTGCTGCACGATAAACACCTCTGCCGTAAAATGGATGTGCAGGTTGTTTGTAATTCCGTGCGGCATGGCAGCTGCGCCGATATTGAAGCCGTGCGCTTCTGGCAGGTTGATGACCTGATCATCTGATGATGTGACGCCGGGTCCGATTATCGAATAGTTTTCCTTTCTGTCCGATCCCGGTTTCTTGCAATCAATAAAAGCGACAGTGCAAGAGACATAATCGTCCCGTTTGATGTGGCGCGCTTCGGCGATTTCCTGGGTCATCGGTGTCATTTGTGTCATGTCCTTCGCGGTTCTTATCCGTCAAGCCGTTCGCCAGTGGCGCGGTCAAACAGATGAAATCGGCTGCCGGGTTTCGGCGCAAGGTAACAGGATGAATTGATTTCTGCTTCAAAATCGGCGTGGCCACGGGCGCAAGCAGTCACGGGCCCGTTTCGCAGAGTGACCAGCGTGCTTTCGCCTGTGAGTTCAAGTGCATAAAGCTTTCCGCCGATAGGGGCATCCGTGTCCTGCGTGATATCAAGCTCTTCCGGTCGAATCCCCAGAACGACGCCGTCACGATCTGAAATATTCACGGGAAGTGTTACACCGTCAGCGTGAAAAACCCCGTCTTTCACAGCGCCGTCGATCAGATTCATCGAAGGGGATCCGATGAAACCGGCGACGAACAGGTCGGCAGGTTCAGCATAGATTTTCTTGGGCGTGTCCAGTTGCACGATCCTGCCTTCGCGCATGACGGCGACACGGGTTGCAAGTGTCATCGCCTCCATCTGATCGTGCGTCACATAAACTGTGGTGACGCCCAATTCGTGGTGCAGATGCTTCAGTTCCGCACGCATGCTGACACGCAGCTTTGCATCCAAGTTAGACAGGGGTTCGTCCATCAGGAAAATTTTCGGAGTGCGCACAATCGCGCGGGCCAAGGCGACACGCTGGCGCTGACCACCTGAAAGTTCCGAAGGCCGCCTGTCCAGCAATGCACCCAACTCGACCTTGTCGGCCGTTTCCTGAACACGCGTCTTGCGTTCAGCCTTGCTGACGCCGCGCAGTTTCAGCGGATATTCGATGTTCTGGCGCACGGTCATGTGCGGATAAAGCCCATAGTTCTGGAACACCATTGCGATGTCACGATCCTTGGGCGGTTTGTCATTGATCCGCTCGCCCTTAATCATGATGTCGCCGGATGTGATGTCCTCAAGCCCTGCGATCATGCGCATCGTTGTCGTCTTGCCGCAGCCGGATGGACCAAGCAGAACAAGGAATTCACCGTCGTGAATTGTCAGGCTTTGTTTTGGGACGGCAAGGAAGTTGCCATACTTCTTTTCGATATCGACAAGACGGACGTCGGCCATTTGATCGTTCCTTTTATTTGACCGCGCCGGCCGTCATGCCGCGCGTAAAGTGTTTCTGGATGAACAAGGCCATGATGAAGATCGGCACCGTGATCATCACGCCAGCCGCGCTCATCAGTTCCCACAGATCGCCGCGTTCGGTGCGGAAGCTGACCAAACCCACGGGCAGCGTCACCGCATCACGCCGCGACAGGATCAGCGCAAATAGAAATTCGTTCCATGTCAGGATGAAACAGAAGATCGAAGAGGTCAGGATTCCCGGTGCTGCCATCGGCATCACGATGTCCTTGATGACCCGCAAGCGCGAGGCGCCGTCGATCATTGCCGCCTCTTCGCTGTCCGTCGGGATTGCGTCGATGAAGCCCTTGATCATCCAGATCACGAAGGGTGTGACGATGGCGAGGTTTACGATGATCAGTGCAATCCGTGTGTCGAGCAGATCAAGCTGGCGGAACATCAGGAAGAACGGGAGTACGATCACAACAGCCGGTATGAACTGTGTCGACAGGATCAGGAAGAAGAGGAATTTGCGCCCTTTTACGCGAAACCGCGAGAAGGAATAGGCGGCAAGCGCGGCACAAGGCACGGCGATCGCAACAGTAACGGTTGCGACGATGACCGAATTCATCACCATACTGCCAAGGTTCCACGGGTCCGAAAAGACGGTGACGAAATTCTGCAGCGTCGGTTCGAAATTCAGCGAAAGTGAATAGGCGTCGCGCGGCTGTTTAAAGGCTGTCAGGAACATCCACGCAATCGGGAAAAGAACCACGATGGAAATGAGCAAGAGCAGCGCCCGCTCGGCGATGTAGGAAAGTGTGCGTCTCATGCGGTTGCCATCTTTCTTTCGCTGAGCAGCATGCGAACATACCAGATCGAGATGAACATCATGATCGCCGTCAGGATCCACGCCAGCGCCGAAGCATAGCCCATGTCGAACCAGCGGAAACCGACGTTGAAGATAAAATAGGCAAGTGTTTCGGTGGATGTGCCGGGCCCGCCGCCGGTCAGGGTCACGACCTGATCGAACATTTTCAATGCAAAGATCGTCTTCAGTACGGCCATCACGAGGATCACACCGCGCATCTGGGGCAGGATAATCCCGAAGACAATCCGCAGATTCGACGCCCCGTCGATCCGTGCTGCTTCTTCGGTTTCACGCGGGATCGAGGCAAGACCACCGAGACACATGAACGTCATGTATGGGGTCCAGTGCCAAACGTCTGTCAGCACAAGGATGGCCATTGCAAGGTCGGGATCTGCAAGCCATGGCACGCCTTGCAAAGCAGGGAAGACCGCGCCGAGCCCTTGCGCGAGCACGCCGAATTCGGGATTGAACATGAAGCGATAGCTGACACCGATCAGTGCCGGGCTCATCGCGAAAGGCAGGATCAGAATGATCCGGGTAAATGTGTGCATCGGCCCTTTACGCCGCAGCAGCAGGGCTAGGGCCATGGCGAGGATGACTGTCATCACCACGCTCGTGATGACAAAGATGAATGTCACCCAAAGCGAATTCAGAAACGCACTTTCAGAAGCGGCGTAGACGTAGTTGTCAAAACCGACGAAACCGCCGGGCCTGCGGCTTTCGGTCAGATCCCATTCGCGAAAAGAAGTGATGAACGAATAGGCAAGCGGATAAATGGTTGTCGCCAACACGATAATGAAGGCGGGGATCAGCAACCAATAGGGAAGCAGCCGGTCTTTCACGGGGGTCACCTTTCATCAGGTCGCGGGAAAACAGGGAAAAGGCGGGCCGGACGACAGATGCCGCCCGACCCGAGGGAGGTTAGCGGATTGCAGCGATTTCTTCTGCGGCCTTGTCGAGCGCCGCCTGCACATCGGATTCTTCACCGGATGCGAGGCTGGAAATCGCCGTTTCAAGGATCAGCGCGATGCGCGGCCAGTCGTCACCGAATTCGACGCCCTCGGCAGTTGCCAATGCATCCGCAGCCGCTTGATGCATGCCGCCCCAACGTTCGTTAACTTCCGGGTCGGTGAGGTTTGACATATGCACCGCGACGACTTCGGAGAGGTCCGGATCAAGCAGGACTTCACGCTCCAGCGCCGGGTCTGTCAGCCAGCCGAGGAATTCGGTTGCCGCATCCTTTGCGTCGGATTCCTGGGTCACACCGAATATCCAGGTGTTCGTGTATGTCGTGCGGTCGGCCCCATCGACAGATGGTAGCGACGTGAATGCCACCTGATCGGCTGTGAGGGTCGATTGTTCCGGATCAGTCAATTGAGAGCGCACCCACCACCACACTGGCAACATTGCAGAATTGCCCTGCTTGAAACTGTTGACCGCGTCCTGTTCGACAAAAACAGCCGAGCCTGCCGGGACGATTTCTTCGCCGATATAGCCGACATAGGTCTGTGTTGCTGCAACGCCTGCGTCGGAATTGAATGCAGGGCTGCCATCCGCGTCAAACAGATCACCGCCGTTGCCCCACAGAAGGTTCATCCAGACCATAAGGTTCTGGCCATTCAGCTTGCCATAGGGCAATGCGATGCCGGCAGCGTCCGTGTTGTCCTGCACTGCTTTTGCCACAGTGACCATTTCTTCCCAGGTTTGCGGCGGGTTGACGCCGGCTGCTTCAAGAAGATCGGGACGATAGAACAGCAACTGGACGTGACCACGAACAGGCAGGCCGATCAGTTCGCCATCCAGCATCCCATGACGGAGGTGCGCGGCGGGAAAGTCGCTCAGGTCCGTGCCTTGCGCTTCGATGCCGGGGCCGATGGGTGTCATCAGGTTCTGAAGCGAGACGACCCACTGATCCATGACCGACACGACATCATAATCCCCGCCCGCGACCATTTCGGTGGTCAGCGCTTCTTTCATGTTCGGGAATGGTACGTAGTCGTAGACGACATCGATGCCCGTCGCCTCTTCGAATTCTGCAAGCCGCGCTTCGTGGGCTTCGAATTGGCTTGATTTCACGGCGAGCACATTGACGGTCTGCCCCTCGAATGGCCGCCCTTCCGTGGCTTCCCATGCAAGCGCCTGCGCACCCCAAAGCGAAGCCGCGATTGCGATCGTACTGGATAAATTTTTCATAGGTTCCTCCCAAAATCTTCCTCACGCTACACATGGCTGACCAGTTTCGTCAATAATATTATTGATAATCTATCTTGGACCGGCGACGCATGGCATGCTACGCTGATGCGACCGGTCAAAATGGAACGCTGGAAATGCCCGATACGCTAGTTACGGACTTGGAGAACGATGTCATCTTCGGCGTCTACGCCCCGGGGAACCGAATCATCGAAGATCGCGTCATGGAACGCTATGGGGCCAAAAGACACGCTGTTCGCAACGCTATCGCGGCACTCGAAGCGCGTGGTTTGCTGGTCCGCAAGCCGAACCGTGGCGCAGAGGTTGTCGACTTCACGCCGGACGAGGTCGATGCGCTTTATGATGTCCGGATCGTTCTGGAAACTGCCGCCGCCGAACGCACGCCCTTGCCCAGTGATCCACGTATTGCTGCGCAACTTGACGACATCGCACGCCGCCATGAAAAGGCCGTCGCCGATCAGGATTATCGCGCCGTCTTTTGGCTGAACCAGGAATTCCACGAGGTGCAGTATTCGTGCTGCGGCAATTCACGGCTGGCCGAACTCATCGGGAACCACGCCCGCGCCGCGCAGCCGATCCGTGTCGTCAAATACGACGACGCCGCACACATGCAGAAGGTGGTGCAGGAACACTTTGCAATCATCGAAGCGATGCGGGGAACGTCCCATGAAGCGCTAGTCGCCGCGGTTCGTGCGCATTTGCCAGCTTCGGCCGAAGCATATCGCGCGCTTTACGAACGGCGATTCGGGTCCCGCGTCAAAACGGGCTGAACCGGTGCAAGGGGTTTTCTTTGTACTGCCCGCATTGCGACGCCATGGTTGTCATGCAGCTGACACATCAAACTGCAACTCAATATCCGTGAATGTTGTTGGGCGTGCGGAGAAGAGTCGAACTGCTTGAATTTCAAACAGCTACATGCAACGTTTTTTAATCCGCCATGATTTAATCCGCACAATCGGTTGCGTGACTTCTGGCATTTATTACGCGCCCGACGGCGCAAACTTGGGGGGAACCATGAATAAATCTTTCATCTCTGCTTTGATCCTGTCTGCAACCTGCATGACACCGATCGCGGCATCCGCGCAGACTGAAGTCCAGTTCTGGCACGCGTTCACCGGACGTCTTGGTGAGCTTGTGAAAGCGCAGGTCGAGGAATTCAACGCGAGCCAAAGCGACTATGTCGTCGTCGAGAGCCACAAAGGCAACTACTCTGAGACGCTTAACGCCGGCATCGCTGCGTTCCGCGCGCAAGAACAACCGCACATCCTGATGGTGTTCGAGGTCGGCACCGCGACGATGATGGCCGCCGAAGGTGCGGTGAAACCCGTCTTTGAGGTCATGGCGGAAAGCGGCGCAACGTTTGATCCCGACGCATATATCGGCGCGGTCAAAGGTTACTATACCACCACTGATGGCGATATGTTGTCACTGCCCTTCAACTCTTCCACCCCGGTTCTGTGGGTAAATCGGGATGCGATGTCCGCTGCGGGCGTCGATCCTGACACCGACCTTTCTACCTGGCAGAATGTCGATGCCGTGCTTGAGCAACTGAAGGCCGGTGGCGAAGAATGCCCGCTGGTCACTGCGTGGCAAAGCTGGATCCACCTTGAGAACATGTCAGCCTATCACGACGTGCCATTCGCATCGCAAGACAACGGCTTTGCCGGTCTGGACACCGAGCTGATGCTGAACGGCGAAGCGCAAGTCGCGCATCTGACGGCGATGGGCGAATGGGCCAAGGACGGGGAATTTATCTATACCGGACGGCGCAATGAAGGTGGGGCGAACTTCCGCGCTGGCGAATGCGCGCTATTTACCGAAAGCTCTGCCGGATATGCGGGCATCAAGGCCGAAGCAGAATTCGACTTTGACGTGCGTCCACTTCCCTATTGGGATGGTGTCGGCAATGCGCCGCAGAATACCATCATCGGTGGTGCATCGCTTTGGGTCATGACCGGTCACGAGGCAGAAGAGTACAAGGGCGTTGGAGAGTTCCTTGCCTACCTGTCGTCGTCTGACGTGCAGGCACAGTGGCACCAGGATACCGGCTATCTTCCGATCACGACCGAAGCGGGCGAAGCAACCCGCGCCGCCGGCTTCTACGATGAAAACCCCGGCACTGACGTGGCTGTTATCCAGATGACCACGAACGAGCCGACGGCCAACTCCAAAGGTCTGCGCCTGGGATCCTTCGACCAGATCCGTGGGATCATCGACGAGGAGCTCGAGGCGATCTGGGCCGGTGACAAAACAGCACAGGAAGCCATGGACAGTGCAAAGGAGCGTGGCGACGCGTTGCTGCGCCGGTTCGAGTCTGCAAACGGCTGATGTGATTGGAACGGCGGGCCCCATGGGTTCGCCGTTCATTTTGTCGGGGGGAAATTGATATGGAAAAGCGCGTCACGTTTCGCGGATGGCTTTTGCCACTTATCCTGATCGCACCTCAGGTGCTCGTCTCGGCTGTTTTCTTTTTCTATCCAGCAGGACAAGCGATCTGGCAGTCACTGTTCATCCCCGACCCTTTCGGTCTGTCGATGCAATACGTCGGCCTCGGCAATTTTGAATTCCTGCTTTCGGACAAATTCTATCGTGCGTCATTCGTGACGACTGCAGTCTTTTCGCTTCTTGTGACACTGTGTTCGATGATCCCGGCGTTATTTCTTGCCGTTATGGCGGATCGGCTTATCAAGGGATCGGGCGTGTACCGCACGTTGCTGATCTGGCCTTACGCGGTTGCGCCCGCGGTCGCAGGCGTCCTTTGGCTGTTCATGTTCAACACCCGCGTGGGCGTGGTGTCGTGGTATCTGGGACAGCTAGGCTATGATTGGAATCACGTGCTGAACGGAAACGAGGCGATGGGTCTTGTTGTCGTCGCTTCGGCCTGGGGCCGGATCAGTTATAACTTCCTATTTTTCTTTGCAGCGCTTCAGGCTGTTCCCCGCTCGGTCATCGAAGCTGCCGCGATTGATGGCGCACGCTTCTGGCGGCGGTTCTGGACCATCGTGCTGCCCTTGTTGTCGCCGACTACGTTCTTTCTGCTCGTCGTCAACATCGTCTACGCCTTCTTCGAAACGTTCGGCGTGATCCATACAATTACGGGTGGCGGGCCGCAGCAGACAACGACCATCCTTGTCTACAAAGTATTTTCGGACGGTTTCGTCGGACAGGATCTGGGATCATCTTCGGCGCAGTCGGTGATCCTGCTTGTCGTGGTCGGATTGCTGACGGTCGTCCAGTTCAAATACATCGAAAAGCGGGTGCATTACTGATGGCACGGCAATTGAGCGGTATGGTCGAAAAGCGCGGTGCGGGGCTATGGCTGACACATCTGTTCATGATCTTCGGCGTGCTGGTGATCTTTTTCCCGATCTGGCTGGCATTTGTTGCGTCCACAGTGACGCAATCGGAAATTATCCGTCCGCCGATGCCAGTCTGGCCCGGCGACCAGTTCCTGATCAACTACAAGAACGCGTTGTTTTCAGGCATCAACGTGCCGGTTGGGACGATGCTGATGAACAGTATGATCATGGCAGTCGGGATCGCGGTTGGGAAAATCGTCATCTCGCTGCTGTCGGCCTTTGCCATCGTCTATTTCCGTTTTCCCGGACGTTCGACGTTTTTCTGGATGATCTTCATCACGCTCATGCTGCCAGTCGAAGTGCGGATCGTTCCCACGTTCGAGGTCGTTGCAGGATTCGGGATGCTGAACAGCTATTCCGGGCTGATTTTCCCGCTTATCGCCTCTGCAACCGCGACATTTCTTTTTCGTCAGTTCTTTATGACCATTCCCGACGAGTTGGCAGAGGCCGCCCGAGTCGACGGTGCGAAACCAATGCGGTTTTTCTGGGATATTGTCGTGCCGATGAGCCGGACAAACATCGCAGCGCTGTTCGTGATCCTGTTTATCTACGGTTGGAACCAGTATCTTTGGCCCCTTCTTATCACCACCGATCCGGAGATGAATACGATCGTTATGGGCATCAAGCAGATGTTCCCGTCAGGCGATGACTTTGCCCACTGGCCGACGATCATGGCGACTTCCATTCTTGCGATGATCCCGCCGGTGATTGTCGTTGTTTCAATGCAAAGGCTATTTGTACGTGGCCTTGTCGACAGCGAGAAATAGAAAATGGCAACGGTAACTCTGCGCGACGTCAAAAAAAGCTTTGGCACGACGGATGTGATCCACGGAATAGACGCCGATATCGCGGACGGCGAATTCATCGTGATCGTTGGCCCCTCTGGCTGCGGCAAATCCACGTTGCTGCGCATGGTTGCGGGGCTGGAAACTGTGACCGAGGGAGATGTCCTGATCGGCGGCGAACGCGCCAATGACAAGGAACCGATGGACCGCGACATCGCGATGGTCTTTCAGAACTACGCACTGTATCCGCACATGTCGGTACGCCAGAATATGGGCTATGGCCTGCGGATTGCGGGGCTGCCCAAGGATCAGATTAACGCAAAGGTCGAAGATGCCGCCAAGCTGCTTCAACTGACGCCACTTCTTGATCGCAAGCCGCGCCAGCTTTCGGGTGGGCAACGCCAGAGGGTCGCCATGGGGCGCGCCATCGTGCGCGAACCTGCAGTGTTCCTGTTCGATGAACCGCTGTCGAACCTTGATGCAAAGCTGCGGGTGCAAATGCGACTTGAAATCAAGGAACTGCAGTCCACGCTGGGGATCACAGCGCTTTACGTGACACACGATCAGGTCGAAGCGATGACAATGGCGGACCGCATGATCGTCATGAACGGCGGGATCGCCGAGCAGATCGGCACCCCGTTAGAGGTTTACGAGACGCCGCGGACACTGTTTGCCGCGCAATTCATCGGAAGCCCAGCGATGAACATCCTTGATGCTTTGGTGCAAAACGGCGCGTTAATGATCGGTGAACAAAAAGTTGCTGACGTGTCGGCACCGGATGGACCTGTCAAATTCGGCGTCCGCCCGGAGCATCTCATCCATCAGGAAAATGGTCCCATTCGGGTGCATGTCCAACTGACGGAACCGCTTGGTGCGAATACGCTGTTCCACGGAAAGCTGGCCGATACGGGCGCGGAATTCACGATCAGTTTGCAGGGCGTGCATACGCTGAAAAGTGCAGGCCAGGAGCTGCAGTTCGCTGTCACACCGGGGATGGCGCATATTTTCGATGCGACATCGGGGCTGCGTTTGCAAAGCTAGCCACGCCGATACGGCGAAGATTGATCAAAATCAAAGATAGCAGCAGCGTCTTGGCCGATAATCCCTCCTGTTCTTGATCGGAGGAATCATGGCGCAAGGTGGCATTGCGATCGTCTATTATTCCCGAAGCGGTCATTCCGAACGGCTGGCCCGTATTCTTTCGGAGCGATTGAACGCTACGCTGATCCATTTGGTCGCACCGCGTTACCAGTCGGGCCTTTTTGCATACTTGCGCGCGGGCTTTCACAGTTTGCGCCAGACGTGTGATTTGCCCGAACAGGCATTTGATACGCTGGCGCGTTATCGCGCCGTCATCATTTGCGGCCCCGTCTGGACATCCTACCCTGCGACACCGCTGCGCGGTTTGCTGCGCTCGGATATTCCGATGCCCAAGACAGTTGGTCTTTTCCTGACTTGCGCAGATCATTCCCCGGCGCAAAAGGCCTTCGATACGGCAGAAGCGGATTTTGGCGGTCCGTTCACCGCAACGGCTTCTCTGTCAAACGATGATGAAGGCACGGACCGCGAGACACGGCAAATCGACTCTTTCTGTCAGACCATACTGTCTGCCTGCGGGACGCTTCTCGTTGGATAGCGCATTGATCAAAGGCGATGTGGGGGCGCAAGACGCGCCGAAGGTCATCTTTCGCACCGAACAGATCACGAAGGTCTACCAGACGGCAGAGGTCAAAGTGTTCGCGCTCGCCGGTGTTGATCTTGCGCTTTACGAAGGCGAGCTGACCGTTCTGCTTGGCCCTTCAGGCAGCGGAAAATCGACCTTGCTGAACATCCTGGGCGGGTTGGATCACGCAACAGATGGGCGCGTCTGGTTTGGCGACACAGAGCTGACGCATATGTCGGAAAGCGGCCTGACGAAATACCGGCGGGATCATGTCGGATTTGTTTTTCAGTTCTATAATCTTGTGCCGAGCCTGACGGCGCGGGAAAATGTGCAACTGGTCACCGACGTGGCCCCAGACCCGATGCCCGCGCAAGAAGCATTGACCCTTGTCGGACTTGAAAAACGGATGAATCACTTCCCGTCTGAACTGTCAGGGGGAGAGCAACAGCGCGTCGCCATCGCCCGGGCAATTGCAAAACGTCCCCAGATATTGCTTTGCGATGAGCCGACGGGTGCGCTTGACAGCACAACCGGGGTGCAGGTGCTCGAAGTTCTGCGCGACATCAACGAGCGGTTCGGCACCACGACCGTGGTCATTACACACAATGCCGAAATCCAGCGCATGGCGCATCGCGTCATCTTTTTTCAGGACGGCAAGATCAGCGAAACCAAGATCAACGCGCAACAGCTTGCTCCGTCCGAGATCGTGTGGTGAACGACAATGCAGGCGATTGATCAGAAACTGCTTCGTGACTTCCGCCGTCTCTGGGTGCAGGCCATCGCAATTGCACTTGTGCTTGCTTGCGGCGTCGCGATCCTGCTGACGTCAATCGGCATGTATTCGGCGCTGTCCGAAACCCGCGCCGCGTATTACGAGCGCAATCGTTTTGCCCACGTCTTTGCCAGTGCGATCCGCGCGCCCTTGTCGCTGGTGCCGGAAATTGCGGATATCGACGGGGTGTTGAGCGTATCGGCGCGCGTCACAGGCGAGGCAATACTCGACATACCGGGACGATCGGAAACCGCGGTCGGGAAGATTCTGTCATATCCTGACGGAGGAGACCCGCTGCTGAATGTACCACTGTTGATCGCGGGGCGCTTTCCAGACCCTACCCGCCCTAACGAAATCGTCGTGAACGCGCCTTTTGCTGAGGCCAATGGTTTTCATCCCGGCGACGGATTCAGTGCAAACCTGCGCGGGCAAAAGCGAGACCTGACAATCGTCGGCACCGCACTTTCGCCCGAATTTATCTACACCATCGGGCCTGGAGCCATGATGCCGGACAACGAATCTTTTGGGATCATCTGGATGTCCGAACGCGCAGCGGCGGCGGCCTTCGACATGGATGGCGCGTTCAACGATCTGGCCGTCGCAATCGCGTCTGGTGTGCAGACAGCATCGATAATCGACGACATCGACGATCTTCTGGAACCCTATGGCGGGCTGGGGGCGAATGATCGGTCGACGCATCCGTCAAACGCATTTCTGGATGCAGAAATCGCGCAGCTTCGTGGAATGGCCGCAATCCTTCCGCCGATCTTCTTTGCCATTTCCGGATTTCTCGTCAGCATGGTGATGGGGCGGATCGTGGCCCTGGAACGCAGCGAAATCGGGCTGCTGAAGGCGATTGGCTATTCCAATACCGGAGTCTGTCTGCATTATCTGATGCTGGCCGGTCTGATTGCTGTTGCGGGTGTATTGCTGGGTTGGGCGGCTGGCACCTATCTGGCTCGGGCGCTTGCGGGACAGTACGCCCAATTCTTCAACTTTCCCTTCGTGATCTTTCGCGTCCCCTTCTGGGTTTACGCGGTCGCGGCACTGGCGGGCATTATGACGACCAGTCTGGGCGCAGCACAGGCGGCGTTGAAGGCCGCGCGTCTTGCACCGGCCATCGCGATGCAACCACCTGCACCGCCCCGCTTCAAGCGGTCCTTGGCTGACCGCGCGATGGAGGCAATGCGCCTGTCCCAACCCACGATCATGATCCTGCGCAGCCTCTTGCGCTGGCCATTTCGCAGCTTTTTGACCGGGCTTGGTCTGTCGCTGGCAGTCGCCTCTGTAATCGCCTCTTTCTTCATGAACGATGCATTGGATGAAATCGTCGATCTGGCATTCTATCAGACCAATCGACAGGACGCGATGCTGCTATTCGATACAGAGGTGCCAGAGACAGTCATCACTGAAATCAGCCGGCTGCCCGGCGTCCTTCAGGTGGAAAGTCAGCAATTCAGCCCGGTCATTTTGCGACATGGCCACCTGACCAAACGTGTCGCGCTCGAAGCACGTCAGCCCGGATCGGATTTGAGCCGCGTGCTGGATGCGGCTGGCGCACAGGTCAACCCACCACCCGGCGGCATTTACCTGTCAGAGCGGCTGGCGGGCGCACTTGACCTGCAATCGGGAGATATCGTCGAGGCCGAATTCCTGAGCGGCCAGCGAGAGACGCATGATCTGGTGGTCACGGGGCTGGTGGAGGTTCACTTCGGTCTCGGGGCCTATGTCGATCTGGGGTATCTGAACAGGCTGCTGCGCCAGTCCGACCGGATCAGCGTCGCCAATATTACGCTCGACAGTCACTCAAAGGATGCGCTCCATGAAGCAATCAAGGAACTTCCGCGCGTTTCAGGTATTGTGGAAATGGACGAGAACAGACGTTCCTTTCAGGAGACGATCGAAACGAACGTTGTCGTCATGAACACGATCTACATCGGGATCGCGGTGCTGATCACGATAGGCGTGACTTACAACGCGGCGCGCATCCAACTGTCCGAAAGGGCCCGTGAACTTGCCAGTCTGCGCATCCTCGGATTCGGACGAGGCGAGGTATCCTATATTCTGGTCGGAGAGATGATGCTGATCGGAGTGTTGGCGCAGCCGTTGGGCTGGTTCATCGGCGCATGGATTGCACAGGCAATGACGAACTCATTTTCAAGTGATCTTTACACCATTCCGCTGGTCCTGAATCCGGCCACGTTCACGACCGGCAGTCTGGTAGTGCTTATTGCGGCGTTCTTTTCGGTCATGATTGTTCGCCGCCGTCTGAACAATCTCGATCTTGTTGCTGTCATGAAGACAAGGGAATGAAGTGATGCATATCTCCCCCCGAAATCTGATCCTCTCTGGCCTCGGCCTCGCGGTGGTCGCGAGCCTTGCTTATGTCAGCTTCAAAGAAGATGTCGTTCCGGTCGATCTTGCGACTGTTGCGCAGGGCCCAATGGAAATCACAATCGACGCCGAGGGACGCACGCAGATCAGGGACCTGTACGAAGTGTCCGCACCTATTGCCGGCATTGCATTGCGTTCGCCTGTTTCGGTCGGCGACAAGGTGACAGCGCAGGAAACCATCGTCGCAATTGTCCAGCCTGCGGCGTCTGGATTGCTTGACCAGCGCACGCGATTGCAGGCCGAGGCGGCCTTGCAGGAAGCCCTTGCGGCGCGCCATGCCGCCGAAGCCGATCTTGCACAAGCCGAAGAAACACGCAAATTCGCGCAGAGCCAGATCGAAAGAACAACCGCGCTCGTGAACAGCGGGGTCGCGTCTATTACGCGCCTTGAAGACAACGCACAGCAACTGGCGATTGCGAATGCCTCTGTCGAGGCCGCAACGGCGCGGCTTGAGATGGCCCAAGGTACGATTGAACGCGCGCAGGCGAGCCTCGTTGAACCCGGCGATCCGGCGGCCGAACCGGAGACCTGCTGCGTTACTCTCAAGGCCCCGGCAGACGGCGTGATCCTGTCCGTCGCGGCGATGAGCGAACGGCCCGTCGCGATTGGAACCTTGCTGGTGAGCATTGGCGATCCGGAAAACCTGGAATTGGTCGCTGAGATCCTTTCCAGCGATGCAGTTGGCCTGGAGCCGGGTGCCCATGCCCATGTAGAGCGCTGGGGTGGTTCCATGCCGCTGTTGGCGCGACTGGATCGAATCGACCCCAAAGCCCACACAAAGGTTTCTGCGTTGGGGATCGAAGAACAGCGCGTTGATGCTTACTTTACCTTGCTCACCCCTTACGAGGAACGGCGAAATCTTGGTGACGGGTTTTCAGTCTTTCTGCGGATCGTCGCATGGCAAACCGAAGATGCCATCCAAATCCCGCTTAGCGCGGTCTTTCGAGATGGCGAAGGCTGGGCCGTGTTTGTTGCAGAGAATGGTGTCGCCCATCTGCGCACCGTGGAATTGGGCCAACGCAATGGCCGCATGAGCGAAGTGTTGCGTGGTCTTTCCCCCGGCGAAAAGGCTGTCACCCATCCCAGCGATGCGATCACAGAGGGCACGCAGCTTATCGAAAGGTCAGCACTATGACGGCAACACCGCACACGACAGGCAAGATTGACGCGAGATGGCATACCGCGCTTGCACAGTTTACAGCGGGTCTTTCGCCTGCGGCACTGGCGACTGCCTATCTGGATTGGTCACTTCATCTGATGGCATCGCCCGAACGTCAGGCGGCACTTGCACGCTTCTGGTTCGAAGAGCCGATGGCTGAGGAAATCGCGGACCCGCGATTTGCAGCCCCCGAGTGGCAGAAGTTTCCATTCAATATCATGGCACAGAACTTTCTTTCGGCGCACCGCTGGTGGGATGCGGCGACCTGCAAAATCCCCGGTGTCGATCCGAAACATGCATCCATCGTAAATTTCGCCGGACGCCAATTGCTCGATATGTGGTCGCCCGTCAATTCCGCCTTCCTCAATCCCGTTGTTCGCAGTCGCACGATCGAAGAACACGGAACGAATCTGGTGCGCGGGGCGCGGTATTGGATCGATGATTTCAACCGTATGTTGGCGGGTCATCCGCGACGTGAAAGCCAGTTCAAAGTCGGAAAAGATCTTGCGATCACACCGGGTGACGTCATCCTGCGCAACCGGCTTATCGAATTGATCAGGTATCACCCAACCACCTCAAAGGTGCACCCCGAACCGATCCTGATCGTGCCGGCATGGATCATGAAATACTATGTGCTTGATCTGACAGAAACGCGGTCGCTGGTCGCGTTTTTGCGCGATCAGGGTTTCGAAGTCTATGTGATCTCGTGGAAAAACCCCAGAGCCGAGGATGCGGATCTCGCCATGCAAGACTATCTTGACCTTGGCGTGCGGGCAGCGGTCGATCATCTGACGAAGGCCGGAGCACAGCAGATCCATGCTGTTGGTTATTGTCTGGGGGGAACGCTGATGGCAATCGCCGCGGCGGCCATGGCGCGAGATGGACATGACGTCCTGCGCTCGCTCACGTTGCTTGCCGCGCAGGTCGATTTTTCAGAACCGGGCGAACTCGGGCTGTTCATCAATGAAAGTCAGGTTGCCTTCCTTGAAGACATGATGGCCACACAAGGTTATCTCAAGGCGGACCAGATGGCAGGTGCTTTCCAGCTTCTGCGATCCAACGATCTGATCTGGAGCCGTGTTGTCAGGCACTACCTTTTGGGCGAACGCACACCCGACAACCCATTGA
Organism: Cognatiyoonia koreensis; assembly: GCF_900109295.1. Taxonomy (NCBI): domain Bacteria; kingdom Pseudomonadati; phylum Pseudomonadota; class Alphaproteobacteria; order Rhodobacterales; family Paracoccaceae; genus Cognatiyoonia; species Cognatiyoonia koreensis. Next base: position 1,923,036 of record NZ_FOIZ01000001.1, read on the forward strand.
TGGCATGGAACGCAGATGCCACGCGGATGCCGGCCCGGATGCATTCCGAATACTTGCGCCGCATGTTTCTTGGCAACGATCTGGCCAAGGGGCGGTTCACAGTTGATGACGAAACAATCGCCCTGACCGACATCCGCTGTCCGATTTATTGCGTCGCAACCGAAACCGACCATGTGTCCCCCTGGACGTCAGTTTATCGCCTCCTGCTCTTGACGGACACCGACGTCAGCTTTGTGCTTTGCAACGGGGGGCACAATGGCGGCATCCTGTCTGAACCGGGTCGCGAGGGACGGCCATTTCGGGCTGGCGAGAAACGCGAAGGTGCGCCCCATATCGCGTCCGGAGACTGGTATGCCCGACATACGCTCGAAGACGGGTCTTGGTGGGTCCACTGGGCGCACTGGTTGCACGCGAAAAGCGGCGACCAGATTGATCGCCGCTCCAGCCAATTCAAGCCCCTTGCCCCGGCTCCAGGCAGCTATGTGTTTGGCTAATTCTCAGGCTTGTCTTTGCTACCCGAAAAGACGCGCGTGCTCATTTCTACAAGCTTGCCGGTCTCATCGTGATACTGGTCCATTGCCTTCTGGATGAACTCGGCCTGAATGTGCTGCAGTTCTTCGACGTTCTTGCAGTGCAGCATCATGTGCTGTGTCTTTACATCTTCCTTGATCCGATCTGCGACGAAACTTACAACCTCTGCACCCATATCACTTATCGCTTCGACCCATGCGGTATTCATTCCCATCAGATTGCTCAACCCTGTCTCTTGCAGCTGCGCAATCGCATCGAGCGGCGTTTCGATGCTTTTGGCGGTATCCGTTTCCGTCTTTTTCGCCATCGCTTGGACTCCTCCTTTGCAGACTGCGGACAGCATAGCGCAGGAATTGCGCCTTGGGATTGATCTAACGCAATCCGCACGCGACCGTTTTCCGCATAGGCTGCTGTCAACGCGCGAGGAGAGTGAATGTGTTGGACACCGCCAACCTGACGGGCCTGAACCAGGAAGAGGTCATCGCAGCCCGTACCAAGGCTGGCTGGAACGAATTGCCTGCCGCCAAACCGGTTGGGCCGATCCGCGTATTTCTGCGCCAGTTTTCCAGCTTTCTCGTCATAATTCTAATCGTAGCGGCAGTTGTCGCATTGGCTCTTGGCGAGGTCGTTGATGCCATTGCCATTGGACTGGTCATCGTGCTGAACGCGCTTCTCGGCTTTGTTCAGGAATGGCGGGCAGAGACGGCGCTGTCAGCTTTGAAGAAACTGCTTGATCCTTTGGCGATGGTCTTGCGCGACGGAAAGGAACAACAAATTCCGGCGCGCGAAATCGTGCCCGGAGATATCCTTGTTCTCGCGGCAGGTGCCAAGGTCGCCGCCGATGCGCGTCTGCTTCAATCCGTTGATTTGTCGGTCGATGAAAGCGTTCTGACGGGCGAGTCCGTTCCCGTCAGCAAAGACAGCGACGCCGATACGGTTCTTGCCGGCACGTCGGTCGTGGCCGGACGCGCCGAGGCGCAGGTCGTCGCCACGGGCACTGCCACCGCGTTCGGGAAGGTCGCTGATCTGACCGTGTCTGTCGGACTGAAAGTCACTAATCTGCAATCCAAGCTGGGGCAGCTTGCGCGCCAGTTAGGTATCGCTGCCTTGCTTATCGCCACTGCTGTCGTCGGGTTGGGGATTGCGGTCGGGCGCGATGCACTTGAAATGGTCATGACGGGCCTGTCGCTCTCTGTCGCCATGGTGCCAGAAGGGTTGCCCGCTGTCGTCACCATAACGCTGGCACTTGGCGCGACAGCGATGGTGCGCCAAAAGGCACTCGCGCGCCGCCTGCAGGCTGTCGAAACGCTGGGTGCGGCCTCTGTAATCTGTTCTGACAAGACCGGTACGCTGACGGAGAACAAGATGACTGCCACGGCGATCTGGACAATCGACAGGCAGTATGAGGTGACCGGCACCGGCTATGATCCTGCAGGACACATCGCGGCAGATGGGCAGCGGCTTCTGGCGAAAGACGACGCAGTCCTCGCCCAGCTTCTTCAGGTCGGCCTTTATTGCAGCCATGCGCGCTTGGATCAGCAGGGCAACAGTTGGGTCCTAGTTGGCGCACCGACCGAAGGTGCGCTGGTCACGCTTGCCTACAAGGGTTGGTGCGAATTGCCTGAGAACCGCAATCTGATTGCTGAGGTCCCTTTCAGCAGTTCGCGCAAGCGCATGAGTGTGCTTTACGAGCACAATGGACAGGCCACAGTTTTGACCAAAGGGGCACCAGAACAGGTTCTTGAAATTTCGACAAAGGTGATGACGCAGACTGGGCCGATTGAAATCACTACCGAGACCCGCAGTCAGATCGAAGAAGCCTATGCTGCACTTGCGTCCCGCGGTCTGCGCGTCATTGCAGTTGCCAGCCGTGCGGTCGCCGATCAAACAATCGTCGAGGACCAGATGGTTTTTCTTGGCCTGATCGGCCTGATCGATCCACCACGCGCCGAAGTCAAAGCCGCGATCAAGGGTGCGAAATCGGCGGGTATCCGCGTCATCATGATTACCGGCGACAGCCCCATCACGGCTGCTGCGATTGCAGACCAGCTTGCGCTTGAGGTCACGCATAAGGTGACGGGTGCAGAATTGAAAGAATTGGACGACATCGAGCTGACCGCGCTGCTGCGCAAAAACGTCCTGTTCGCACGGACCCAACCAGAACAAAAAATGCGTATCGTTGCTGCCTTGCAGGCTGACGGCCAGATCGTCGCCATGACCGGCGACGGCGTCAACGACGCCCCTGCCCTCAAGAAGGCAGATATCGGGGTCTCGATGGGTGTGCGTGGCACGGACGTCGCACGGGACGCGTCAGACCTTGTGCTGCTGGACGACAACTTTGCCACCATCGTGCGCGCGATTGCCGAAGGGCGGCGGCAGTTCGCAAACGTGCGCAAGTTTGTGCGCTATCTTCTGTCATCGAACGCGGGTGAGGTCGTCGCCCTCGTCGTGAATATCGCTATTGGCGGACCGCTGATCTTTCTTGCGACCCAGATTCTTTGGATGAATCTGATCACCGACGGGGTCACGGCGGTCGCACTAGGGTTGGAAAAAGCAGAGCCAGACCAGATGCGCCAGCCGCCACGTGCGAAGCAATCATCAATCCTTGGGATTGGTGGGGTGGGATTGATCGTGCTTTTTGGCATTTACACCGGACTTGCCAGTCTCTGGATATTCTTCCAATTGCTTGAACAGGGCGAAATGCTGGCGCGAACAACCGCTTTTACCGCAATGGTGATCTTCGAAAAAATGAGCGTTTTTGCGTTCCGCTCACTGACTTTGCCTGTGTGGCGGATTGGATGCTTCAGCAACCCGTTTCTGCTTGGCGCACTTTGCCTGATGATTGGGGCACAGCTGCTTGCCGTTTATTGGCCGCCTTTGCAAACGATGTTGCACACAGTGCCGATTGGCCCCGACCAGTGGGTCATGATTGCCCTGTTTGCTCTGCCTCTGATTATCGTGCCAGAAGTCGTAAAAACTGTTCGGTGCTACCGCGCGGCATAATAGGCGAACCCGCTTCCGATTACGACGGCCAGAACGATGATCGAGTCCAGTCCAAACGGACCGACCGTCGGTTTGCGTCGCACGATCAGGCCGGTCAGGTAGATCGCTGTCACCGCGATCCCGAATAGAAGCGCGAGCCGCACAGTCTGGGATGTATTTTGCAGGATCGGTCCGGACCGAAACAGCATGTCAGCAGGAAAAATAAGGACAAGCATGATCAGATTGCTGCCAAAGATATTAGATATGGCCATCGTATAAGCCCCGATCCGGACCGCAGTGATGCTTGTCGTCAGCTCTGGCAGGGATGTCGCCGCTGCCAAAAGCGTCACCCCGATGAAACTGGTCCCAAGGCCCGATTGGCTGGCGATGCGTTCAGCAAAGGTGACGAGCAGCACGCCAAAAACAAGGATCGCGAGGCACGCGGCACCCGCCTGCCACAGCATCGCACGGCTCTCACCGGCCAACAAAGCCGAAACCGGAAAGGTCTCGGGGACTTCATCGGGCAGATCGACCGGAATCCAGTCGTTTTCGCCGTCATATCGACGCAAGAGCCAGATAGCTCCGCCATAGATCAGGGCGATCAGGACACTGCCCATACCGATCCCCGCGACGGCTATTGGTTCACCGACTTCGATCACTAGCAGCGCAATGGCCAATAGGAAGACAAGCAAAGTCGCCTCCAACGCGTGGTTGGCTTTGCGCGGATAGTTCGTGATGGCCCCCCGCGCCCAAAGATCGGAGAGCGCAAGGATTGCTGTCTGAAAGGCGATGCCGCCAAAAAGGTTGTTGAGGACAAGCGCTTTTGCTTGGCTTACGGCTGCGGACAGAGTGGTCGCGACTTCTGGCAGTGAGGTCGCAAGCGCAAGGAGCAGAAGTCCAACCAGAGATTTCGCCAGATTGAAGCGATCCGCAAGAGCGTCCGCAAGATAGGCAAGCCGCGTGCCTGCGAACCAGACAATTGCCGCACTGACAGCGAAAAGGCCGAGGCTTTGGAGAAGTGTCGTGTCAGGCAACATCATCCTACCGCGTTAACGCGATTTTGCGCGGCGTTCTTGATATCGGTCAATACGGCAATGCATGGTTCTGCCAATATCAGTTCATGCAAGAAGAACACGGTCATTCCCCCGCTGAAATCGCTGAACGCCTCTCTGCGGGGCCGAACGCAAATTATCTCAAAGATATGATCTATGGCGGTATCGATGGTGCCGTCACCACATTTGCCATTGTGGCGGGTGTCGCCGGTGCGGGCCTGTCACATACGATCATCGTTGCACTTGGCGTGGCCAATATCCTTGCAGACGGGTTTTCGATGGCTGCCAGCAACTACTCTGGCACCAAGGCGGAACTTGATGACCGACGACGGATCATCCAGATCGAGGAAGACCATATTGCCCGTTTTCGCGACGGAGAAATCGAAGAACTGCGGCAGATACTGGCGCGGCGCGGCTTGTCGGGCGAAGTGCTTGAAGATGCGACAAAGGAAATCGCGTCGGACCCCGACAAATGGATCGGATTGATGCTGACGGATGAATACGGGTTGGCCCTGGACGCGCCCCATCCGATGCGCGCTGCTCTTGCGACCTTTGGTGCATTTCTTCTGGCCGGTGCTGTCCCGCTATTGCCCTTTATTTTTGCGTTGGACTCTGCGTTCGAGATTGCGATCCTTGCGACGCTGTTGACCTTCTTTCTGATCGGAACGGGGAAAAGCCGCTGGTCGCTGTCCAAATGGTGGTGGTCCGGTGGAGAAACGCTTTTGATCGGGGCCGCAGCCGCGCTCATCGCCTATAGCGTCGGTGGTATGTTCCATGTCGGCTAGACCTATCTTCATTGAGCAAAATCAATCGCGTCGGTGCCGTTTCGGTTACGTTTGAATGAAACATGGAGCGAGCGATGTTCTCGAAGTCTGTGACACTGTTTTCGATGCAAGGTATCGACATCAAGATCGACCCCAGTTGGCTCTTGATCGCTGCCCTGATCACATGGAGTTTGTCCCAGCAATATTTCCCCATCAGCCTTCCCGACCAGTCGCCGGCCGCTTATTTCCTGATGGCGCTGGTTGCGATGCTTTGTTTTTTTGCATCGCTGCTGCTGCACGAACTGGCACATTCCGCAGTCGCGATCCGCTACGGTGTACCAATCAATGGCATTACTTTGTTCTTGTTCGGCGGCATGGCTGAATTGGAGAAAGAACCGCCAACGGCATTTGTTGAGTTCGTGATCGCACTGGCCGGACCGCTGATGAGTTTTGCACTCGCCTTCGCGTTCTGGGTGGTCGCTGAAGCATCCGTCGTCGCGGGCAGTGCTGCATCTGCCACGGCGGTGCTATCCTATCTGGCGATGATCAATTTCGTGCTGGCTGTCTTCAACCTGGTTCCGGCCTTCCCGCTGGACGGCGGACGCATACTGCGCGCCGCGCTCTGGTATCGAAGCGGTGACAGCCTGAAAGCGACGGAAACGGCAGCCGGTGCGGGCAAGATCTTTGCCTATGTCCTGATCGGTCTTGGCGTTCTAGCCCTGTTTCAAGGCGCATTCGTCGTTGGTCTTTGGCAGATTCTGATCGGCACGTTCCTCTATGGTGCGGCGCAGACAAGCTATCAGTCCGAACTGATGCGCACCGCATTCAAGGAAAAAACCGTCGGCGCATTGATGAAGCGTGACCCGCAGACCGCGACGGTAGACATGACGATCAGCGATTTCGTGAACCAGATCATGCTGGCCAAGCGCGTCACCTTTGCCCCTGTCGTTGCCGAAAACGTCCTTCTGGGCCATATCGATCAGGCCGTGCTCGCCGACATTGATCGCGAAAACTGGAACAATACGCGGGTCGAGGATGTCTATGCCGCCTTGACCCCCGACGCGACCGTACCACAGGACATGCCGATCGCCGATCTGCTGACGCATATCGCCAAGACGGGACGCCGCAAGTTTTTGGTGCTTGAAGGCGGCGATCTGGCCGGCGTCATCACACTGGCGGACATTTCCAGTTACCTTCAGGTTGTCGAACCGCTTTTGCGCGGCGGTCTTGCAGCCAAGCTGATCCACGCGCGCTGACCTATTTCGTCACAACTTCCGGAACTCCATTCATGCCGTTGCGGATCAATTCCAGCTTGCAGAAAGGCTGATGCATTTGGCAGGCTGACCGCAGAAAAGGAACACAATGGATCACGCAGCTCAAGATGGTGCGTTGCTCAGGGCGATCCTTGAAGCAGCAACGGATGCAATCATCGTTGCAAACGAACACGGGATCATTCAGCAAGCCAACCCCGCTGCGTCAGCCCTTTTCGGCTATAGCGTGCATGAGATGATCGGGCAGAAGGTGAACATGCTAATGCCTGATGCCTTAGCGAATGTGCATGATGGTTTCATGTCCGCTTATCTGCGAACCGGAGAAAAACAGATCATCGGGATCGGTCGTGAGGTCGAGGGCAAGCGAAACGACGGCAACGTGTTTCCGCTGCACCTATCCGTAGGTGATGCGATTTCGCCGGATGGTCCGTTGTTCGTCAGTATCATGCACGATCTGACGCAGCGCCAAGCGACCCAACAAGCTTTGGCCCGGTCGCAACGGCTGGATGCCATCGGGCAGATGACCGGCGGCATTGCCCATGATTTCAACAACATTCTTTCTGTAATCATCGGCAATCTCGAGTTGCTGGAAATGCAGGCACTGACGGACAAGCAAATCAACTTGTTGAAAGACGCGCTTGAAGCCGCTGAACTGGGCGCTGATCTGACTTCGCGTCTTCTTGTTTTCGCACGTCAGAGCAAGTTGACGCCGCGCCGCACCGACTTGCGTCAGCTATGCGAGGATACGCTTGCGATCCTGCGGCGCACGCTTGGATCGACCTATCGCATCAAGACAGATTTTGCAGCAGACGTCGCGCCAGTCATGATCGACCCGGTCCAGTTGCAATCGGCACTAATCAATCTTGCGCTAAACGCGCGTGATGCGATGGGAGACGATGGCGAGCTTCTTATTTCCTTGTCGAATGTGGCAATAGATGACGCCTACATGGCGCAGGAGACCGATATCGAGGCCGGCGATTATGTACGGTTGTCGATCAGCGACAACGGTGCCGGCATGACGCCGGAGGCCCAGCGCCGCGCGTTCGAGCCGTTCTTTACAACCAAGGCCGATACAGGCGGCACAGGACTGGGGCTGGCAATGGTCTACGGGTTTGTGCGCCAGTCTGGCGGACACATAACGCTCTATAGTGAATTGGGTTTGGGCACGAGTTTCGGGCTCTATTTCCCGGCACAATACCATGAGCAGGCACGGGACAGTTATTCCGATCCTGCAGCGGTATCCGATGTCGGCAGACTCGGGGCAGGTTCGAAAGTCTTGATCGTTGAGGACAATGCAAAAGTGCGTGCTCTTTCGATCGCCCGCTTGCAGGATCTTGGCTTCGAAACCATTTCAGCGTCTAGCGGAGACGAGGCGTTTGCGATGCTCACGGACGGAGCCCAAGCCGACATCCTCTTTTCCGATCTGGTGATGCCGGGAACGCTGAACGGCTTCGAACTGGCCATTAAGGCAAAGGCCGTACTCCCAGAATTACGAGTGTTGCTGACTTCAGGCTATGCGAGCGATGTCGTCACGAGCGCAATGGGGCATGGACAAGAATTCGACATCCTGCACAAGCCCTATCGGCAGGCAGAACTGGTCCGCCGCCTTCAGGCACTTTTGGCAGATGTATCCGATAGTTGAGCCGTCTTGACTGGCTGGGCAAAGGTATAACCGACACCGCGCACCGTCTTGATGATCTTGGGCTGTGACACGTCGCGTTCGATCTTCTTGCGTAAACGCGCGATCTGGTTGTCGATGGTCCGGTCGAGCGGGCTCCATGCATGGCCCCCTGTCAGGTCCATCAACTGGTCGCGTGACAACACGCGCATAGGCCGTTCCAGAAAAACGTTCAGCAATTTGAAATCGCCACTGGTCAGCCCGCAGTCGATGCCGTCGCGGTCCAGCACTTCCATGCGACCGGGGACGGCGGTCAATCCGTCAAAATGGTATTGAAGGGCAGATTCCTGTCCGCCCGCATGCAATTCCGGAATCGGGTCAATTGGCTGCGCCTCTTTCTGGCTGCTGCGCCGCAGGACGCTGCGTGCGCGGGCAACGACCTCTCGGACGTGAAACGGCTTTGTGACATAATCATCAGCACCCATTTCAAGACCGACCACCCGATCAATCACGTCATCCTTACCAGTTACCATTATGATCGGCACTGCCGAGCGTTGCCGGATGAGACGGGCCAGGTCCAAGCCGTCCTCTTGACCCAAATGCAGATCAAGTGTCACCAGGCTGATATTCTCCGCATCAAGCGCCGCAAGCGTTTGTTTGCTGTCGGCTGCCTCGCGCAACTGAAAGCCTTCCGCTTCGAAGACATTGCGAAGCAGGGTCCTGATCTTTGAATCATCATCCACAACCAAAATGGTCTGGTCTGACATGACGGGCCTCATCGGCAAAATCTATATCCGACAGATAGGCAGGCTGGGTAGTTTGCAGAAGGCGAACACATCAACGCGATACATTTTGATACAAACCGGCACACAACAACCCTAACGCCAATTACATTCGACGTCCAATTTGAACCTGACACACAAGGGGGTTCAAAGAGATGTATGTGACCATACCAACCGAACGCGTGCGACCCGCGATTTTGACTTCGCTGAAGACGAGCAAAGGGCAATCGGCCGAAACGCATCTTAAAGCAGGCGCATATCTTTTCTTTGAGGGCGATCCTGTCGAATGGCTGTATCAGGTGAAATCGGGCGTCCTGCGCCTGACCCGGTTGCTAGAGGATGGTCGTCGGCAGGTCATCGCCTTTGGCTACCCCGGCGACATCGTCGGTTTTCCTACTGATGGATTGCATCACACCGATTGCGATGTGCTGGTCGATGTATGTCTTGAACCATACAGCAAGAATGCACTTGACGGGAAAACGAGCCACACAGAGTTGCATCAGGCCTTGTTGCAGGCGGCTTTGCGCGAAATCGGCGCGATGCAGGATCACTTTATGATGCTTGGCCGCAAATCTGCGATCGAGAAGGTGGCGTCATTTCTCTGCGTGTTGTCTGAGAGGGTTGGCACGGAATTGAACGGCGTGACACAGGTTGAGTTGCCGATGTGCAGAAGCGATATCGCCGATTTTCTCGGCCTGACCACAGAAACCGTCAGCCGGACATTCACGCAGTTGCGTAAAAGCGGGATCATCACGATCGACAATATTTATACGATCATCATCCAGCGGCCCAGGGCGCTTCTCTGCCTGTCGCAAGGTGATCGTCAGTGAAACCTTCACGATACGTCACAAGTCTCCCCCGACTTTGCCCTGACGCTGAACAGTTCGTGAAGGCCGCGAACGTCACGATGTGCCCCATCGTGGCGTTCGTTTTTTTCAGACTGCGGTTCGGTTGATTGATCGGAATCAATCGTTTCACGGACTTCACTGCTAGAAAAATTCTGGCACGGCCAAGTGCCTAACACGCGGAAAGGAGATACATCATGCAATCACAATCGCTTCCAGATACCCAAGCAGATAACAGCGGAACGGCGTTCTTCCCGTCTTTTCAAAGGGAGATGAACCGCCTGATTGATCAATTCCGCAATGGTTTCCCCATCGCGGAAGCGCTTGCCCCACCCTTTTATGGCAGCGCGGTTTTTCCATCCATTGACGTGGTTGAAACCGAAGACGCGCTGGAAATCAGTGCGGAAGTACCCGGTGTAAGCGAAAAGGATATTGACGTCACGATCACCGGCGACCGTCTGACGATTAAGGGTGAAAAGACATCTGAACACGAAGACAAGAAAGAGGGGCTCCACCGGATTGAACGGCACTACGGTAGTTTTCATCGCCTGGTCCCACTCGGATTCGCGCCAGCTGATGACGCTGTCGACGCCAAGTTCGCGGACGGTGTTTTGAAGTTGCGCATTGCCAAACCCGCGGAAGCCAAGGCGAAGGTTCACAAAGTGAACATCAACGAGAGCTGATGTCGAAGGGCGCAGTTCGCGCCCTTTCGCGATTGCAGGAAAGGAACTGGTTATGAGTCTCACAACAATTCTTGTCTGCCTGACAACGTCCGACCACGCCGACACATTGATGAAAGCTGCCGTGCCGCTGGCACGCAAACACAATGCGCATCTGATCGGGATTCATACGGTCGAAGCGCTGATCGTTTATCCCAGCATTGCGATCCATGTTCCGGAAACCAGCTTCACCCTGTTTCACGAAAGCCAGAAAGCAGAATCCGATGCCGTTGCAGCGATTTTTGACAAGCACGTGAAGGCTGAGACCTTCCCGTATGAGTTCCGGCTCTTGCGTGCGGAATCCAGTTCCGCCGCGGATCGGCTGGTCGAAAGCGCGCGGGCTGCAGATCTGGTCTTTATGGCCCATGAGGATAAGGGCATTGACCGCTACGACCAGCGCCATATTCAGTCCAAAGTGATCCGCCAAAGTGGGCGCCCGGTTATTGTCGTGCCACTTGATTACGACGGCCCAGTCGTCGGTTCGAACATCGTACTTGGTTGGAGCGACACACGTGAAACGGCCCGCGCCGCCCACGATCTTTTGACTGTCGCCGACGAGGCAGCAAACGTCACCGTTCTGCGCGTGGACAAGTCGGGACAGGATCCCATGCGCGATTATGACGGGATCGATATCGCTGACACGTTGGCACGACACGGTATGAAGACCACGCTGGAACACAGGGAACCGGCCGGCGAAGCCGTCGCAAGCGTGCTCAATCAGGTGGCCTTTGAAAAGGGAGCCGATCTGATCGTGACCGGTGCTTTCGGCCATTCAAAGGCCTATGACTTCGTGATCGGCGCGACGACCTATGCAATGCTGAAAGATGCGGACCTGCCGGTGATGTTCAGCAAATAGATCGGGTTGGCTGTCGCCCGGCGGTCAAACAGTTACGCTCTTCGCTTGACGGATGACACTCACAAGCGGAACCTCAGCGTGACATGAAGCTTGGACACGACATCAACCCCTTGATGGGAACAATATGGGCCCTTTTGTTTCTGGCGGCGCTTGTCGCGCTTGGCTTTGCCCGCTGGTCGCTTGCATTCGTCAGCTTTGCCACGCTTGGCCTGTCGCTGATCCCACCCATTCTGGCCTTCCGTTGGAGATTGAAGCTTCCGCTGCCATTCCTGCTGGCAACTACGGTTTTTGTCTTCGCGTCTATTTTTTTGGGCGAGGCTTTTGATTTCTACGAACGACTGTGGTGGTGGGATCTGGCGTTGCATGGCGCGGCCGCGATCGGCTTTGGCCTGTTCGGTTTCCTGTTCGTCTTTATGTTGTTCGAGGGCGACCGCTTTGCCGCACCACCATCGGCCATCGCGTTCATCACCTTTTGTGTGGCCATGACCGTTGGCGCGATGTGGGAGATTTTTGAATTTCTCATGGACCAGACTTTTGGGCTGAACATGCAGAAATCGGGACTGCTCGACACAATGGGCGATCTTATCATCAATGCTGCTGGCGCGTTGATCGCGAGCATCACGGGATACGTCTATCTCAAGCGCAATTCAGCAGGCTGGCTTGGCCATGCCATCGCGCAATTCATCAAGCTCAACCAGTGGCTCTATGAAAAGTCACGGCGCAAGCATTAGGTGACGCCGCCGATCCGGTGAACCAAGTCCTTGATGTCTGCGACCCCGCCGCCTCCACGCAAGTTTGCAAAGACAAACGGACGCGCGTCGCGCATTTTTTTGGCGTCCCGGTCCATGACAGTCAGATCAGCCCCCACATGCGGGGCAAGGTCGGTCTTGTTGATGACCAGAATGTCAGACCGCGTAATCGCTGGTCCGCCCTTGCGGGGTATTTCCTCACCCGCCGCCACATCGATCACATAGATCGTCAGATCGGCGAGTTCCGGACTGAATGTTGCCGACAGGTTGTCGCCACCGCTTTCGATCAGCACAATTTCGATATCCGGATGACGCTCTCGCATTTCTGCGACCGCTGCCAGATTGATCGATGCGTCCTCACGAATGGCCGTATGCGGACACCCCCCCGTTTCGACACCGATGATCCGATCCTGCGGCAAGACCTGCATCCGCATCAGCGCCTCTGCGTCTTCCTGCGTGTAGATATCGTTCGTGATGACACCGATCGAATGGCTATCCCGGAATGCATTGGCCAATGCGGCACAAAGGGTCGTCTTTCCAGCCCCGACAGGGCCACCGATGCCGATGCGCAAGGGACCGTTCATTGTACTCATGTGCGAAAAATCCTCGCGTATTGCGTTTCATGTTTCATCGAGGCGATATCAGCCATGAAGGCTGTGCTGGATAGCTGATCAAGATTGCCATCAGCGGAATCGTCCGCAATGGTTATGCAGATGGGTACGAGCCTTTTGATCAAAGCTTGGGCCTCTGTCTGACCGATGCCTGCAAGTCGCTGACCCGCCGCGACCAGGTTTGCTGCAAATGCATGCAGAAACATTGTCGTGGTCAGTTTTAGCGGCAATTCAATCAATTTTGCAGCCCGGCCAACCGCGACGGGATAGGCGAGGTTTTCAATCTCCACCTGCGTCCAGACATCGGACGTGACCTTGCCGAATGCAGCGCCTTGCAAGTCGGTTTCCCTGAGCCGCTCTGCCGACGGTGCAAAAGCGCGGCATTGAGCGTCGATTTCCGAAACGTCCGTCACGTGATAGCTGGCCGCAAGAAACAGCGCGTCCGACCTTCCTGCGCCATAGTGCAAGACATCGGTCAGCCAACACTCCAGATCATCGATGCCATCAATGTTGGCCGCCTCCAACCCATGGGAATAGGCGAAGGCTCCGATCGGGTAAGCAGGTGAGAACCATTGGGTCAATATCAGGATTTCAGTGCTCATGGGCTGTTGCACCATGTTCATGCGCGTGGGTGCGACCGTGGCCGTATGCACCGCCTTCCGGTGTGAACGGCTCCATCACTTCGGTCAGCGTCGCACCCAGATGTTCAAGCATATGCCCGATCACCTTGTCGCGTTGGATCAGAAGCCGGTCATCTTCGATCTGGCAAGGCGTGTGACGATTCCCGATATGCCAAGCAAGATGGGTCAGGTTCCCTGTGATGGCATAAAGCGGTTCATCTGCCGCAATGATTTCAACAAGGCGACCGTCGGTCAGAAGGAAAGCATCCCGATCATTCAGCGAGGTCGTGTGTTCCAGATCGACCAGCAGGTCGTCGTCGTGTGCCGTCTTGATGACCTTGCGTCGCAAAAAGCGTTCGTCATACGTCATCACGCACAGTTCGAAGCTACCTGACCAATCGCCTGCACGGCGGATTTCACGCGCGGTATAGGTGACCATCAGAACATGAAATAGCGCTGTGCCATGGGCAGCACTTCTGCAGGTTCACAGGTCAGAAGTTCACCATCGGCGCGGACCTCATAGGTTTCCGGATTCACTTCGACCTCGGGAAGTGCGTCATTCAAAATCAGGTCTTTCTTGCCGATCCCGCGCGTTGTTTTGACAGCAATCGTCTGCTTGGCAAGCCCAAGCTGGTTGCGAATCCCTGCCGCATACGCCGCACCAGATACAAAGGTGACGGAAGAATGCTCGACCGAACGTCCGAACGCCCCGAACATGGGCCGCGAATAGACCGGTTGTGGTGTCGGGATCGACGCGTTCGGATCACCCATCTGGGCCATCGCGATGGTGCCACCTAGCAGCACCATTTCAGGTTTCACGCCAAAGAAGGCTGGGTTCCAGAGCACAAGGTCTGCGCGCTTACCTTCCGCGATGCTACCGATCTCGGTGGAAATGCCGTGCGCAATGGCTGGATTGATTGTGTATTTCGCGATGTAGCGGCGCACGCGGAAATTGTCGTTGTCGCCGGTTTCCTCTGTCAGGCGCCCGCGCTGTTTCTTCATCTTGTCGGCCGTCTGCCAAGTACGGATCAGCACCTCGCCCACGCGGCCCATGGCCTGACTGTCCGATGCGATGATCGAAAAGGCACCCATGTCGTGCAAAATATCCTCTGCCGCGATGGTTTCACGCCGGATACGGCTTTCGGCGAAGGCGACGTCTTCAGGGATAGATTTGTCGAGGTGGTGGCATACCATGAGCATGTCCAGATGCTCTTCCAGCGTATTCACCGTGAATGGCCGCGTCGGATTGGTCGATGACGGCAGCACATTTTCATCGCCGCAAATTTTGATGATGTCGGGCGCGTGACCACCGCCGGCGCCTTCTGTATGGAAAGCGTGGATCGTGCGGCCTTTCATCGCCGCGACAGTGTTTTCCACGAACCCGCTTTCGTTCAGCGTATCGGTGTGGATCATAACCTGCACATCCATGTCATCGGCGACGGACAGGCAGCAGTCTATTGCGCCGGGCGTCGTGCCCCAGTCTTCGTGCAATTTCAACGCACAGGCCCCGGCATTCACCTGTTCGACCAAAGCAGCGGGCAAGGACGCGTTACCTTTGCCTGCAAATGCAAGATTCATCGGAAAGGCATCTGCTGCCTGTAACATGCGCCCGATGTGCCACGGCCCGGGCGTGCACGTGGTCGCAAGCGTGCCGTGCGCAGGCCCGGTGCCACCGCCCAACATGGTCGTCAGGCCAGAGTGCAGCGCATCCTCGATCTGTTGCGGACAGATGAAATGGATGTGGCTGTCAAAGCCACCCGCCGTCAAAATACGCCCTTCGCCCGCGATCGCCTCGGTCCCCGGTCCGATAATAATGTTGACACCCGGTTGCGTATCCGGATTGCCCGCCTTGCCGATCTTGTGAATGCGCCCATCCTTCAAACCGACGTCGGCCTTATAAATCCCGGAATGATCGACGATGAGGGCGTTCGTGATGACAGTGTCAACAGCACCTTCGGTACGGGTCACCTGACTTTGGCCCATGCCATCGCGGATAACTTTGCCACCCCCGAACTTGACCTCCTCGCCGTAGAGTAGCGCGTTGGCACCAGAGCCGGCGGTCGTGGCCGCCCCGGCCTGTTCCGCCGTCAGATCCCGCTCGACCTCAATTATCAGGTCGGTATCCGCAAGGCGCAATCTGTCCCCTGTCGTGGGTCCGAACATTGCTGCGTAATCGGCGCGGGAAATAGTGGCAGGCATTGTCTCTCTTCCTATATGTGCAGCGGGCGCGGTATCGCACGCGCCCGCGATTGTTTCAGGTCACGGCCAGGACACGGGCAGGTCCGCCGGTGCCACCGCCATGTTTCGGTGCGCCGACAAATACAGTTGCACCGGCAGCCGGCACATTGCGCAAACCGGCCAGGTTTTCGATGCCGTAGCGACCGCTTGGCAGCCAGGAATAGTGAACGGCGAAGTCGGCAGAATTGCCCGGATCAAGCGAAAGTGTGTCCACGCCAATCGCCGCGACACCCATCTCCATCAGCATATCGGTCGCTTCTTTGGAAAACCCCGGGAAAGTGAAATTGCCGTCTGCGTCATTGCGATAGGATGCATCGCCAACCTTGTCAGCCCAGCCCGAGTGCATCGCGACGCAAGCTCCCTCCGGGATGTCGCCGTTCGCACTGATCCAAGTTTCGATATCCTCCGTGCTGACCATGGTGTTGACCTCTTCCTGCGCGCGCGCCTCGATGTCGATGACGCAAAGCGGGCAGACGAGGTTTTCGACCGGCAGTTCATCCACCGATGTACCATCCGTTGTAAAATGCAGTGGCGCGTCGATATGTGTGCCGGAGTGTTCATCGACAGTCAGGCGAAAGAGCTGATAGCCGCTTTCGTCGAACTTCACCGTCTGCTCCATCGTAAGGCCGGGGACACCGTCGAACGTCGGGAATTCCGGCGTGAACGTATGGGTCAGATCAACAACAGTTCCGTGCGCGGCGGCCAGCGCGGGTCTAGCTGTAACAATCCCGGCTGCGACGGATGCCGCGCCAAGCGCTACGGCGGATCGAAACATGTCGCGGCGCGAAATCATGTGCTTCTTAACGGCGTTCGTGATGCAGGCATTACACATTGTGGGGTCCTCCCGTTGCGGACGCTAAAGCGCGCCCATGACGTTCTGATTAAACCCGTATATCTGACGCCGCCCCGAGATCGGAATCAACTGCACTTCACGGCGTTGCCCTGGTTCAAAGCGGACAGCCGTGCCAGCAGCGATATCCAGACGCATCCCGCGGGCCACATCACGATCAAAATCGAGCGCGCTGTTCGCCTCTCCGAAATGGTAGTGCGAACCGACCTGTATCGGCCTGTCGCCGCTGTTTGCGACCATCAGCGTAACCGGCGTCGCACCAGCATTTAGCGTCAGAGAGCCTTCGGCAGGGAAGAATTCTCCAGGGATCATCGATTTCTCCTAACGGATCGGATTGTGGACGGTGACCAGCTTGGTCCCATCGGGAAACGTCGCTTCGACCTGCACGTCGTGAATCATCTCGGGCACGCCCTCCATGCATTGATCGCGGGTAATAACCTGTGCACCTGCCTCCATCATATCCGCGACGGATCGCCCGTCGCGCGCGCCTTCGACGACCGTGTCCGTGATCAGCGCAATCGCTTCGGGATGGTTCAGTTTTACGCCGCGGGCCAGTCGCTTACGGGCGACTTCGGCAGCCATGGCGATCAATAGTTTGTCTTTTTCGCGGGGTGTGAGATTCATGTCAGATCATCCAAGGGCGGGGAAGTGTCGTGCCTGAAAGGGCGGTCAGGATCGGGCAAAGCGTTTTGCGCAGAAGAAAGCCATCGGGCGCAAGGACGCGCATCACCAGAACATCGGGTGCCAACAGGCTTGCACCGGCTGTCGCACCAAGCCCGTCGCGAAGTGTCGGCAAATGGCTTTCAGCGTCCGGTGCCACGTAGACAAGCGTTGCCATCGCCCCAGCCCCGCCAGCAATTGTGGCCTTCGCCAGATGGGCAGTGATGTCGCCGGTCAAGGCAATCGCATCGCAAAAAACCGGAATGCCATCGCGTATGATAGAGATGCGATCGTGAAAACGCCCGCTTCTGACAGTCTCACCCATCGCCGCCCGCCCGAAGATCAGCGGTTCGCACATCAGCAAACGCGCCGTGCCAGAAAGCGAGATATCCAGTCGCCTCCGCATTGCCGCGCCATCGAAGACGATCGTTTCCTGCGGCAGCCAGTCCAGACGGCCCCCGTCAGCGACACGAATGCGGCCCTGCACCTGCCCTGTCTCACCAGATTGGGCGCGATATGCCCGTTCGGCGGCCTGCGTCGTCAAAGTAAGATGCGCACCGAAGGGGACGTCTACTTTCACATTGAACCGGTCACCACCGGTGACACCGCCAGCGGTATTGATAAGCACACCCTGTAAAGCGGGACCATAGACGCGCGGAAAGAGGAGTTTCAGCGACCCCGATTGGCGCAGGCCATCAAGAACCGTACGCCCATTACGCGTTTTGGCCGACACCGACACATCACCGCGCGCACGCGGTTGTGGTGACAGGCTTTGCGGCACTCGGGTATCGGTCTGGATATTGATCGGTGTCTCCGCTTGGACGGAACGTCCAGACACCAGCTAACTTTGAGAAATGCCAATGCGTAAGGCGCGGGCCGGACTAGCTGCCTACTTTCGCAGCGTTCGCCCAATAATTCGCCCAGTTCACCCGCGCTTGCCTGATTAATGGGCAAACGCGATATGGCCATTCAACCGCACTTGGAATAGCCACAAGACCCGCAGGTCATACAGCCTTCAATCATGCGCAACTCGTAAGATCCGCAACTGCCGCATGACTTTCCCTTAGGTCCGTTCTGCAACGATACGACGTCAGCCTTTGGGTCGGTCTTCAGCCCCATGCCTTCGCCCGCAAGGAAACCAGTCGCGACCATGTGCTTTTCGATGACACCGCCAATTGCAGCAAGGATCGAAGGCACATATTTGCCCTGCATCCACGCACCGCCGCGCGGATCAAAAACTGCTTTCAGCTCTTCAACGACGAATGACACATCCCCGCCCCGCCGGAAGACTGCTGAAATCATCCGCGTCAGCGCGACAGTCCATGCGAAATGCTCCATGTTCTTGGAGTTGATGAACACCTCGAACGGACGGCGATGTCCGGCGATCACCAGATCGTTGATGGTGATATAGATGGCGTGTTCCGAGTCCGGCCATTTGAGCTTGTAGGTCGCGCCTTCCAACTCGCTCGGACGGTCGAGCGGTTCGGACATATAAACAACCTCGGCACCTTCATCATCGGTCTGGACAACCTGCGGCGTTTCAGCCGGCGCGGCATCCTCGCTGACCGACAGAACAGACCCCGTCACGTCATTCGGACGATAGGTCGTGCAGCCTTTGCAACCCTGATCCCAAGCGGCCATATACACCTCTTTGAAGTCGTCAAAGCTGATGTCGGCGGGGCAGTTGATCGTCTTGGAAATTGAACTGTCGATCCATTTCTGGGCAGCGGCCTGCATGCGCACGTGATCCAGCGGGGCGAGCGTTTGGGCGTTCACGAAGTAATCCGGCAGGGGTGTATCACCTTTCAACTCGCGCCACAGTTGGACAGCGTAGTCGACGACTTCCTCTTCGGTGCGCGATCCGTCCTTCTGGAGAACCTTGCGCTTGTAGGCGTAGGCAAACACCGGTTCGATCCCGCTCGAGACGTTCCCAGCGTAAAGCGAGATCGTGCCCGTTGGTGCGATTGACGTCAACAAGGCATTGCGGATGCCATGTTTCGCGATTGCATCGCGCACATCCTCATCCATTGTTTGCATTGCACCGCTGGCAAGGAACTTGTCCGCATCAAACAAGGGAAAGGCCCCTTTTTCCTTCGCCAAGTCGACC
The DNA here is from genome assembly GCF_900109295.1 of Cognatiyoonia koreensis. Lineage (NCBI taxonomy): Bacteria > Pseudomonadati > Pseudomonadota > Alphaproteobacteria > Rhodobacterales > Paracoccaceae > Cognatiyoonia > Cognatiyoonia koreensis. The sequence continues at coordinate 1,942,291 of NZ_FOIZ01000001.1, forward strand.
GATGCCAGATAGGCGGCGCGGGCAATCGCATGCATCCAGCGATCGGTCTGACGCGCCGCTTCCTCTGATCCATAGCGCAGACCGACCATCAGCAGCGCATCCGCGAGACCTGTCACACCCAGACCGATCCGGCGCTTTGCAGCCGCCTCGCGCGCTTGCGCTTCCAAGGGGAAACGGGATGCATCAACGACGTTATCCATCATCCGCACGGCTGTTGCGACAAGCTCGATCAGCTGTGCCTCATCCAATGTAGCAGCGTCTTCGAAGGGATCGGACACAAGCCGCGCCATGTTGATCGAGCCAAGCAGACACGCCCCATAAGGCGGTAACGGCTGTTCGCCGCACGGATTCGTCGCCGCGATCGTTTCGCAGTAGCTGAGGTTGTTCATCTGGTTGATGCGGTCGATGAAAATGACACCAGGTTCGGCGTAATCATAGGTCGACTGCATGATCGCATCCCATAGGTCGCGGGCACGCACTGTCTTGTAGGTCTGTCCGCCAAACACCAGGTCCCATGGCTTGTCCGCCTTGACTGCGTCCATGAACGGATCAGTAATCAACACAGACATGTTGAACATCCGCAGCCGTGCGGCATCGGATTTTGCCGTGATGAATTCTTCGACATCCGGGTGATCACAGCGCATCGTCGCCATCATCGCACCGCGCCGTGATCCGGCGGACATGATCGTGCGACACATGGCATCCCAGACATCCATGAATGACAAGGGTCCAGAGGCATCGGCGGCCACACCGGTGACAGACGCGCCCTTTGGACGGATTGTCGAAAAGTCATAGCCGATCCCGCCACCTTGTTGCATCGTCAGTGCAGCCTCTTTCAGCATGTCGAAAATGCCGCCCATGCTGTCAGGCACCGTCCCCATGACGAAACAGTTAAACAGTGTCACTGACCGTGCCGTGCCCGCCCCGGCGGTGATCCGTCCTGCGGGCAGGTATTTGAAATCAGCCAACGCGTCATAGAACTTGGCTTCCCAGTCCGCCGGCACTTTTTCAACAGCCGCGAGAGCCGAGGCAATCCGCCGCCACGTGTCTTCAACGGTTTCATCTATCGGCGTGCCGTCCGCATCCTTGAAGCGATACTTCATGTCCCAGATCTGTTCGGCAATCGGGGCGGAAAATGCGGTCATGGGTCGATCCCTCTGTTGTGAATTTCGCGCAGGTCTACACAATATATTGTGGATAACTCTCAATCAACCACAATATCAGCGGAAGATACGGTCTGTCGCACTTGCATCACATAGCACCTGATATAAGTTATGCCCATGGCAAAAACCGTAAATCTGATCAAGTTATCCGTCGGAACAGAAGATGTCGCAGGCCTTGCAGCGTGGCAAGCAACCGCGCGCGCACAGACCCCGGAAGGCAATCCGCGCCACATTACCCGCATGTGGCCCAAGCGCGAGGCCGAAATTCTGAACGGAGGGTCGATCTATTGGGTAATCAAGGGTGTCATCCTCTGTCGCCAGCCTATCCTGCGCCTAGACGCATACGATAGCGCTGACGGGATCCGTCGTTGCGCCATCGTCTCCAAACCGGGACTGATCCTTGTGACACCAACGCCCAAACGCGCCTTTCAGGGCTGGCGCTATCTGACACCGGAAGATGCCCCCGAAGACGTCCCGAAAGGGCGCGAGTCCGAAGTGCCGCTGCCACCCGGATTAACGAAAGCGCTTGCCGACATCGGTGTGCGGTAGCATCCTTGCGGCGGTGACTGCGTGTGGGTCACACCAACGGGATACGCCAATGCATGTGTTCAACAGTATCTATCCTGATGTCCCGCTGCGCGACGTCACAATGACAGAACAGGTTTTTGAAAGCCTCCGGAAACGCCCGGATGACATTGTGTTGACGGATGGTCCGAGCGGCAAAAGCATGACAGCCGCAGCCTTCATCGATCAGGTGCAGCGCCTTGCAGGTGGGCTTGCCCAACAGGGCTTTGGTAAGGGTGACGTGCTTGCGATACTTGCCCCGAACATGCCCGATTTTTGCGTGGTATTTCATGCGATTACCTATGCCGGCGGAACGATTACGACGCTTAACCCAAGCTACACCGCGCCCGAAATCACCCATCAGCTGAAAGACAGCGGTGCGAAAGCCCTGTTCACGGTCCCGGCCCTGTGCAACGCCGCCGAGGCAGCGATCAGCGGCACATCCGTTGAGGATTTGTTCGTCGTCGGCGAAGACAGCTACACCGATCTTTTTGGGACGGCCCTGACTGCACAAATCTCCGTTGATCTGGATCACGATACGGTCGTGCTTCCCTACTCTTCTGGCACAACGGGCCTGCCTAAAGGTGTGATGCTTAGCCATCGCAACATGGTCGTGAACGTTGACCAGTCGATCAGTGCGCTTGATTTCCAACCCGGCGAAGTGACAGCTGCCTTTCTTCCGTTCTTCCACATCTACGGACTGAATGTTTTGATGAACACGCATCTGACTGGCGGCGGGGGCCTTGTCACGATGCCACGATTTGACCTCGAGATGTTTCTGAGGATTTCGCAGGATCATAAGGCCCGGCGGATGTGGATTGCCCCGCCCGTAGCGCTCGCATTGGCCAAGCATCCCATGGTGGATGACTATGATCTGTCGGCTTTGGAACTTGTCTTTTGTGCGGCCGCCCCGCTTGGCGCAGCTCTATCCGAAGCAGTGGCAGATCGGCTGAAATGTCGCTGCGTACAAGGATACGGTATGACAGAGTTGGCACCTGTCAGCCATGCCGTTCCCGTCGGTACCACCCGCCATGGCGCAGCCGGGATATCAGCACCCAACACGCTCTGCCGCATCGTTGATATTGAAACGGGCGACGATCTTGGCGCTGATGGCGAAGGTGAATTGTGGATCAAAGGCCCCCAAGTGATGCTGGGGTATCTGAACAACCCTACATCAACTGCAGAAACCATCACGCAAGACGGGTGGCTGCGCACTGGCGATATCGCGAAAATTGGTGCTGACGGTTTCATGACGATCACGGATCGTCTGAAGGAACTGATCAAATACAAGGGCTTTCAGGTCGCGCCCGCCGAGTTGGAAGCTGTTCTTGTCGGAATGGACGGGGTTACCGACGCTGCGGTCATCGGTAGCCCGGATCCCGAGGCAGGCGAGCTGCCGATTGCATATATCGTGGCGACGGAAGATGGCCCAAGTGACGCCGCTATCCGTGCGCATTTTTCCGACAATCTTGCAAGCTACAAACAACTGCACAGGATCGAACGGGTCAGCGAAATCCCCAAAAGCGCCTCAGGCAAGATTTTGCGGCGTCTACTTCGTGACCAGCTTGTCCAGCAAAGCCACTAGCGCGTCGCGTTGCGCATCTGACCAGTGCGCCCGCCGCCCGCGGAATAGCGTTGCCTGACTGGCGTGAATTAACCCATCGTCCAGAATCTTCAGCCCGTTCGCGCGCAGTGTCTCACCGGTCGAGGTGATATCGGCAATGGCTTCGGCTGTTTCATTCTTTACGGTGCCTTCGGTCGCGCCCTGACTGTCGATCAGTTGGTAATCAGCTACCCCTTCGCGGCGCAGGAATTCACGCACCAGCCGGTGGTACTTTGTCGCAATCCGCAACCGGAACCCGTGCTTGGCGCGAAATGCTGCAGCGGCGGCGTCCAGATCATCCAAGCAATCCACGTCGACCCAGGCCTGCGGCACAGCGACAATCAGATCAGCCCCACCAAATCCCATCTGTTCGATCTCGACGACCTGGCGATTCCAATTTGCCAACTTTTCGCGCACAAGATCCGATCCTGTCACACCAAGCTGGATCCGCCCCGCCGCCAATTCACGCGGGATTTCACCAGCAGACAGCAGGACCAACTCGACACCATCCACACCTTCAACAGCCCCCGCATATTCGCGGTCGGTGCCGGTTTTCTTAAGCGTCACACCACGGGCGCTGAACCACTCGAACGTTTTTTCCATCAGCCGCCCCTTGGACGGTACGCCAAGTTTCAACATCCGCGCAGCTCCACCACCATATCGGGACGGATGACCGCGCCCACCGCAGGGGCGGCACGCCCATTGCCAAGCTGCAACGTCAACGCATCGTAGCGGCCACCGGACGCTAGCGGAGGCAAGCCCGGTCCTGCGGCAAAGCCGAAGACGAAACCGTCGTAGTATTCAAGCGACGTTCGACCGTAACTTCCCTCGAACGCGAGCGCTTCAACATCAACGCCCCGCGCCGCCAATGCCTCCATCCGTTCGGCAAACCGGTCCACCGCGCCTGCGATCGCAGGCAGATCGACAACAAGATCGCGCAGTTGCGACAGGACATGCGGCATCGTGTCAGCCAAGCCAAGAATGGCTTCGATCAGTGCAATTTGCTCGCGCGAGACCGGGGGTGTTGTGGCGTCGGCCTGCAGCGCTGCGATCCGTGTTTCGACTTCCGCACGACTGCGCAAACCAATGTCCGGTCCGGCATCCGCAAACGGGTCAGCTGACGCAAGCAAACGGGCGCGAGACTGCGGCACCGGCGACACGCCACCAAAACGATCCAACAAAGCGCGAAAGCGCCGCGGTCGCCAAAGATGGCGCAGCAGGGCGGCCTTGCGTGCTTCGGTTGTGTGCAACCCGCGCACGGCGGCCATCAAAATCCCGATGTCGCCGGTCGCCGCCGTGACCGGCAAATCAGCAAGCGTTTCGGATACCGCGGCGAAAACCTCGGCATCCGCAGCAGCTGGGTTCTGTCCATCAAAAATTTCAAAACCGACCTGAACGAATTCATTCGCACGTTCCGCGTCCTGTTCCTGCTTGCGAAAGACCTTGCCGGCATAGGTGTACCGGGCCGGATCCGCGCGGCTCTCCATATGCATCTGCACCACCGGTACAGTGAAATCGGGCCGCAGCACCATCTCGCCACGCAACGGATCATTGGTAAGATAGGCCCGCCCGCGAATGTCCTCGCCGTAAAGATCAAGCAACGTATCAGCGGACAGCAAGACGTCTGCCTCAACCATTTGCCCGCCGATGGCGATAAAGCGATCATGCAGCCGCTTGGTTTCGATCGCGATGGCCGTCATACCGCTTCAGCCGGTATTCGACGCGACAGCATCCAACCAACGCCCAGCCCAACGATCCATGCGCCAACACGTCTGAAAACTGCGTCAACCATCAGCCTGACCATTCAGAATAGCACGCACCTTTGTAACCATCTCGTCCCGCGAAACTTCGAATTGCTGTGGGCGGTCTTTCCATTCATCGGCACTTGCACTTTCGGCAATCTTGGCACCCAGATATAGGTCCTTGATCTGCACCTTGCCTGCCTCAAACTCGTCCCCTCCGGCGATGATCGCAACGGGCGAGTTGCGTTTATCGGCATACTTCAATTGGTTGCCAAAATTCTTGGGATTGCCAAGGTAGACCTCTGCGCGGATGCTCGCGTTACGCAATTCTGCGACCATGGTCTGATAGTCAGCCATCCGGTCGCGATCCATTACTGTGACGATCACGGGGCCTTGCGTGTCTGTCGTGATCCGGCCTTTCGCATGCAGCGCAGCCAAGAGACGATCCACACCGATGGACACACCTGTTGCAGGCACTTCCTGACCAGTAAACCGCTTGACCAGATCATCATAGCGCCCGCCGCCTGCGACAGAGCCAAAGTTGCGCGGGCGGCCCTTCTCGTCCTTGATTTCGAAAGTCAGTTCGGCTTCGTAGACGGGGCCGGTGTAATAGCCGAGTCCGCGGACTACCGAAGGGTCGATGACGATGCGGTCAGATCCGTATCCTTGGGCAGAAAGCAAATTTGCAATCGTTTCCAGTTCTTCCACGCCCGCCCGTCCGATCTCTGAGGATCCGACCAGATCATTCAAACGTTTCAGGACAAGGGATTGATCCGGCAAGTTGGATGCAGCACCGGGGAAGTCTGTGGCTTCTTCGATCAGATCGATGACACCCTCGTCCAGACCATTTGCGCCAGCAGTAACAAAATCCACAATGGTGTCCGCCTGCGCGGGAGTCAGCCCAGCACCTTTGGTATAGTCGCCGCTATCATCCGCACGACCTTCACCAAGCAAGGCCCGCACACCTTCGACGCCCAACCGATCCAGCTTGTCGATCGCGCGCAGGACGATGCCGCGCTCTGCGGCCTTCTCATCGCCCGAAAGTCCCGCCACTTCCATGACGCCGTTCAACACCTTGCGGTTATTGACCCGTACAACGTAATCTCCACGCTCGATCCCGACAGCCTCAAGCGTATCGGCCAGCATCGCACAAATCTCCGCATCAGCGGCAACGGATGCAGCGCCAACGGTATCAGCATCACATTGATAAAACTGACGGAACCGCCCTGGCCCCGGCTTTTCATTGCGCCAGACCGGACCCATCGTATAGCGGCGATAAGGTGACGGCAGATCGTTGCGGTATTGTGCGGCGACCCGCGCCAGCGGTGCGGTCATATCATAACGCAGCGCCAGCCAGTCCTTGTCTTCTTCCCAGGCAAACACGCCCTCGTTCGGGCGATCAACGTCGGGCAGGAACTTGCCCAGCGCATCGACCGTTTCCACGGCAGATGTTTCCAGCGCATCGAATCCGTAACGATGATAGACGGCGGCAATCTTGGACAGCATCTCGGCGCGCTGTGTGACCTCTGCGCCAAAATAGTCGCGGAAGCCTTTTGGCGTGATCGCCTTGGGCCTTGGTTGTTTCTTGTCTTTGGCCATCGTTTTGGTCCTGCGGTCTGGTTCTGGGCAGCGTTTAGCGCGGGTCGCCCACAGGGGCAATGCAATGCTTGGCCTTGGACCACAGCCGGTGTAGATGCAGCACATGACAGACGTGACCCATCTTGAAGAACAGATTGCCCATCTGACCCGCGTGGTCGAAGAAATGTCCGATGTCGTTGCACGGCAAGAAACCGCATTGGCGCTTGCCACGCGCCGGATCGAAATGCTGATGGAGCGAGAAGCAGGGCGCGAGTTGGAAGCGGGCGGATCAGTTCCGCTTGCCGATCAGAAACCGCCGCACTGGTAGTTTATCTGCCTTCAATGTCCGATGCTGCGACATCCCCATTGTGCAGCAGGAAATTGGCCCAGACCGGGCTCGACCCGAACCGCTCGTAGGCCGTGACAAAAGTGGTTCGTTTGGCCAGACGGTCGATGCGCCCGCCACACGGTTTTCCAAAACCTGCCCGGCAAAAAGATGCCTTGATCGCCTCATAGGCGTTGTCGGTCGCGGTGTATGATTGATTGCGGTTCGCGGGGTTATAGCGCACGACTTCATGCGTCCCCACATCCCCCAACAAGACAAGGGCCGCCGTAAATTGACGCGCGCAGTTGTCATCAAAACCTGTGATGTAATGCGTGCGCGGGGCGGTCGAATTCGGGATGGTGTCGTAGATCGTGTATCCGGATGCGCTTGCAACTTCCGTTCCAAGATCGCGACGCGACATCCCGCAGGTCGGTGCGATCTCGCCAAACGCGAGGCCAGCGTTCGGTGGCACGCTATTGGCCGGTGCAGAACTTGAGCCGGACGCAGAGCTTCCCGCACTTACACTGAAAATCCGCCCGAAAAAGCCGGAGTTTTCCTGCGAAGTCCCGGCGGCGACCCCATCGTTACTGCTGATCAGTTCGGAAATCAGTGGACCAACTACCGGTTCTTGTCCGGCCGCAAGGGATACGTTCGGCGCATCTGCTGCCACATCAAGATCGCTTAGACGCGGGACGTCGGGTTCTTCCGCAATCGGCATCGGATTCGATGTCGGCGCTCCACCGCAAGCGGCAAGCAAAAGCAATACCCCGACTGTCACGATAGGTGCGCGCATGGTCTTCGTCCTCATCCCCATTAACGCCCTGTTAATGGATTGGACATGCTGCGTCTATATTGCTGACAAGTCACGTTGCGGTAAATGGCCGATCGAAAAGATCAATTCACAATACAAAATCGCGGCCAACTGTGACCTAGACCTCCTCGACCTCGATGACGCCACCAAGACTGCGCAACGCGCCCTTGATCTGCGGATTGACGGGAAAGTCCTGCCCCAGATCGAGTTCGACCTCGCCGGGCAGGTCGCTGTTCATCAGGCAGAAATAGATTGGCCCCCGCCCGCCCTTTACGTTGTCACGCATCGCGTTCTCAAGGATTGACGCGACCGAAGGGATGGCATCCGGTGCGTCCAGAAATACGCGCAGCCCCGCGCTGACGGCATCGGTCACTGCCGTATCAATCGGACTGACTGACCGGCCCAACAATTTCAGTTGGTCGGCTTCCATCGTCGCTTCGCATTGCAAAACGACCTGCGACCCCGTGTCGAGATATTCACGTGCCGTTTCGAGCGTGTCCGAGAACATCGTGACCTCATACTGCCCCGTCGGATCAGAGAGTTGGACAAAAGCAAAACGATTGCCGCGGGCTGACTTGCGTTCCTGCCGGCCTGACACCGTCCCAGCCATCTTTACAATACACGCCCCCCGCTCGGCCTTGGCCGTCACATCATCTAGCGTCAGAACTTGCTGGCGTTTCAGCGCGCCCATGTAGTCATCAAGCGGATGACCCGACAGGTAGAAACCGATCGCCTTGAATTCCTCGGCCAAACGCTCGGCAGGCAGCCAGTCATCACCACCTGCAAGGCGCGGTTCGGGAAGGTCTTCGCCCGCTTCACCGAACAAAGACACCTGCGCGGAACTTTTCTGGTCATGAATTGCGGCCGAATAGGCCACCAATGCATCAAGCGAATTGAAGACACGCCGCCGGTTCGGATCGAGGATGTCAAATGCACCCGCACGTGCCAGCATTTCCATCGGACGTTTGCCGACCCGTTTCAGATCGACACGGCGAGCCAGATCGAAAAGCGTGACGAACGGCTTGTCTGCGCGCCCTTCCACAATCAGCTTCATCGCTTCGACGCCGACGTTCTTCAAGGCACCAAGGCCATAGACCAGTTCCTGATCGACCACATCGAATGTCGCTTGCGAGCGGTTCACGCAAGGCGGGATGTAGTCGACGCCAAGACCCTTTTTCACTTCCTGAAAATAGACACCCAGCTTGTCGGTCAGGTGGATATCGCAATTCATCACGCCAGCCATGAACTCGACCGGATGGTTCGCCTTCAGCCATGCCGTCTGATAGCTGACGACGGCATAGGCAGCGGCGTGGGATTTGTTGAAACCGTAGTTGGCGAACTTTTCCAGCAGGTCGAAGACTTCGCGCGCTTTCTTTGCGTCGACACCGTTCTTCTTTGCCCCTTCCTCGAACTTGGGGCGTTCGGCGTCCATCGCCTCTTTGATCTTCTTACCCATCGCGCGACGCAGCAGGTCTGCACCGCCAAGGCTATAGCCCGCCATGACCTGCGCGATCTGCATCACCTGCTCCTGATAGACGATGATGCCTTGGGTCTCTTCCAGAATGTAGTCAATCGACGGGTGGATCGACTCAAGTTCCTTCTGCCCGTTCTTCACCTCGCAATAGGTTGGGATATTTTCCATCGGTCCAGGCCGATACAGCGCGACAAGAGCCACGATATCCTCGATACAGGTCGGCTTCATACGCTTCAGGGCATCCATCATGCCGCTGGATTCAACCTGGAACACCGCAATGGTCTTGGCCGAAGCATAGAGCGCGTAGGATTTTTCATCATCCAGCGGGATATGCCCGATGTCGTTGATCGTGTTATCGGCGGGCTGGTAAAGCTCTGTCCCGTTTGCCGCGACGTGCAGGTCACGGCCGGATTTCTTAATCAGATCGACGGCGTTTTGAATGACTGTCAGCGTTTTCAGGCCAAGAAAGTCAAACTTCACCAGCCCTGCTTGTTCCACCCATTTCATGTTGAACTGGGTTGCTGGCATGTCAGAGCGGGGATCTTGATATAGCGGCACCAGTTCATCCAGTGGCCTGTCGCCGATCACCACACCTGCCGCGTGGGTTGATGCGTTGCGCAGTAAACCTTCGACTTGTTGCGCGTAAGTCAGAAGGCGGTCGACGACTTCCTCGTTCTTGGCCTCTTCACGTAAGCGGGGTTCGTCAGCGAGGGCCTTTTCGATGCTGACCGGTTTGACACCTTCGACAGGGATCATCTTTGAAAGACGATCCACCTGCCCGTAAGGCATTTGCAGCACGCGTCCCACATCTCGGACGGCCGCTTTGGAGAGCAATGCGCCAAAGGTGATAATCTGCCCGACCCTGTCACGGCCGTATTTTTCCTGAACGTATCGGATCACTTCCTCGCGCCGATCCATGCAGAAGTCGATATCGAAGTCGGGCATCGATACACGTTCGGGATTTAGGAATCGTTCGAACAGCAATGAGTAGCGTAAAGGATCAAGATCGGTAATCAGCAGAGCATAAGCGACAAGTGAACCGGCTCCAGATCCCCGCCCCGGTCCGACCGGAATGTGCTGATCCTTGGCCCATTTGATGAAGTCCGCAACGATCAGGAAGTAGCCGGGGAACCCCATGCCCTCAATAATCTTGAGTTCGAATTCAAGCCGATCTTCATATTCCTTGACCGGCGCGGCATGGGGAATGACGGCAAGACGCGCTTTCAAACCCTCCTCCGCCTGACGGCGCAACTCTGCCACCTCGTCGTCTGCGAATTTCGGCAGAATCGGATCACGCTTGTAGGTTTTGAATGCGCATCGCTTTGCAATCTCGACCGTGTTCGCGATGGCCTCTGGCAGGTCCGCGAACAACGTCGCCATTTCTTGCGGTGTTTTCAGATAGTGCTGGGCGGTCAGTTTGCGGCGCGGCTCTTGCTGGTCGACATAGGCCCCTTGTGCGATACACAGCAGCGCATCGTGGGCCTCGTAAATGTCGGGTTTGGGGAAATAGACATCGTTGGTCGCGACTAGCGGCAGGTCCTTTGCATAGGCCATCTCGATAAAGCCGCGCTCTGAAAGTTTTTCGGCCTCGGGTTGCCCGCCTTCGTCTGGGTGGCGTTGCAATTCGATATACAGACGGTCGCCATAGATCGAGGCAAGCTGGTCGACCAGATCTTCCGCCTTGGCGCGTTGGCCTTGCTGAAGAAGTCGTCCGACAGGACCATCCGGACCGCCAGTCAGGCAGATCAGCCCGGCGCTATGCGTGCTGAGTTCGGCGATTGTGACCTGCGGCAGTTGGCCTTCTGCATCCAGATAGGCACATGAATTCAGTTTCATCAGGTTCATGTAACCCAGTTCGGACTGTGCCAGCAGGACGACCGGGGCCGGATCCGGCATTCGCTTGCCCGGTTCGGCGGCAAGATAGGTCACGTCGATCTGGCAACCGATGATAGGCTGAATTCCGGCGCCGGCAGCGTACTCGGAAAACTCCAGCGCCGCGAACATGTTGTTTGTGTCCGTGATCGCGACGGCAGGCATGTCCATATTGGCGGCCATGCCAGGCAGGGATTTCACGGGAATCGCCCCTTCAAGAAGGGAATATTCAGTGTGCAGGCGCAGGTGGATGAATCGCGGATCAGACATAGAAACCACCATATGTTGTGGGCAGAGGAGGAGGAAGCGCCAATTACTTAGCTGATCAACTAAGTGTCTTGCGTTCTGCTTCGCGCCATGCAAAAGTTAGCACTATGGCTAACCAATTAAATGCTTTCTTCTCAGCGCTTTCTGACCCTACCCGCAGGGCGGTGATCGAACGCCTCGCTTCGGGCGAGGCGACGGTCAGCGCATTGGCTGCGCCTCACGACATGGCACTACCGACTTTTCTACGACACCTGAAGGTGCTGGAAGACAGCGGACTTGTCCGGACCGTCAAAAAAGGGCGCGTACGCACCTGCCACATCGAAACCGGCCCCTTGATCGAAGCACAAGGCTGGTTGGCCTGGCAACGCGCTGTCTGGGAAGGACGCATGGACCGGCTGGACGCCCTGGCCAAGCAACTCGCAAAGGAGAGTAAAGATGGGAACTGATACATCGTCATTCGACATGCAGCGCAATATGCCGCTGCCACCGGCAAAACTTTGGGAACTTCTCATCTTTCCGGCCCACCGCGAAAAGTGGGGCGTACCTGACCCCAGCATGGTGCTGGAGATGGAAAATGTCGACACACGCGTTGGCGGGCTGGAACGGCACCGGTGCGGTCCGAAAGACAATCCGGAATTCATTGCAGAAACGCGCTGGTATGATCTGACGGTCCCCGAACGCGCGGTCTTTACCGAAACGCTCATCTTCGGCGGCGAAGCTGTCGCGACCTCGCTAGTGACCTACGCGCTATCGGGCGATGACACCTCGACACAGCTTTTCGTTACAGTCGCGGCGTCGTCTTTCAGCGGGCCCGAGACACTGGACGAGATGCAAGCGGGTTGGGGCGGCGGATTGGACCTGCTTGTGCAATATGCAGGACAGATACACGCACCGTCCTGAGGCCCTGCAGGACGCCCAAAGTTCGGGCGATTGCGAAGTATCCCTTACGATCTCAAGCCGTCGCAGTCGTCTGCAGGATGGAAATCGCAAACAGCCCTTGCAAAATTGCTCGCCGCCCGCTTTCCTGTCCCAAACAGAGTGCAGGTGTCTACGCCGCATCGACACTGCGTTACGCTCTGGGACCATCTGGTAAGGCGGCGGGTTAACATCATGCAAGTCACGTTTCTTCTGAACGGGGAGACTGTGGAGATTGAAACATCTCCGACGCACACCCTTTTGGATTGGTTACGCGAAGACCGTACGTTGTGCGGCACCAAGGAAGGCTGCAACGAAGGCGATTGTGGGGCATGCACCGTCATGGTCACCGATCATGACGGCCCTAAGGCGCTAAATGCCTGCATTCTGTTCCTGCCTCAGCTTCACGGCAAGGCCGTGCGGACTGTCGAAGGAATTGCAGGGCCGGATGGCGCATTGCATCCTGTCCAGAAGGCAATGATCGATCATCATGGCAGCCAATGTGGGTTCTGCACACCAGGCTTTGTCGTTTCCATGGCAGTTGCACACGCGAACGGTCGCCGCGATCATGACGACCAGCTTGCGGGAAACCTGTGTCGTTGCACCGGCTATGCTCCGATCGTGCGCGCAGCGGACGCTGCAGCCAACAAACCTGTCCCCGACTGGATGCAGGACACGCCCGAACATCAGGACGCGGCGTTCGCCCCGTCTGATCTGGACACACTTGCGAAGTGGTATGCCGCCCACCCCGATGCGACACTGATTGCAGGCGCGACGGACGTAGGGTTGTGGGTTACAAAGCAGTTGCGTGATCTGGAAGAGGTCGCATTTCTGTATAATTGCAAAGAACTGGCAAAGGTTGTCGAAACCAAAACCACGTTTCGCTTTGGCGCTGCAGTCACGATGACGCAGGTATTGGAAACCGTCTCGGGACATTACCCGTCATATGCCGAAATGATCCGCCGCTACGGTTCGGTTCAGGTCCGCAATGCTGCAACGATTGGTGGAAATATCGCCAACGGCTCGCCCATCGGGGATAACCCACCTGCCCTAATCGCGCTTGGTGCGACCTTGCATCTGCGCAACGGGGACGAAACTCGGGAAATCCCGCTCGAAGACTTCTTTCTGTCTTACGGAAAGCAGGACCGCGCACCAGGTGAACTGGTCACCGCGATCACCGTCCCAAAGGGAGTTGATGCGCTTCGGTGCTACAAGCTGTCCAAGCGGTACGATCAGGATATTTCGGCGGTCTGCGGCTGTTTCAATATCACTGTGACAGACGGTTCGGTGTCAGATGCAAGGATCGCATTCGGCGGCATGGCGGGCATCCCGCAACGCGCAAAGGCGGTCGAGGCCGCGCTGGTGGGCAAACCGTGGACTGAAGAGACGGTAACCGCTGCCTTGCCTGCGTTCGCCGAAGACTTCACACCCATGAGTGACATGCGCGCATCCGCCGACTATCGTCTGACTGCCGCCACGAATATGTTACAACGTTATTTCGCGGACATCGCTGGCCAACGGGTCGATCTGCTACAGGTCACGGCATGAGTGTCGCAAAGCCCCTGCCCCACGATGCAGCGCGTCTGCATGTCACAGGTAGCGCCCGTTATGTCGATGACCTGCCAGTCCCGGCCCAGACATTGCATCTTGCCTTTGGCATGTCAGAGATCGCGGCAGGTCAGATCGTTTCAACGGACCTTGCAGATGTGCGCGCTGCGGACGGCGTGGTCGCCGTCATGACTGCAGCGGACTTGCCATTCGCGAACGATGTCTCGCCTTCTGCACATGATGAGCCTCTGCTTGCTACCGATCGGGTTCACTATGTCGGTCAACCTATCTTTCTTGTCGTTGCCAAATCGCATCTTGCCGCCCGAAAGGCGGCACGTCTTGGCAAGATCGACATTGCTGAAGAAAAACCGATTCTGTCGATCGAAGAGGCACTCGCTGCAAACAGCCGTTTCGAGGATGAACCCCGTGTCTGGACGAAAGGTGATGTTTCAGCAGCGCTGGAAAGTGCGCCCCGCCGATTGAAAGGCCGCATTGAAATCGGCGGCCAGGAACATTTCTACCTTGAAGGCCAAGCCGCACTGGCACTGCCGCAGGAAGGTGGCGACATGGTCGTCCACGCATCCACGCAGCATCCAACCGAAATCCAGCACAAGGTCGCAGAAGCGTTGGGCGTACCCATGAACGCAGTGCGCTGCGAAATCCGTCGCATGGGCGGCGGCTTTGGTGGCAAGGAAAGCCAAGGCAACGCCTTGGCCGTGGCCTGCGCAGTTGCCGCACGCGAAACCGGCCGACCCTGCAAGATGCGCTATGATCGCGATGACGACATGATGATCACAGGCAAGCGTCACGATTTCCGGATAGATTACGACGTCGGTTTTGATGACGCGGGGCGGGTGACTGGGGTCGATTTCATACAGGCCACGCGCTGCGGCTGGGCGATGGATCTGTCACTGCCCGTCGCCGACCGCGCGATGCTCCACGCAGACAATGCATACCATCTCCCGTCCGCCCGGATCACGTCTCATCGGTTGAAAACGAACACACAAAGCGCCACGGCATTTCGTGGCTTTGGTGGGCCACAAGGCGTTCTTGGGATCGAACGGGTGATGGATGCAATCGCGCACGACCTATCACTTGATCCTGCGATTGTGCGGCAGCGCAACTACTATACGGCGATGCACAACGACGCGACGAAGCCTGCGCAATCCAAAAGCCGAGGCACCCGTTTCGGAGCTGCCCACTCGCCCAAACCGGCCACGCAGGTAACGCCTTACGGCATGCCGGTCACCGATTTCATCCTGCATGAAATGACAGAGGCGCTACTTGTCACTGCCGACTATGACGCGCGACGCGCCGCCATTGCGGAATGGAACGCGAATAATCCTTTTCTAAAAAAGGGCATCGCCTTCAGTCCCGTCAAATTCGGCATTTCTTTTACGTTGACCCACCTCAACCAAGCAGGGGCACTGGTCCACGTGTATCAGGACGGGTCGATTCACATGAATCACGGTGGCACCGAAATGGGCCAGGGCCTGTTCCAGAAGGTCGCTCAGATCGCTGCAGCGCGCTTTGGCGTCGATGTTGCCGCGGTCAAGATCACCGCGACAGACACCGGCAAGGTGCCCAACACCAGCGCGACTGCTGCTTCGTCGGGCACAGACCTGAACGGTATGGCTGTCGCTGCGGCCTGCGATGAAATCCGCGAACGGATCAGTGATTGCCTGAAAATGCTCTATCAAGCCGTTGAGGTGGTCTTCGCCGACGGCTATGTCACGGTAGGCGATGAACGACTGACATTCGCCGCGGCGGCGGGTCTGGCTTATGAAAACCGCGTCAGTTTGTCGGCAACCGGTTTTTACAAAACACCGGATCTGTCCTGGGACAGGATCAAAGGAAAGGGCCGTCCGTTCTTTTACTTCGCCCAAGGCTGTGCAGTAACAGAGGTCGTGATCGACACGCTGACGGGCGAAAACCGCATCCTGCGCACTGACATTCTACATGATGCGGGCACCTCGCTAAATCCTGCGTTGGACCTTGGCCAGATCGAAGGGGGATACGTCCAAGGTGCCGGTTGGCTCACCACGGAAGAACTTGTCTGGGACGACAAGGGGCACCTGCGCACCCATGCACCAGCGACCTACAAAATCCCCGCGTGCTCTGACCGGCCGCAACAATTCAACGTCGCACTTTGGGACCAGCCTAATCCGGCGCAGACGATCTATCGCTCTAAGGCGGTCGGTGAACCACCTCTTATGCTGGGGATTTCAGCCTATCTTGCACTGTCAGACGCGATATCCGCCTGCGGTGACGTCTACCCGTCACTTGATGCTCCCGCGACGCCGGAACGAATTCTGAAAGCCGTAGATCGGGTGCGCCTGTGAAACACGTTCGCGTCACCGTAACAAAAACGGCAGGGTCTGTCCCGCGCGACAGCGGCACGCAAATGATGGTGTTCGCCGACCATATCGAAGGCACGATTGGCGGTGGGGCACTGGAATGGCAAGCAATGTCCTTGGCCCGCGCGATGCTTCAAAAGGGTCAGACGACAGCCACCCAGACGATACCGCTTGGCCCGGCTCTGGGGCAATGCTGCGGCGGGTCGGTAACACTGACATTCGATGCCGATGCACCTATGACGGTTGATATCGCACGTCCGGTCTGGATTTTCGGGGCCGGTCACGTCGGCCGCGCCCTTGTCGGTGTGCTTGCCCCCCTGCCCGACATCGCCGTGACATGGATCGACACAGAAGAAACACGATTTCCGAAAGTGCCGGACAGTGTGGACCAGCTTGTCGCCAGTGATCCAGTCGCTGTCGTCAAACACGCACCTGCGAACGCGGAGCATCTGATCCTGACCTACAGCCATGATCTCGACCTCGCGCTGTGTCACGCAATCCTGTCGCGATCCTTCGGCGCGGTTGGACTGATCGGGTCTGCGACCAAATGGGCGCGGTTCCAAAAGCGCCTTGCAACCCTTGGCCATCCTGCGGAACAGATTGCACGCATTGCGTGCCCGATTGGCGATCCAACCCTTGGAAAACACCCGCAAGCGATTGCAATCGGGGTTGCCACGGCCTTGTTGGGTGGGTTTGATCGTCAGCGGGATAAGGGGACGGGATGACCGAGTCGTTGCTGACATTGCATGGCCTGACAAAGGCCTATCCGGGTGTGATCGCGAACAAGGACGTGTCGTTTGAAATCATGCCTGGCGAAATTCACGCGCTACTTGGCGAAAATGGTGCCGGCAAGTCAACGCTCGTAAAGACGATCTATGGGCTTGTGAAACCGGACAGCGGTTCGATGACGTTGCTTGGCCGCCCATTCGCACCGACTGAACCGCGCATGGCGCGCGCGTCTGGTGTTGCGATGGTATTCCAGCATTTTTCCCTGTTCGATGCGCTGAGCGTGGCCGAAAACATCGCCCTTGGCATGGAAAATCCCCCGCCCCAGCGCACGATTGCAGCGCAGGTGCGCGACGTGTCTGGCAAGTACGGCCTGCCGCTTGATCCTGACCGGATCGTCGGCGATCTGTCCGCCGGTGAACGCCAGCGTGTCGAGATCATCCGCTGTCTGTTGCAAGATCCAAAACTGTTGATCATGGATGAACCGACCAGCGTGCTGACGCCGCAGGAGGTCGAAATCCTGTTCGAAACGCTCCGCAAGTTGGCGCAGGACGGCACGGCGATCCTTTATATTTCACACAAGCTGGAAGAAATTCGCGCCCTTTGTGAAAACGCCACGATCCTGCGCATGGGCGCTGTCGTCGGTGATTGCGATCCGCGCGATACATCCGCACGCGACATGGCCGAGATGATGGTGGGCAGTGTACTCCATATTCCCGATCGCGCGGCGAAACCGGATGGTGAGGTCCTGCTGGAACTACGCGGTTTGACCGCCAATGCACCGCATCGTTTCGGGACGGCTCTGAAAGACATCTCTTTAACTGTCAAGGCGGGCGAGGTGTTCGGAATCGGCGGCGTCGCCGGAAACGGGCAAGACGAATTGGTCGCAGCGCTGTCAGGCGAAATGCGTACAAAAGCAGGCATGGTCTGGCTGAAAGGTGCTGACATCAGCACGGCCTCCGTCAACGCGCGCCGCGCCAAAGGCCTGCTTGTCGCGCCCGAAGAACGGATGGGCCATGCCGCTGCCCCGGACATGACGCTTGTCGAAAACGCCGTTCTGACAGCTGTGACCCGTAAGCATCTGGCAAAGCGCGGTTTTGTGGATTGGCCAAAGTCCCGCGGTTTCGCCCAATCCATCATCAAGACCTTTGACGTGCGCACCCCTGGCGCGGACAACATGGCCCGGTCACTGTCGGGCGGAAACCTACAGAAATTCGTGATCGGCCGAGAGGTCATGCAAGAACCCGATGTATTGATTGTAAATCAACCGACATGGGGTGTGGATGCCGCCGCAGCTGCTGCGATCCGGCAGGCCCTCCTCGATCTTGCAACAAGTGGCGTAGCCGTTGTCTGCATCAGTCAGGATTTGGATGAACTGATGGAAATTTCAGACACGTTCGCAGCGTTGAACGAGGGCCGCCTGTCTGCACCGCGCTTGGCAAAAGGGCTGACTGTCGAAGAGATCGGCCTGATGCTTGGCGGCGCTCATGACATCGAGGTGGCTCATGTCTGACGTACGCTTGACGCACGCTGGCATTTGCCCCGAATTCTCGGAGGGCATTGCGTGATCATCCTTGAAAAACGCCCTGCCCCAAGCCGCATCTGGACATTCGCGACCCCGGTGCTGGCCGTTTTGCTGACGATGGTTGTGGGCGGTGTCCTATTCGCAGCGATGGGCAAAAACCCGTTCGAAGTCATCCGCACGATCTTTTTCGATCCGTTGTTTTCCGAATTCGCGTGGTTCTATCGCCCGCAACTGCTGATTAAGGGCGCACCCCTGGTACTGATTGCCATCGGGCTGTCATTCGGTTTTCGTGCAGGCGTCTGGAATATCGGTGCCGAAGGTCAATACATCATTGGCGCGTTGTGCGGGGCCGGCGTCGGATTGGCGTTCTATCCGTCAGAAAGCGTGTTCATCCTGCCGCTGATGATCCTTGCCGGGGCTTTTGGTGGCTGGGCATGGGCAATGATTCCGGGCGTTCTGCGCGTCAAATTCGGGACAAACGAAATCCTTGTCAGCCTGATGCTGGTTTACGTGGCCGAACAGTTTCTGTCTGCGATGTCGCTCGGGATGCTGAAAAACCCGGAGGGCATGGGGTTTCCGGGCAGTCGCAATCTTGCGCAATACCCAAGCGCGACAACGTGGATCAACGAAAGCCTCGGGCTGCATTGGGGCGTGGTTTTTGCGTTCATCGCGGTAATCTTTGCCTATATCACCCTGTCGCGCCATATCTTTGGCTTTCACGTTCGCCTTTCGGGGCAAAGCCCGCGCGCAGCGCGCTTTGCGGGCGTAAATCCGAACGGATTGATTCTGACCTGTATGGGCCTGTCCGGCGGGCTGGCCGGGCTGGCGGGTTTGACAGAGGTTGCAGGGCCATCCGGACAAGTCAGCATCGACTTCAACGCGTTTTATGGCTTTACGGCGATTATCGTCGCCTTCCTTGGTCGCCTGAACCCGATCGGCATTCTGTTCGCGGGTGGATTGATGGCGCTGACCTATATCGGCGGTGATATTGCAGAGAGTTCGTTGCAACTGCCCAGTGCGACAATCCAGATGCTGCAAGGGATGCTTTTGTTCTTTCTTTTGGCGTTGGATTTGTTGACGCATTACCGTGTTCGCACAAAGCGCGAGGCCGTCGCATGATCGACCTTTCCGCCATCAACCCGATCCTTTTCTTTGCATCCATGATGGTCGCTGCGACGCCGATCCTATTGGCGGGCTTGGGCGAACTGGTGGTCGAACGCGCGGGGGTTCTGAACCTTGGTGTGGAAGGCATGATGATCGTCGGTGCCGTCTGCGGGTTCATTATGGCAACAAATGCTGGTTCTGCATGGGTTGGATTTGCCGGCGCAGCCATCGGCGGTGCCCTGCTTTCGCTGATTTTTGCGGTGCTTACGCAGTACCTGTTGTCCAATCAGGTGGCGACAGGTCTGGCGCTGACGCTGTTCGGCTTGGGACTTTCGGCCTCTTTGGGGCAAAGCTACATCGGGATCAAAGGACCGGCATTCCCGGATTGGCACATCCCGGTGCTTGGCGACATTCCCGTCATCGGGCCAATCGTCTTTCAGCATGATCCGATTGTCTATCTGGGCCTGCTCTTGACGTTCGGGGTCTGGGTTTTCCTGAAATACAGCCGTGCCGGTCTGATCTTGCGGGCGGTTGGGGAAAATCACGAAGCCGCCCATGCATTGGGCTACAAGGTGGTCCGTGTCCGTATCCTCGCGATCTTGTTTGGTGGTGCCTGCGCGGGTCTCGGGGGTGCCTACCTGAGCCTTGTGCGCGTCCCGCAGTGGACCGAAGGGATGACCGCAGGTGCAGGCTGGATCGCGCTTGCCATCGTGGTTTTTGCAAGCTGGAAGCCGGGACGGCTGGTTCTGGGTGCCTATCTTTTTGGGGGCGTCACCGCACTGCAACTGAACCTGCAAGCGGCCAGCATTCCGCTGTTGCCGCTTCTTGTGTTGATTGCAGGCGTATCAACGGCTGTTCTGCTGGTTGTCGCACTGTTCAAACCCACGGGCGCGCGCAAGTCGCCTTTGATCGGCGCTGCCTGCGCGGCAGCCTTTATGCTGCTTTGTTACGCATATGTCGTAATGGGCTGGCCTTTTAATCAAACGCTCTGGCTTTCGTCTTCGCCTTATCTGGCAACCATCGTGGTTCTGGTGGTAATGTCTGCCGGGCGCGCCCCCGGGAGCTTGGGGCGAATCTTTCACGCCTCACGTTGAGGCAGTTTCTTGGGACCAATATGGGGGATACCATGTCTTTGAAAACCATTCTTACCAGCGCCGCGATGGTCGTTGGTTTGGCCACCGGCGCTGTTGCCGATGGTCATGAGCCAGTCAAGGTTGGCTTTGTCTACGTTGGTCCCGTCGGTGACGGCGGCTGGACATACGAACACAACGAAGGCCGTCTGGCCGTCGAAGAAGCATTCGGCGACAAGGTCGAAACCGTCTTTGTCGAAAGCGTGCCAGAAGGCCCTGACGCAGAACGTGTGATGACCCAGATGGCGCTTGAAGGTGCTGACCTGATTTTTACCACATCCTTCGGCTACATGGATCAGACAATCAACGTCGCCGCCAAGTTTCCTGACGTGAAATTCGAACACGCGACAGGCTACAAGCGTGCCGATAACGTCTCGACCTACTCTGCCCGTTTCTATGAAGGCCGCGCTGTCCAAGGTCACATTGCCGGGCACATGACCGAGAGCAACATCATCGGCTACATCGCGTCCTTCCCGATCCCCGAAGTCATCCGGGGCATCAATTCTGCCTATATCCATGCCAAGGAAGTGAATCCCGACGTCGAGTTCAAGATCGTCTGGGCCTACACATGGTTTGATCCTGCGAAAGAGGCCGAAGCTGCCAACGTTCTGATCGAACAAGGTGCCGACGTGATCCTGCAGCACACCGACTCGACCGCGCCACAGGCGGCAGCGCAGGCGGCTGGAAATGTGGTGACATTCGGGCAGGCGTCGGACATGGCGGAATATGCGCCGTTCCCACGGGTATCGTCCATCATCGACGATTGGGCCCCTTACTACGTCGCCCGCACACAGGCCGTCATCGATGGCACATGGGAAAGCACCGACACATGGGATGGTATCGGGCCAGGCATGGTCAAGATCGGTGAGATCACAGACGCGGTTCCCGCTGATGTGAAAGCATCAGCAGAAGCCCTGATCGAGCGTTTGCGGACAGGCGAATACCACGCCTTTACAGGCCCGATCAACAAGCAGGATGGCACACCATGGCTTGCCGAGGGCGAAACCGCAGATGACGGCACGCTCGCAGGTATGGATTTCTATGTCGAAGGCCTGACGGCTGAAATTCCAAGCTGAGCCGGCCAATTGAATTGAAGAGGTCCGCGATTCGTTCGCGGACCTTTTTTCGTGTTTATTGTTTCCGAATTGGAAACAAATTGAGCAACGAATACCCATAGTTGACGTCACGGCCGGTCGTTAATCCTTTATTGCGACCACGCTTACAATTGTGTAGGGCATGAGTTAACGTCCGGTTAACGCATCCCGTTTGCCACCACCCGTAATGAGTTGGACATAAAAATGAAAAAGACGATTTTGACCGCAGCTATTGCCCTTACGATGGCCTTTGGTTCATCTGCAGCAGCAAGCACCATCACCGTAGACTCCGCCCACGGATCCGTATTCGGAGAAGCTGACACAGGCGCGAACCAGTGGTGGGTAAAGACAAAATTCAAAATCGATGGCAATTCAAGCGGCGATGTCTATGCAGGTGCCTTCCGCCTTGAAAGCGATGATGGCGGTGCGTTGAGCGAATTTCTCGCCTTCTGCCTGGAGCCACTCGAAACACTGAACCTTCCAAAAGACTACGCGATCGGCAGCCTGTTCAGCCAAGAGGTAACGGACAATCTGAATACTTTGGCCGCAAATGCCTGGGATTTGGTGACGAACAGCAAAACTGCCGCCGCATTCCAGATGGCTGCATGGGAGTTGACCACCGAAACACGCAATACATTCGATATCAATCGCGGTTTCTTCAAGATCACCAAGAACTCTGAGATGTCAAACGCCGCTGAAGCGATTGCACAAGAATGGTTGTCGCACTTCAACGATGATACCTGGTCATCAGATGGCAAGCAGTTCGCCATTCTGAATGCATCCGGTACACAGGACTTGCTGACGAATGTTTCTGTTGTGCCGCTGCCGGCATCTGGCCTACTTCTGCTTGGTGGCCTGTTCGGGGCTGGCGCTGTTGCACGGCGCAAAGCACGCAAAAGCTAAACAAAACCAAATTCGAATACATAAGGGCCCGCCAATCGGCGGGCCTTTTTGCGTTTGGTGGGTATGGGAAACCACACTCTCGTTCGTACACCGATGTGCTATGATGAAGATGCCGCACCCGTATTTCAGCGGCAATTCAATTTTACAAAAAAGGAGACGACGCATGCCACGTTTCGTCATTGATACCGGTGATATTGATATGTCCAAAGAAGATGTCATGCTTCTTCAGTCCGATCTTCAAAGCACGACGCTGGGCCATATCGCCAAGCTTGGCTATGAAAAGCCATGGGTCACAAAGTTCCCACGCCACTGGTACGGGATCATTCTGCACCCCGATCTTCAGGGTATCCCTGGCCTTGAGGAAGATATCGGCAAGCGCCTAGAGCTTGGCCGGTGAACGAGGACGACAAGACATGCCCCAGCGCGCGCGCTGCGCCTGGGGCAATCCTGCTAGGGATTAAGGGCGCTGACGGACGGATAAAGCACATGCGGACGCCGATGGTCGTTGACGACAATTTTGTCGAAGCGGCCAGCGCTCACGGCACACCCGAAGCACGGATGCGCTTCGCCTCACCCTGCCAAACAAAGGGCTGCGCCCAATGGACCGGAACACGCTGTGGTGTCATCGACAATGTTCTGAAACATCTAACAGTCGCGCGTACACCCCAACGTGACACGCTGCCGGCCTGCGCGATCCGCGCAAGCTGCCGCTGGTTCGATCAAACGGGTGAAACCGCCTGCTTCGCCTGCGAACTGGTCGTGACCGATCAATCGGCCATCGCCGCAGAGTGACCCGCCAACAGAAACTGATCGAAGGCCTGCCAAACCGGCGGGCCTTTCCGATGTTCTGAAAGGTATGGGAAACCACACCTGCGCGCCCCCCATGTTCATGCTATCAATATTGCAGACAAACGGAGCACCCGATGACGCCAATGCTTTCAATCCATGCAGGTCACAATCCTCCCATTGTGCCGCGCCGCGCGACCCCTCCCGCTTGCGCCAAGCGTGAGACCTGCGACTGGTTTGAAAAGTCCGGCGACATCGCCTGCCACGCTTGCCCATTGGTCATGACGTTCCTGCGCACTCTCCCGGCAAAGTAACGTTCCGACCCAGAAAAGGCCCACCGCCTCCCGGTGGGTCTTTTTCTTTTTGCAGCCGCGTGGCACGCTCTGTCTCATGACACAAATGCACCTGATAAATGGAAAGCAGGTTTCGCGCCTCGCTTTCGGAACCATGCAATTCGGCGGCACAGCCGACGCCAGCGAAAGCCGCGCGCTTTATGATCTGTGCCGCGCAACCGGGATAACTCATTTCGACACAGCAGTGCGGTATACCGACGGCGCATCCGAGCGGCTTCTGGGACCGATGGTATCGGCTGAACGCGAAGACGTCTTTGTCGCCACGAAGGTTGGTTACAGTGGCGGCGCAGGCCGGGCCAACATCATGGAACAGTGGGGCTGGTCACGCGATCAGCTGCGGCTCGACACCGTTGACCTGCTCTACATGCACCGCTTCGATCCCGACACGGACCTTGAAGAAACCTTCAGCACGCTGGCCGAACTGCAGCAAAGCGGCGCGGTTCGCTATATCGGCGTGTCCAACTATGCCGCCTGGCAAGTGATGAAAGCGCAAGCCGTCGCTGCGGCGCTTGGGACGCGCATTGATGCGATCCAGCCGATGTATAATCTTGTCAAACGGCAGGCAGAGGTCGAAATCATTCCGATGGCCTGCGATCAGGATATCGCAATTATCCCCTATTCGCCATTGGGCGGCGGGCTTCTGACGGGTAAATATGCTGCCGGAGGGGCGGGGCGCATTCGCGACAACAAGATGTATGCAGCACGTTATGCGCAGGACTGGATGCATGACGCTGCCGCGGCACTCAGCCGGATCGCAAAGGATGAAAACGTTGACCCCGCAACGCTTGCCGTCGCGTGGATTATGCACCAACCGGGCGACATCATGCCAATCCTGTCGGCCCGTAGTGTCGCGCAGTTGAAGCCATCACTGGCCGCTGCGAATTTTGAAATGTCGCACGAGTTGCTCGCGCGCATCACAGCACTCTCCCCCACCCCACCGCCAGCAACGGATCGTCTGGAAGAAGCATGATCGACTTTCTCGTAATCGGAGGCGGCATCGCCGGCGTATCGGCAGCCGCACGACTGTCAGCCATGGGCAGCGTGACAGTACTCGAACAGGAAACTGCGCTTGGCTATCACGCATCGGGTCGTTCGGCGGCGTTGTACGAACGCAATTATGGCAAACCGTCAACGATTGCGCTGAACACGGCCAGTCTTCAGTTTCACGAAGACGCGGACGTCTTATCGCCACGTGGGTTCCTGCTTGTTGGCAAGGACGGCGAAGATGACGCGTTCGATGCGGATCGCGATTACATGCAGATACCGGAAATCGGTGTTGATGAAGCGGTGGACCTGTTTCCAATCCTAGATCGCAAGGTCATCACCCGCGCCGCGCACGATCCTGCCGCCTGGGACATTGATACTGATCTGCTAATTCAGACCTTCGCCAAGATCGCCCGTCAGAACGGTGGGACCATCACCACGCGCGCGCAAGTATCAGACATCAAGAAGACCGATCAGGGGTGGGCCGTTACTGCTGCGGATGTGGTCGAAGCGCGCGTCATTATCAATGCCGCCGGGGCATGGGTCGACAAGATCGCAGAACTGGCAGGGATCGCGCCGTTGGGGTTCCAGCCATTTCGGCGATCCATGGGGCGGATCCCGGCCCCCGGTGGGCTTGATGTGAGCAGCTGGCCGATGATCTTTGGTCCTGGCGAAACGTGGTATGCCAAGCCTGACGCGGGTGCGTTGCTTGTATCACCCGCGGATCAGGATCCCGTTGAACCCCATGATGCCTTTCCCGACGACATGGTTCTGGCCGAAGGGTTCGCGCGATACGAGGCCCATGTGACAGAACCTGTCACGCGCTTGCTTGCCTCGTGGGCGGGATTGCGGACCTTCGCGCCCGACCGGCAACTTGTTCTTGGCCCAGCCAGCGATGACAACAGTTTCATCTGGTGTGCGGGGCAAGGTGGCTATGGCATGCAGTCCTCGCCCGGGGCGAGCCAGGTTTTGGCCGATATCATCGGTGGCAAAGCGACAGTCGTGGATGACGAAACACTGGCAAACCTGTCACCTGCCCGCTTTCGCTAAGCAACGACTGTCATCAATTCCCAACTACGCAGTGTGCGATAGGCCGCCGAATGGCTGCTATTGCCAAACCGCAAATGCGGAAAGATCGTGAACAATTCCTCGCGCGCGTCCGCGTCAAGCGCGGCAATCCCTTCAGGTCCGGGATGAAAACTCTCGGTTGGGGCTCCCTCGGCATAGATCACCTCGTGCTTGTCGAAAACAAGATGATAGTATGTGACCGCTTCAAGGCTGCTATCGACGTAGACTTCCTCGAAACTCGCGGCGAGCGATTTCGCACGGACAAAGACCGCCTCCTCCCCGAACATCAGCGGCACACGGATGTGCTGGTAAAGCATCCGGTGCTGCGGGCTGACACGCAGGTTCCGCATTGGCAGACCAAAGCCCAGTGCGCCTTTCTGGATGCACACAGGCCAAAGCTTGCGGTTTCGAGCAAGTTCCGCGACAGCAATCGTGCGTTGGTGGATCATTCGGATAGGTTGTGGCCCGCTGTCGAATGTCACGATCAGGTCGTCGACCTCAAGGTCCTCAATCGGCACGGGGCCATTGACGGTTTCCACCAATGTGCCTGCCGTCAGACAAATGACCGAACTTCCTTGGGTGATATCCCCGTCAACCCGGTTCCCGTAAACGTCGAACTGGATCGACTGGCCACTTGCAGACGGTATATTCGTCGAGGTCGCGCCCGCTGCAGGGCCACTGATCGCTTTGATCTGGCTGACACCACCGCCGATGTCGACAAACGTCTGCAACGACGGGCTTGAGGCTGCGTCCAGAAAGGCAACGGCCTCCGCTTCGTTCGAACCAGCCACATGATCGGGGTCCGTAACGCGCGTGGTAATCTGGAAAATCATCCATCCGGTATCGGGATCAAGAACACCGGTAAAGTCGGCCAGATTGAATTGCTCTCTTACCGTGCCATCCGTCTGATAGGTCGCGACAGTAAAATCTGCGAGGCGGCCCATGTCTTCGGGCGCGACCGAGATTTCGACGTACTCCGCAACGCCAACGGCCTGCGAAACCGTGTTGAGGTAGTGGATCTCAGAGAGGAACGCCATCGGCACTCTCCCTTTTTGCCTGTTCGTGTCAGCACAGGCCTAGCGGGATGCGGTGGCGTCAGAATGTCCACGATGCGGAAAGAATAAGGCGTCAACACAAGGATTGTCTTAACGCGGCGGTAACCTTACCGCACCGTCAAGGCGGATGACCGTTCCGTTCAGATACGGGTTTTCGACGATATCACCGACCATGCGGGCAAATTCCGCCGGATCGCCCAAACGTGGCGGAAACGGGATATTTGATGCGATCTGTGCAGTCGTTTCGTCCGGCAAGCCTTCCATCATGGGCGTGTGGAACAAACCTGGCGCGATCGCCATGACACGGATACCGAGCTTTGCGAATTCACGTGCGGCAGGCAGGCACATGGACGCGATCCCGCCTTTTGACGCGGCATATGCGGATTGGCCAAGCTGACCGTCTTCGTATGCGGCAGATGCCGTGTTAACGATGACACCGCGCTCTTCACCAAGGGGATCAAGCGTCATCATCCCTTGCGCCGCATAGGACATGACAGCGTATGTCCCGATCAAGTTGACGCGGATCACACGTTCAAAGGTTTCCAAAGAAAGCTTGCCTTCACGTCCGACAATGCGCGCAGCATCTGCGATGCCGGCACAGTTCACGGCGATGCGCACAGGCGGCATGTCGGCGAAAGCCGCAGCCACGGATGCGGGATCACTGACATCAGCCTGTACCGCCGAACCCTTGATATCAGCGGCTATGGCCTGTGCGGCATCCAGATTGAAATCAAGCACTGTTACGTGTGCGCCTCGCTCAGAAAGATAGCGGGCCGTCGCCGCACCAAGGCCGCTGCCGCCACCGGCAACAAGGACGCGTTGACCGTCAGTCTTCATGTTTCCGGGTCCCCCAGAGTCAGTTTCACAGGCTCCAATCCGTCGATCATCCCCTTGATGCGGTCCCCCGCAACAACGGGACCAACACCCGCAGGCGTTCCGGTCATAACAAGGTCACCTGGGCCAAGGTGATAGTAGTGAGACAGGTGCGACAGGATTTCGGGCACAGACCAAACCATGTCCGCGAGGGTCGCATCCTGCCGTGTTTCATCGTTCACCGTCAAACTGATGTGCGCATCGGGTGCAACCGAAGGCGACAGCGCGCCAATCACAGCGCCGTTTTCCACATCCTTGCCCAGATCCCAAGGACGACGATTATCCTTCCCTACCTGCTGCAAATCGCGACGCGTCATATCAAGGCCGCACGCATAGCCAAAGACAGCGTCCGCAGCTTGCACCTGAGCGGCTTTGAAAAGTGTCGCACCAAGGGCGACAACCAACTCCATTTCGTAGTGATAATTCGACGTGCCTGGCGGATATGGCAGGGTCTGCCCGGATGCGGCCAAAGCTTCGGACGACTTGGTGAAATACCAAGGTGCTTCGCGATCCACCTCGCCACCCATCTCGGCCGCGTGGGCGGCATAGTTACGACCGACACAAAAAATGCGCCTCACCGCATAGCGTTGTTCGCTCGCTTCAACGGGAAGTGATTTGGTTTCGGAGGGCGGAAAGACAAATGTCATGGGCTGGCCTTTCAATGTGCCGGGCCAACCTCTTTTTTTGCGTAGGAAAGGTCAACCGTCCTTGCGGATGGTTTCGTTCTTTGGATCATACGGACTGTCTTCGACGACCTGTGCTTCCCAAAGCTTGTCGAGCATCTTGACCCGTACCTTTGTGCCAACGACGGCCAGATCAGGCGGTAGATAACCCATCCCGATCGACTGCCCGAAGGCCACCGAATAACCACCCGATGTCAGACGACCGACGCGCTTGCCACCGACGTAAATCGCCTCGCGCCCCCACGGATCAGCATCGTCAGGTCCGTCGATCAGAAACGTCACGCATTTCGAACGGATGCCCTTTGCCTCCATCGCGGCCTTTCCGTGAAAGTCCTTGGACAAATCCACAAAGCGCGGCAGGTCCGCTTCCAGCGGGGTTGCGTCACGACCCAACTCCGTGCCGAACGCGCGATAGGATTTCTCTTGCCGCAGCCAGTTCTGCGCCCTTGCACCGACCAACTTCATGCCGTGTTTCTCTCCGGCCTTTTCCAGCAGGTCGAACAGATAGTTCTGCATTTCAATGGGATGGTGCAACTCCCACCCCAGCTCGCCTGTATAAGCCACACGGATCGCGTTCACAGGGCACATGCCCAGCTCGATCTGCTTGGCCGATAGCCACGGGAAACGCTTGTTTGACAGGCCCGTCGTCGGATCTGGGTCCTTGATAACCTCTGCCAGCACATCACGCGATTTTGGACCAGCGATGGCGAAGACGCCCCATTGAGTGGTGACGTCCTGTTCGTTGATGCGCCCGAATTCAGGCTCTTTGTCCATGATCGCCTTATAAAGGTAGTCCTGGTCATAAGCGTGCCACGCACCGGCCGAGACCAGATAATAGTCGTCCTCGGCCAGCCGCACGATCGTGTATTCAGTGCGCGTCGTTCCATGCGAGGTCAGTGCATAGGTCAGGTTGATCCGGCCCACTTTGGGCAGCTTGTTAGTGGTGAACCAGTCAAGGAACGCCGTTGCGCCGGGACCGCTGATGCGATGTTTGGTGAAGGCAGTCGCATCTATCAACCCAACACCCTCACGGATTGCCCTGGCTTCTTCGACGGCGTATTTCCACCAACCGCCGCGACGGAACGACCGGCTGTCGTGATCGTTGAAGCCCGCAGGCGCATAATAGTTTGGACGCTCCCAACCGTTGACGAAGCCGAACTGTGCGCCGCGTTCTTTCTGCCGGTCATAGGCCGGTGACGTGCGCAGTGGCCGACATGCCGGGCGTTCTTCATCCGGGTGGTGCAGGATATAGACGTGGTCGTAGCATTCCTCGTTCTTGCGGGCTGTGAATTCAGTCGTCATCCAGTCGCCGTACCGCTTGGGATCAAGGCTCGCCATGTCGATCTCGGCCTCGCCATCGACCATCATCTGCGCAAGGTAATAGCCTGTGCCGCCCGCCGCTGTAATCCCGAAGGAAAAGCCTTCGGCCAGCCACATATTGCGCAACCCGGGTGCCGGGCCGACCAGCGGGTTGCCGTCAGGGGTGTAACAGATCGGGCCGTTGAAATCATCCTTCAGGCCGCTTTCTTCGCAGGACGGCACACGATGGATCATCGCCATATACTGGTCCTCGATCCGTTCAAGATCGAGCGGGAAGAGATCAGCGCGGAAACTTTCAGGGACGCCGTATTCAAAAATAGCGGGCGCGTTCTTTTCGTAGACACCAAGAATCCAGCCACCACGTTCCTCGCGGACATAGGATTGGGCGTCGGCGTCACGGATAACAGGATGTTCCGGGTTGCCTTCCTTGCGCCACGCCACCAGCGACGGGTCCTGATCCATTACAATGAACTGGTGTTCGACAGGAATCGCCGGAATCTTGATGCCAAGCTTCTTGGCCGTCGTCTGGGCATGGTTGCCGGATGCGGTGACGACGTGCTCTGCCGTGATAGTGATCTGCTCGTCAGAAGGCACAAGGTTGCCACCCTTTTCGACCATCTTGGTGCAGGTGACCTCCCACGCTTTGCCATTCCAATGAAACGCATCGGCCTGCCATTTGCGTTCGATCATGACCCCGCGCTGACGGGCACCCTTGGCCATCGCCATGGTGACATCGGCGGGGTTAATATAGCCGTCAGTGTGGTGGTAGAGCGCACCCTTGAGATCTTCGGTGCGGATCAATGGCCACTTTTCCTTGATCTCGTCCGGTGTCATCCAGACGTAAGGCACGTCACAGGTTTCAGCGGTCGAGGCATAAAGCATGTATTCATCCATGCGCTCTTGGGTCTGTGCCATGCGCAGGTTGCCAACAACGGCGAAACCCGCATTCAAACCCGTTTCCGCCTCCAACGATTTGTAGAAATCGACCGAATACTTGTGAATATGGGTCGTTGCGAAGGACATGTTAAACAGCGGCAAAAGACCCGCAGCATGCCACGTGGAACCGGACGTCAGTTCGTCCCGTTCCAGCAACATCACATCGTCCCAGCCCGCTTTTGCCAAATGATACGCAATGGATGTGCCGACCGCGCCACCGCCGACAACAAGTGCTTTTACGTTGGTTTTCATGGGCCGACCCTTATCGCAGCAGAAGTGTTGCGATCACTTATGCCCAATGCGGGATTGGTCGGCTGAACCAGCCGACCTTCCTTGATCGGAAACCGACCTTTGACCTATTGGGTCACGTCTTCGATGACGCAGCGACGTACGCCGAATTCGATTGTACATTCACCGACCAAAGGCGAGCCCTGCTGCACTTCGACACCACGGCGGACAACCAGTTCCTGGCGCACTTCGGTGGTTCCGTCGGCAGATGTGGTTTCTTCCTCCACTGGCAGCTTTGCAATCAGGCGCATGATGGGTGGGGCGTACAGGCGACCGCTCTCAAGACTGCGCTGTGCGGCCCCTTGGGTTTCAACGCGCCCCGTTGCAAGGTTTTCAAGAATGCGCCGTTCATACGCGGTAAACTGCGCCGCATTCTGCAACATGGCCCCGGCTTCGTATTTCACAAGAAGGTTGGCCGGCAGTTCAGGCTCTTCTCCAAGCACCTCGACAACCGCGTCCGACAGGCGATGGTTCAGGCCATACGTATCGTAGACGTCAACCCAGCCGCTGATCTTCTGATCGGCCATGGCTTGTAGCAAGCGCACGTCGTCTTCTTTCAAACCTTCTACGCCACTGCGCAGGCGGTTGAACGCCTTGTATGGCAGGGATGGCTCGGGTGGGACAGTTGAAAGCACGCCCCGCTCGCGTGTGATAAGACCTGTGCCAGGGGTCACGCTCAGGTCAGGTGTAAGAAGTTGTGCATTCAAACCGGGAATGTCGATGCCGCGCATGATTGTCGCAACGGATGCGTCACTTGCGTTGGTCACGATGCTGATGGCCAGTTGGCCACCCATGGAAGCGGTGAAATCGCGGTAATTGATGGGTACATTGACGTTGGTCGCCATCACACGCGAATAGGCACCGCCCTGTTTGAACCTGACGCCATGCAACGATGCGAATTCGTTCGAATTGAAACCGGTACTTGCTGCAAGGTTCCCGCTGATCGCCGTCATGATGCTGCCTTGAAGCGAGCGCATGTCACGCTCGGACCGTGCGGATAAGGCGACCACGATCCACTCCATACCATTCGTGTATGTGA
The DNA here is from genome assembly GCF_900109295.1 of Cognatiyoonia koreensis. Lineage (NCBI taxonomy): Bacteria > Pseudomonadati > Pseudomonadota > Alphaproteobacteria > Rhodobacterales > Paracoccaceae > Cognatiyoonia > Cognatiyoonia koreensis. Next base: position 1,974,377 of record NZ_FOIZ01000001.1, read on the forward strand.
CGGCAGCGCCATTGGTGTCGCGGCTGGCCCGCTCCAGTGAACTCAACAGGGTATTGGTGCTGCTGATCACGACCGCGCTGCGCTGATAGACGGACTCGGTGATCAACTCGCCATGGGCGGTGACGTACCCCTCGCGCGTCCAGCCCGCTGGGGCTTCAGGCAGAAAGGCGACCAGCTCTCCAACAGGTTGCTCAGGGACGTTCCGTGCGACAAAATCCTCGCTGAACAACTGTAATGCAATCGACAAAGCGTTGTCGCCGCCGGATTTGCCACTTCCATTTTGCGACGCATTGAACAGGACGAGTCCGAAAACACCACAAATTGCAAAAAGGACGAAAATGACGGGAAGGATAATACGCATCTGTTGCCTCTGTAGCGTTGCCGATAGCGATATCTGAACGCCGTCAGCCACACCTCATGCGCCAAACAGGTTCAAGTCACTGCTTCTTTGCGCCTGTCGTGCCAAGCACAGTGGGCGAAAACATGACGATATTGGGGTGAAGGGCAGGCGTCGCTGGATTTTGGGCAAAATTGCAACGCGGAATTGGCGCATTCAAATAAAATACAAGCATTTCCCTGCGCTTAACCCTATATTGGCATCACCACACGTAGATGTGGACAATTGGAGAGCAGACATGAAACGCACCACCCTTCTTGCGGTGGCTGCACTGGTGGGACTGGCAGCATGTGCCAACCCGCAACCTGTGACAGGCCGCGCAGACAATGACATCCTGCGGTTTTCCGCGATGAACTATGCGTCGTTCCCGGAAGGACCACGCTAGTCAAACCCCTGTATTGAAATGATAAAGCCCGCTGCGTTGCAACGGGCCCTTCGGTGTTTCCAATTTGTCAAAGCGCGGCGGGCACCACCAGATCTGGCGGCCTGTGACCATCGGCGAAGGTCTTGATATTGATGATGACCTTCTCGCCCATTTCGATGCGTCCTTCGACAGTTGCCGACCCCATATGCGGCAAGAGAATCGCGTTCGGTAGGGCCTGAAGTCGCGGATTAATCTCATGCCCGCGCTCAAAAACATCCAACCCGGCACCCGCAATTTCACCTGCCCTCAGCATCCGTGTCATCGCATTTTCGTCGATTACCTCACCACGAGACGTGTTCACGATCACGGCGTCCGGCTTCATCAGTTTCAACCGCCGCGCGTTCATCAGATGAAAGGTTGATGGTGTATGCGGACAGTTGATCGAAATGATATCCATCCGGGCAACCATCTGGTCGAGACTCTCCCAATAGGTCGCTTCCAGCGCGTCCTCGATTTCCGGGCGCAGGCGTTTGCGGTTGTGATAATGCACCTGCAATCCAAAGGCTGCGGCCCGCTTTGCCACCGCCTGCCCGATGCGCCCCATGCCAAGAATTCCAAGCCGACGACCCCGCAACCGGCCACCCAGCATAGCCGTTGGTGACCAACCTGACCATTCGCCGGATTGGGCCAGACGCATCCCTTCCGGCACCCGCCGTGTGACACCAAGGATCAGCGCCATCGTCATATCGGCTGTGTCTTCTGTTGTGACACCGGGTGTGTTGGACACAAGAATGCCCCGCTGTCGGGCGGTCGCGACATCGATATTGTCGACACCCGCCCCGTAATTCGCGATCAGTTTCAGCCGTTCACTGGCACGACCAATCAAACCCGCATCAATCTGGTCGGTGATAGAGGGCACGAGGATGTCCGCATCCGCGACAGCACCGATCAGTTCTTCGCGGGTCATCGGTGTGTCATCTTCGCGCAGGCGCACATTGAAAAGTTCAGACATGCGTGTCTCAACGATATCCGGTAACCGTCGCGTGACAACAACACTCAGCTTCTTACCCGGCATTTCACCCTCCCGACCGCTTTTCAAATGAAGCGTATGGTGTCAGGTTGCCAACAAGCGACGCAGGGCACAAGAACCCATGCGCATAAGCAGTGAAATATAGGCAGGTATTTCGGATGAATTTTCGGACGGTTGCGGCGATGTGTGGTGTTTTGACCCTGATGGGTCTGGCTGCGCCGATCAACGCGCAAGACGTGACGCAAGCCGCCAACGCACCTGTTGCGGCACCTGACTTCGGACCCGAGACGAACCTGCCCCTGCCCCGCTTTGTTTCGTTGAAAGCTGCAGAGGCGAATGTGCGACGTGGGCCATCCCTGTCCCACCGGATCGACTGGGTGTTCCAACGGCGCGGCATGCCCCTACAGGTGGTCGCGGAATACGGGCACTGGCGGCGGGTGATCGACCGTGAAGGCCTGGGCGGCTGGGTGCACTACACGATGCTCTCGGGTGCACGTACCGTCATCGTCGACGAAGACATGCTGCCCCTGCGCACAAGGCCGAAACCGGACGCGATGGAAAATGCACGGCTTGAGGTCGGCGTGATTGCGCGGCTGAACGAATGCGAACGTGACTGGTGCTACCTGAACGCCGGCGGTTACAAAGGCTGGGCCCCCAAGCACGTGCTCTGGGGCGTATTGCCCGAAGAGCTGCGGGACTGACTTAGGACAGGCACTTCTGCGATATCCGCCTCCGCTGCCAAATTGCAGCTTTCGGATCGCGCTTTCCTTTGATTGAACAGCCACGAACCTTGTCGCTCACAATCCCAGCTCTTTTCGCGACGCAAGCGCCAGCTTTGCAACCAATTCATCAGGGATCGGCTTTCGCGGCGAGAATGTGACACCAGTCTTCGTCGATTTGAGACCGGCAGCGGCAATATCTTCTGCGTGGGCAGAGATTGCACCCTTGCTTACGTAAAGACCGCGCTGCTGGGTAAACGCCGCGTAGCCAGCAATGATCGACTTCCCAAATCCAAACCCGGGCAAATCATACGCGATGATCTCTTCAGCGTCAGAAAGTGCCCGCGCAAGTTGCGCGCGCAACTGCAAAAGCAGTGGCCGCAGCGTCTCAGAGGCTGCAGCGATATATGCGTCATGATCTGCGAACTTGGACATGCCTTACTATCGGGTGCGATCCGTCGCCGCGCAACGCAAAGTAACAACCGGTCAGAATCGCAGTATTTCTCGACATGTCAGATGCCATATGTCCGCGGCAGACGCACAAAACCCATCTACAGACGCAGCATCCGCAACTTTGGACAAAGACCATCCGACCCTTTGCGCCCGGATCAAGCCGCCAGTCCGCGGCCTTTCAGCAAAGCTTCAACGCCCGGCAACCGCCCCCGAAACGCAGTGTAAAGCTCTGCCGCATCTACAGACCCACCGGATGACAGCACTGTCTCTTCCAACCTCTTCGCAAGATCGGGATCGAATGGATCGCCGGCTTCCTCAAATGCCTCGAAGGCGTCAGCATCCATAACTTCTGACCACATGTAACTGTAATAACCGCTCGAATACCCGTCGCCCGCAAAGACATGGGCAAAATGCGGTGTCGCGTGACGCATGCGGATGGCATGCGGCATCCCGATCGATTCAAGCACCTCGGCCTGTTTCTGCATCGGATCGGCGGGGGGCGGACCATCGTGAAATTCCAGATCGACAAGGGCTGAGGCGACATACTCGACCGTCTGGAAGCCCATATCATACGTGTTTGCAGCCAGCACCTTGTCCAGCAACGCACGTGGCATCGGCTCACCTGTTTCGGCATGGGTCGCAAACTCAGACAGCACTTCGGGGACTTCCAGCCAGTGTTCATAAAGCTGGCTGGGCAGTTCAACGAAATCACGGGCCACGGACGTGCCACTAATGCTTTCATAGGTCACATCAGACAGCATCTGGTGCAGGGCATGGCCAAACTCGTGAAACAGTGTGCGCGCATCATCATATGACAGCAAAGCAGGCTTTCCTGCTTCAGGCTTGGCAAAATTGCAGACGTTGACGACATGCGGGCGCACATCGCCTTGCAAGCGCTGCTGGCTGCGCATCGCCATGCACCAGGCACCGGAGCGCTTGGAGGGGCGTGCAAAGTAATCGCCCATGAAAACAGCGATATGCTCGCCGTTGCGCGTGACCTCCCACAGCTTGACATCGTCGTGGTAGACCGGTCCGTCAATTGGCGCGAAAGACAAACCAAACAGGCGATTTGCACAGGCGAACGCAGCCTCGATCATCTTTTCCAGCTGCAAATAGGGTTTCAATTCCGCTTCGTTCAGATCGTGTTCCTGCTTGCGGCGAATGTCGGAATAGTAACGCCAGTCCCAGGGTTCCAGCGGCCCATCAAACCCGTCAGCGTGTAACATGCGCTCCAACGCCTTCGCGTCGGATTGCGCCTGCGCTTTGGCCGGTGTCCAGACCTGCATCAGCAGCTCGCGCACCGCTTCCGGCGTCCCGGCCATCTCGGTTTCCAGTTTGAAATCAGCAAAATTCGCATATCCCAGAAGCCGGGCGCGATCTTCGCGCAGGCGGAGCGTTTCGGCAGCAATTGCGCGATTGTCCGTCTCGCCCCCGTTCTGGCCGCGTGCGACCCAGGCCTCGTAGGCCGTCTTGCGCAGGTCACGCCGCGGCGAAAACTGCAGGAATGGCACGATCAAAGAGCGCGAGAGCGTCACAACAGGCGAACCGCCACCGGCAGCACGGGCAGTCGCGATAACGAAATCTGGTAATCCGTCCAGATCTTCGTCACTCAACGGCATTGCCCATTCCCGCTCGTCCGCCAGCAGGTTCTGCGTAAATTCCGTGCCCAGCACCGACAGCCGCGATTTCACGTCGCGCAAACGCTTCGCCGCGTCCCCTTCCAGCTGCGCACCCGCCCGCACAAAGCTGCGCCGCGTCAACATCAGCACCCGCATCTGCTCATCCGTGAGATCGAGTGCGTCGCGCTCCGCCCACAGGGTTTCGATGCGCGCAAACAGGGCCTTGTTCTCGATTGTTTCCGATCCATATGCGCTCAACTTTGGTGCAAATTCGCGCTGCAGCGCTTCGCGCTTGTCGTTGCTATCCGCGCCCGCGACTCCATAAAACGCACCAAGAATACGGTTCAGATCGTCCTCGGACATCTCCAGCGCCTCGATGGTATTCGCGAATGTCGGCGGCTCTGCGGACCCAGAAATCGCATCAATCGCCGCACGTCCACGCCCCAGCGCCTCATCAACCGCAGGTGACCAGTCATCATCGGAAATGCGGTCAAAAGGTGGAAGTCCGAAAGGCGTGTCCCATTCGGTCAAAAGCGGATTTGTCATGTGGCGATCTCCTTTGAACCATAGGTAGGGCGGTCAGGTCCTAAGTGCCAGCGTGCCTGTATCATCTTGCCAAAAATACTCAAAAATCGCCTACCGCTGGCGCATTCGCCTTTCGAAATTGCGCAACAGAATCGACAAGCCGATCGTCATCGTCAGATAAAGCAGGGCAACGATGTTATAGGTTTCGAAATAGCGAAAATTCCCGGCGGCCGTCACCTTGCCAAGCTGGGTGATGTCCGTAACGCCCAGAACCGAGACGAGTGAGGAATCCTTGACCATCGCCACGAAATCATTGCCAAGCGGTGGCAGCACCGTCCGCAAGGCCTGTGGCAGAACGATATGGCGCAGCCGCTGCCACTTGTTCAGGCCCAGCGCCTCGGCGGCTTCGATTTGCCCGTGATCGACTGATTGCAGGCCGGCGCGAAACACCTCTGCCAGAAATGATGCATATGCCAGTGTCAGCGCGATCACCGCCCGCCAAAGCAACGAAAAATCGCGGGTCCGCATCGCCTCGAATCCCAGCGCTTCTTGCACCCAACCGATCAACGCGACAAGTGCCGGGGCAAGGACAAAGGCAACATAAAGCAACAGCACGATGATCGGGATTCCGCGCATAACTTCGACGTACAACCGCGCAATCTGCCGCCAGATCAGCCATTGCGACGTCGCCATCAGCGCCAGCACCAGCCCCAATGCACAGGCCAGAATGTAGGATACAAGGGCTACGAACACCGTGATCCGCAGCCCTTTCATCAACGTTACAAGAACCTGCGTATAGGTGTCGTCGGTCAGCACCTGCGCGAACAGATAAATGCCGATGGCGGCCACGATCAGCAGCCACCAAGGGAAATCCTTGTCGTCAGGCGAGGTCGGAAGCATCGCGTGCGATGCCGCTCAGATCACCGGCCCCGCGCTATTCGCCAAGCTTGTATTCAAGGAACCACTTGGTGTTAAGCGCATCAATCGTACCATCGGCCTGCATGTCGGCGATTGCGGCATTCATCGGTGCGACAAGTTCAGAGCCCTTCGGGAAGATGAACCCGAAATCTTCAGTACCCAGCTTTTCGCCGATGATCTTCAAACCGCCGTCAGATGCTTCGACATATCCGTTTCCGGCAGTGCCATCTGTCAGAACAAGGTCGACATCGCCAGCGCGCAGCGCCTGCACGGTCGCGCCGAATGTTTCCATCAACTTGATGCGTGGATTGGCCTCATCGCCATCAAGCACGTCATAGACGCCAACATAGAACGGGGTCGTGCCCGGTTGGGCGGCCATCAGCAGGTCTTCATCGGCTGCGAAACTTGCGGCATCCGTAAAACGATCCTCGTCACCACGCACCATCATGACCATTTCAGATGTCATGTAACTGTCGGAAAAGTCGACAACTTCCGCACGGTCGTCGCGAATGGTAATCCCCGTCATACCCATATCGAATTGACCTTCGGACACCGCCGGGATCATCGCGTCCCAAGAGATGTTCTCATAGGTCACGGTGATATTCAGACGCTCTGCGATTTCGGCCATCGCGTCATATTCCCAACCGACGGCATTGCCGTCATTGTCCATGAACTGCAGCGGCGGGTATGCGTTCTCGGTCACGACGACCACTTCCTGCCCGCCCAAGTCGGGCAGGTGGCCGTCTGCAGTTGCGGCTGTGCCGATTACCGTCGCAACGGCGCACATCATCAAAGTTCTCATCGTGTTGTCCCCCAAAGGCATAAATGATCCTGTCGCGAAGTATGCCCCGCTTCAGCCCGCTTGCAAGCCTTTGCCTTTGCAAACGCTACAATCTGCACGCGGTTTGGCCGCGATGATCCGCGTTTCGGCGAAAAGTGCGTCGTAAATCAGCATCCGCCCGCGCAGCGTCTCGCCAGCGGCGGTAATCACCTTCAACGCCTCCAAAGCCATCATCGCGCCGATCACGCCGGGCAAAGGTCCGATAACTCCAGCCTCTGCACAAGTCGGCACCAGATGCGGTTCCGGAGCTTTTGGAAAGATGCAGGCATAACAGGGGGTGCCTGCCGACGGATCATAGATGCTGATCTGCCCTTCCCATTGCGTCAGCGCGCCAGCAATCAGCGGTCGTCCTGTACGCACACAGGCGGCATTGGCCAGATAACGGGTCGGAAAATTGTCCGTGCCATCAAGGACAAGATCGTATTCGCTGAAAAGAGCTTCGGCGATTGTTTCATCAAGGCGGCGATGATAGGGTTTCACAGTGACGAATGGATTCTGTGCCTGCATGGCTTCGGCTGCTGAATGCACCTTGGGCAGTCCGATGCTTGCGTCCTTGTGAATGACCTGACGCTGCAGGTTCGTGTTTTCCACGATATCGTCGTCAATAACTCCAATCGTGCCGACCCCCGCCGCCGCAAGATACTGCAAAGCCGCGGCACCAAGACCCCCTGCCCCAATCACAAGCACCTTCGCATCGCGCAAAGCCTTCTGGCCCGGCCCGCCGACTTCACGTAGCATCATATGGCGGGCATATCGGTTCAGCTCGGTTTCGGAAAACTTGCCCACAGGTGCCGGTGACGGAAACGCCTCGGGTTGTTGCACCCGTGCTTTCAAACGCCCCAACAGGATGCTGTAGCCCCAAATCCCAAGGCCAAAGGCAATTACCAGCGCCCAAAGGCGCGCATCGCCGCCCGTCGCCTCGCGGAGCGGATGGCCTTGTGGCAGTGCGATCTGCAACGCCATCACGCAGACAAGCAGCAGCAGGATCATTGTCCAACGTGCCGATCGCGGTGTCTTCATGACAACGCCGGTCAGCCAGATAACCGCAACCATGGTTCCAACCATGATCATGTGTCGACACCCGTCGAACCAAAGCCACCTGCACCGCGCGCAGTCTTGTCCAGCGCATTGACCAGTTGGAAATCAGCTTGGATCACCGGTGCCACAACCATCTGTGCGATCCGTTCGCCATGCCCTATGTGGAATGCCTCCTGCCCGAGGTTGACGAGAATAACACCGACCGTTCCGCGATAATCACTGTCAATCGTACCCGGCGCATTGACCATGGAAATGCCGTGGCGCAGGGCCAAACCGGAACGTGGCCGGATCTGTACCTCGCTCCCTGCCGGGACCGCCAACCGCAGGCCCGTCGGAATCAGCGCGCGCTGACCGGGTTCCAGCACCATCCCACCGCGATCCGCTTTGGGAAAGTTCGCACAGACATCCGCGCCTGCGGCACCAGCAGTCTGATAGGTTGGCAGTGGCAATTCCTTGTCAGCAGAGTCGTCCCACATGACATTAACGGTGCAACTCATGTCGCGGCACGCCCTTTCGCAGATGTCGCAAGCGTTTCAGCGATCAGATCGGCAAGACGCGCGGCAACTGCATCCTTACCCATGCGCGGCCATGGCTCTGCCTTATCGGCAGAAATCAGCGTCACTGCGTTTTCCGCACCACCCATAATGCCAGTCTCAGGAGAAACATCATTGGCCAGAATCCAGTCACACCCCTTGCGCTCTCGCTTGGCAGTGGCGTGAGCGATCACATCATCGGTTTCCGCGGCAAAGCCGACAACAAGGGCCGGTCGCCCTGTCTTCAACTGAGAGACAGTCGCCAGAATGTCGGGGTTTTCCGCGAAAGCGATTGTCGGAAGCTTTTTACCGGATTTCTTAATCTTGCTGTCCGATGCACTTTCAACGCGCCAGTCTGCAACAGCAGCAGCAAAAACCGCCGCATCCGCTGGCAAGGCAGCCTGCACCGCAGTCAGCATTTCCTGCGCCGTCTGAATACTGACAACGTCTACGCCATGTGGTGGCGGCACGTCAGCAGGGCCTGTGACGAACGTCACGTGCGCCCCGCGCGCAACAAGCGCCTTGGCAATCGCCGTACCTTGCGCGCCGGAAGACCGGTTCGCGATGTATCGCACGGGGTCAATCGGTTCATGCGTCGGGCCGGATGTGACCAGCACGTGCTTTCCCTTCAACGGACCATCAGCCAATGCCGCATCGACAGCCGCGACGATTTCCAGCGGTTCAGCCATGCGACCTGGGCCATACTCGCCGCAAGCCATGTCGCCTTCGTCTGGCCCGACTGACAGCACTCCGTCCCGCTGCAATGTCGCCAAATTGCGCTGCGTGGCCGGATGTTCCCACATGCGCACATTCATGCTGGGGGCAATCAGAACGCGCTTGTCCGTTGCCAAAAGCAGGGTGGACGCAAGATCATTGGCCAAACCGCTTGCCATTTTCGCCATCAGATCAGCCGTGGCGGGCGCGACGACGATCAGGTCAGCGGCGCGGGACAGTTCGATATGGCCCATCTCGGCCTCATCAGTCAGATCGAAAAGATCCTGATAAACCTTCTGCGCCGCCAGCCCGGAAACAGACAAGGGTGTTACGAATTCGGCCCCGGCCTTTGTTAGCACCGGGGTCACTTTCGCGCCGCGTTCACGCAGCCGGCGGATCAGGTCAAGCGACTTGAATGCCGCGATACCGCCGCCAATGATCAGTAGGATATGTTTGCCAGCAAGCATCATGCTTCCCCAAAAAAGAGATACGCGCCCGACGTTAGCCGGACGCGCTCTGAGGGGGAAGGGGGGATGGTTCAGGCAAAAAACGCTTTGACTTCGCCACTTTGCGCCTCAAGCGTCTTACGCATTTTTCCGAAAGCAGCCGCCTCAAGCTGGCGAACACGCTCTTTTGACAGGCCAAGCTCCGTGCCGAGGCTTTCCAGCGTGCGCGGATCGTCACGCAATTTGCGCTCCCGTACGATGAACCGCTCACGCTCGTTCAACTCGTTCAGTGCTGACAGCAGCCACTGGCGCAGCGTGTCATTGTCATGGTTGTTTTCCACGTGTTCGGCGGCCTGCATACCGTCATCTTCAAGCGCGTCGATCCATTCACGACCTTCATCTTCTGACGATTGGGTCGCGTTCAGGGAAAAATCGGATCCCGACAAACGGCCTTCCATCATTTCTACATCGTGAAGTGGTACACCCACCTCTTCCGAAATCAGGCGGCGCATCACATGCCCTTCAAGCACCCGACCTTCGGCTGCCGCTTCACGCTCCAGGCGGGCCTGAACGCGACGCATGTTGAAGAACAGGGATTTCTGGGAAGACGTTGAACCGGTACGAACCATAGACCAGTTGCGCATCACGTAGTCCTGAATGGACGCCTTGATCCACCAGACTGCATAGGTCGAAAAGCGCACGCCACGGTCGGGGTCGAACTTGTCCGCGGCCTTCATCAGACCGACAGAAGCCTCTTGAATAAGGTCGTTCATCGGCGCACCATAGCGCTTAAACTTCGCAGCCATTGAGATCGCAAGTCGCATGTACGCGGTAATCAACCGATGAAGTGCGCGCTCGTCACGCTGGTCACGCCATGCATAGGCCAGCTTCAATTCAGTTTCTGCATCAAGTAGTTCAGCCTTCATCGCGGTGCGCGAGAGCGTCTGATCGGAAAAGCCATCGAAAGCCATGTTCATTCCCCAGTTGATTTTATCGTGTTGTTTGGCGCTTTATTGCAGTTGTTACGGGACGTCAGTTAGAATGGATCAAAATAAGTGACGCATTTCTTGCCCAAACTGACATTGGTACTAGGCGGCGCGGCCTGCGGAAAATCGGCCTACGCGGAGTCGTTGGCCAAACGCAGTGAACGATCACGCGTTTATGTTGCGACAGCACAAGCGTTCGACGCCGAAATGAAGGCCAAGATCGCGGCACACCGAAACATGCGCGGGCCGGACTGGATCACCATCGAAGCACCGATCGACGTGGCAAATGCGCTGTCTTCCGCGCAAGCAGAGCAGGTCGTGTTGATCGATTGTGCCACACTTTGGCTGACAAATGTGCTGCTGGACAATCACGAGATCGAGATCGAAACCGCAACTTTCTGCGCAGCGCTTGCCGCAGCACCCTGCCCCATCATCGTTGTATCCAACGAGGTCGGACAAGGTATTGTACCCGACAACGCCCTGTCACGCCAGTTCCGCAACGCCCAAGGCAAGCTCAACCAGATGCTGGCGGCGCAGGCGGACACTGTTGTCACGGTCATGGCCGGCCTCCCCCTCGCGCTGAAAGGCGATCTTTTGTGACCCATGTCTGGTTGGTACGGCACGGGCCGACACACGAAAAAGCCTTTACCGGCTGGCGCGATGTGCCGGCCGATCTTTCGGATGCGGCCCAGATCGAAAGGGTAAGTGCCTATCTGCCACGTGATGCACTGGTGATTTCATCCGATCTCAAACGCGCGCATGACACCGCAACTGCCATCGGCGGTGATCGCAAGCGATTGCCGTCATGTCCAGCGCTGCGCGAATTGAACTTCGGGCATTGGGACGGATTGACCTTCGATGCGGTTTCAGAACGCGACCCGATCCTCTCCCGTCAGTACTGGGAAGAACCCGGTGATCTGCGCGCGCCGGATGGTGAAAGCTGGAACGATGCGGCCGCCCGTTTCGGGACCCGCCTCGATACGCTGATCGCAGACCACCGCCCCGCCCATTTGGTGGTTGTGGCCCACATGGGTGTTATCATGACGCAGATCCAAAGGGCGGGGTCAATGTCAGCCTATGCAGCGATGGGCCACCAGATCGACAACTATTCAACGACGGACATGCGCCTTGTTGATGGGCATTGGACGCTGGGTGTAATCAATCACGTTCCGTGATGACAAACCGCACAAATCGGCGTTGGCTGTCGCCTGCAAAAATCGGTAAATCGACGCTATGACATATGATCTCTACATCGGTGACCGGACATTCTCGAGCTGGTCTTTGCGGGGCTGGCTGATGCTCGAAAAGTTCGGGCTCGACTACAACACCCATTTTGTTGGACTCTACGCAAAGACGCTGGACCGCGATCTTGCGCATTTGGCACCGGCACGGACAGTGCCTGTTCTTGTGACGCCCGATGGCGCAATCCTGCCCGACAGCATGGCAATGGCCGAAACGTTGGTGGAACTCCATCCGGATATCGCTTTTTATCCGCGTGACCCGGTCGCACGGGGGCTGTGCAGAACGATGGTCGCTGAAATGCATAGCGGATTCATGACGCTGCGCGCAGAATGCAGCAACATGATCAGCCAAGTCTGGGAAGGTTTCACACCGTCACAAGGCGTCCTGTCCGATCTGGCGCGGATCGAGGAACTCTGGGCGCTCGCGCGATCCCGTCACGGGGCAAAGGGTCCGTGGCTTTTTGGTGAATACACGTTGGCGGACGCGTTTTTCGCACCTGTTACGCATCGCATGACGACATATGAACTGCCAAGATCTGCGCTGGCGCAGGCCTACATCGATACGCAACTTGCCGATCCTGCATTTCTGGTATGGCGGGCAGACGCAATGAAGGAAACGCACGAACCGTTCCCATATGATCTTGGTCTGCCACGCAAACCCTGGCCCGTTAACAATTCCTAAACCACGTTCCGCGTAGGTGTTTACACCTGACAACGGGGACAAGACATGGTGGCAGTCGCCTATACGGTGGCCTTTGACGGGATCGACGCACGCTTGGTCGAAGTGCAATGCGCTGTCTCTCCGGGCCTGCCAGCATTCAGTATCGTCGGGCTGCCTGACAAGGCGGTCAGCGAAGCCCGTGAACGGGTTCGTGCGGCCCTGACCGCCATGGCCATCGCGCTGCCTTCCAAACGCATTACGATTAACATGTCACCAGCGGACCTGCCGAAAGAAGGATCGCATTTCGACCTGCCGATCGCGCTGGCCCTGCTGGCTGCACTTGAAATCATTCCGCGCGACGCAGTGGCACAGACCGTCGCATTGGGGGAACTATCGCTCGATGGCGGATTGGTCTCTGTCATCGGTACCCTGCCCGCTGCAATGGCCGCAGCCGAAGACGACCGCACACTGATCTGTCCAGCGGGCTGTGGCGCTGAAGCGGCATGGGTGAATGCTGTCACCGTGATCGCCCCCGCATCGCTCGCGCAAACTGTACAACATTTCAACGGCCAAGCGATCCTTGAACCGGCACAGCCGGGTGAGGTGCAGGCACGCGACGCAACCCGTGATCTGTCAGAAGTGAAAGGACAGGAACGGGCTAAGCGCGCACTGGAAATCGCGGCGGCGGGGCGGCACCACCTTTTTCTTGTCGGATCACCCGGTTCAGGCAAATCCATGCTGTCGGCTCGGATACCGGGCATCCTGCCTGACCTGACCCCGGCAGAGGCGCTTGAAACGTCGATGATCCACTCCCTTTCGGGATTGCTCGACGAAGGTGGTATCAACCGACAGCGCCCGTTCCGTGAACCCCATCACACGGCATCTATGGCGGCAATCGTCGGCGGCGGGCGCGGAGCAAAGCCCGGTGAAATCTCACTGGCGCATAACGGCGTGCTTTTCATGGATGAATTCCCCGAATTTCCGCGGACGGTGCTGGAAACCTTGCGTCAGCCTATCGAAACCGGCGAAGTCGTCGTCGCCCGCGCGAATGCGCACGTAAAATATCCCTGCAAATTCATGCTGGTGGCAGCCGCAAACCCTTGCAAATGCGGCTATCTTGCCGATCCGGCGCGGGCGTGCGCCCGGGTGCCAGCCTGCGGAGAGGATTACCTCGGACGCATTTCCGGGCCACTAATGGACCGGTTCGACCTGCGGGTCGAGGTGCCGCCGGTCGCGTTCACAGACCTTGATCTGCCAGCTGACGGTGAAAAATCGGAACAGATTGCGAAACGGGTTGCGATGGCCCGTGACATTCAGACGACGCGCTATGCCAAACGGCCGGGCATGACGGCAAATGCGGACGCGCAAGGGGCCATTCTGGAAGACGTCGCCACACCAGATACAGAAGGACGTGCTCTCCTGACGCAGGTGGCCGAACGCTTCGGTTTGTCTGCGCGCGGATATCACCGGGTATTGCGTGTGGCGCGCACGATTGCGGATCTTGAAGGTGCCCCGGACGTGCGCAAGCCACATGTTGCCGAAGCCGTCAGCTACAGGCTGACGCTCACGAAAGAGGTTTAGGCCCGCTTTGCCTCGATCGCTTCCCAGATCTTGGCCGCGATATTCGTGCCGTCGAACCGCTCAAGTTCCTGAATGCCGGTGGGTGATGTGACGTTTATCTCGGTCAACCAGTCCCCTATCACGTCAATCCCGACAAAGACCTGACCCTTCTCTTTCAGCAGCGGGCCAATCGCGGCACAGATTTCACGATCGCGATCAGTCAGCGACACTTTCTCGGGGCGGCCACCGACGTGCATGTTCGAACGGGTTTCACCAGCCGCGGGCACCCGATTGATCGCACCGACGGGTTCGCCATCGACAAGGATGATGCGCTTATCGCCCTTGCTTACATCCGGCAGAAACTTCTGCATGATCAGCGGTTCACGGTTGATGCCGGTAAATACCTCGTGCAGCGAAGCAAGGTTACTGTCATCTGATTGCAGTTTGAAAACGCCGGCCCCGCCGTTGCCATAAAGCGGCTTGAGAATGACATCTCCATGGTCCTTGCGGAACACCTTGAGGGTTTCGAGATCACGCGCGATCATCGTCGGCGGGGTCAGGTCAGAAAATGCGAGAACCAACAGTTTTTCAGGATAGTTGCGGACCCAAAACGGGTCATTCACGACAAGCGTTTGCGGGTGCACCATATCCAGAAGGTGCGTCGTAGTGATATAACCCATGTCAAACGGCGGGTCTTGCCGCAACCATATGACGTCCAGATCGGCAAGGTCCATTTCCGTCTCGTCGCCAAGGGTGAAATGGTTGCCCTTTTCGCGGCGCACTTCCAGCGGCCACCCCCGCGCCGTGACGCGACCCTCACGATAGGCAATCTTGTCCGGCGTGTAATAAAACAGGCGATGGCCGCGTGCCTGTGCCTCTTCGGCAATGCGGAACGTGCTGTCTGCGTCGATATTGATCGGACCGATAGGATCCATCTGGAAAGCAACGTGAAGCGACATGACAGCCCTCGCTCAATTATGTGGTGCGCTCTGATACATGGCCCAGCGGGTGGGCGGGTGCAATCCTGTAATGTCTAGGCTTCCATGAATGCGTTCTCGATGATCCGAACGGCACCACTACTGTCGACCATTGCCAGATCAAAACGCATGTCCGTCAATTGGCCGTCGGGCTCGTTGGAAACGAATTCGGTTGCAGCCGCACAAAGCCGATCCATCTGCTTGCGCGACAGCCGCGTCGCGGCCCGCGTGAAACTACTGCTTTTCTTCACCTCAACAAAGACGACACGTGCGCCTTCCCGGACAATCAGGTCAACCTCGCCACCTTTGCCGCGCCACCGCCTTTCGGCGATAATGCGACCGCGGCGCAGATAATCCTTCGCTACGATATCTTCGGCGGCTACGCCTGCGTGATAGCTGGTTTTACCGCTCACGTTTCATCCTTCAGGCCCAATGCCCGCTGATACACATCCTTGCGTGGCATGCCAAAGGCACCGGCCACTGTCGTTGCTGCATCTTTCACCCGCATCGTCTCCAGCGCCGTTCGAAGGGCCGTATCCACATCTGCATCGGATATCACCGTGGCCCCTGCGCGACCGACAAGCACCACGATCTCACCCTTGACGCTGCGCCCGTCAAATGCCGCAACCAGTTCTGCCAGCGATCCACGCTGCGTTTCTTCAAATTTCTTCGTCAGTTCGCGGCAGACAGCCGCTTCGCGCGTACCGCCCAGAATTTCGCAGAGATCGGCTAACAATTCATGAACGCGTTTTGGCGACTCGAAGAACACTAGCGTAAACGGCGTATCCCGCAGTTGCGCAATTTCCGTCTGCCTGGCGGCCTTGCTGGCGGGCAGAAAGCCGACAAAGGCAAAGCGATCGGTGGCAAGCCCCGAAACGGTCAAGGCCGCTAGCACGGCCGACGCGCCCGGTGCGGCAATCACCGCGAACCCAGCGCCCGCAGCAGCAACGCCCAATTCATACCCCGGATCAGCGACCAAAGGGGTGCCTGCCTCTGACACATAGGCGACGGAACGCCCTGCTTTCATGTGCTCCAGTAACTTCTGGATAACGGCTTTGCCGCTGTGATCATGAAACGCGACGATCCGGCGCTCCCCCAGTGGAACGCCATGGATTTCCATTAGTTTGCGCGCTGTTCGCGTGTCTTCCGCTGCAAGCACGTCCGCACTTGCCAGAATATCCAGACCGCGCAATGTGATATCGCGGGCGGCACCGATGGGTGTCGCCACAAAATACAAACCGGCAGAGAGTGGCTTGATCTCAAAATTCATGCCTAGACCCTTCCGTCACGGTCTTTATGATGCGCCACAAGAATGGCTGTCAGGGGGCTCCTGTCGCAGCTGCCGTACAGGAGGAGTTATTCATGTTTGCCAATTTGTTGCGCGCCCGCAAGGCTGCCGCCCGCCTTTTCACTCTTTTGACGATTGTATTCGTCGCTGCATGTGCCGCGCCGGGTGCGGTCGGGATCAACCAGAATACAGGTCAGCGGATTGATCCGAATGCACCCGTCCAAGTGGCGCTGCTGGTGCCAGGCGGATCCACGGCAGGGTCCGACCGCTTTCTGGCGGCAAATCTTGAAAACGCCGCGCGCATGGCAATTGCAGACCTGAACGGTGTCGACATCGACCTGCGGGTTTACAACACGGGGTCTGATCCGGCGCAAGCATCAGTCATCACAGCGCAAGCCCTTGAAGAAGGTGCGAAAATCATTCTAGGCCCGCTGTATGCGGATGCTGCGAACGCTGCCGGTCTTGCGGCCGCAAGCCGCAACGTCAACGTGTTGACCTTCTCGAACAACCCAAAGATTGCGGGTGGTAATGTGTTTTTGCTGGGTGCGACGTTCGACAATACCGCGCGCAGACTGGTCAACCACGCCGCCCGGAACGGGACAACCCGGTTTGCCATCGTTCACGGCAACGATGAAGGTGGGCAGGTTGGCCGTGATGCGATTGCAACCGCCGTGCGCAGCAGCGGTGCCCAACTTGCCGGTGTGGAAAGCTATGCGCTCTCCCAGCAAGGCATCCTCGAAGCGACGCCACGGATTGCATCAACCATCAATGCGACCGGTGCCGATGCGGTCTTTCTGACCGCCGGTGTCAACGCAGACCTGCCGATCATCGCAACGTCCTTGCCAGAAGCGGGCATCAACCCGGCTGACACACGCTATATCGGACTGACGCGCTGGAACGCGTTGCCGCAGGCGCTGTCCCTTCCAGGTGTTCAGGGCGGCTTGTTTGCACTGCCCGACCAGTCGATGGTGGCAAATTTCGAAAGCCGCTATCAGGGTGTCTATGGCGACGCGCCACATCCGCTGGCCGGCCTTGCCTATGACGGAATCGCGGCAATCGGCGCCCTCGTCGCCGCCGGTGATTCCAATGCTTTGACCAAGCAGGCACTGACCACCCGCCAGGGTTTTCAGGGAACCAGCGGCATCTTCCGCCTGCTGCCGAACGGTCTGAACGAACGCGGTCTTGCGGTCGCCGAAGTGCGCAACAACCGCGTCGTCATAGTTGAACCGGCACCTCGCTCTTTCGGGGGGTCCGGTCTCTGATCGTCAAAACCGGGCAAAAAGCCATGACCAACATCAAAACGCCGGACAGTTTTCTCTGTCCGGCGTCTGACATTTTCGACCATGCCGCCACGCGAGAGGCGCTCGGCTTGGCAATTGCAGACTGCACTGATGCCAAGGACGTCCGCAAGGCGGCCATCAGTGTGCTGCAGCGCGCACAGGTGCGTGGGCGCGAGGCGATCAAAGCAGCGTTTCTTGAACAGCCATTCGCATCGCATAAAACAACGACCGCCTATTCATGGCTGACCGACCAGCTGGTCATTTCAGCAATTGAGGTTGCCAAGACAACGCTTCACAAACTTCCGAACCCGACCGAGGCTGAAAAACTAAGCGTTATTGCTGTCGGCGGCTACGGACGAGGAGAGATGGCCCCGCATTCCGATGTCGATCTACTTTTCCTCACCCCCTACAAAATGACGCCTTGGGCAGAAAGCGTGATCGAGTCCACGCTTTACATGTTGTGGGATCTCAAGATGAAAGTCGGCCACGCCAGCCGCACGATCAAGGATTGCATCCGACTTGCCCGCGAGGATTACACGATCCGCACGTCGTTGGTCGAATACCGCTATCTGACAGGCGACGCCGAACTCGCCAGGAAACTTGGCAAACGACTCTGGGATGAACTTTTTTCAACCACGGCAAGCGACTTCATCGAAGCCAAGCTTGACGAGCGCGACGAACGACACCGCAAGCAGGGTGGGCAGCGCTATGTGGTCGAACCGAATGTGAAGGAAGGCAAAGGTGGTCTGCGCGATCTTCAGTCACTTTTCTGGATCAACAAATACCTTCATGGCGTTCAACAGGCACGAGACCTGATCGAATTTGATGTATTCTCGGCAGACGAATATGAAACGTTCAAACGGGCGCATAATTTCCTGTGGGCCGTGCGCTGTCATCTGCACCTTATCGCCGGCCGTGCCGTCGATCAGCTGACGTTCGACATGCAGGTGCTGGTGGCCGAATTGATGGGCTACGAAGACAAGGGCGGGCGGCGCGCGGTCGAACACTTCATGCAGGACTACTTCCGCCACGCGACCCGCGTGGGAGAGCTGACACGCATCTTCCTGACAGCACAGGAAGACGCCCGCACAAAGCCCGAGCCGATGCTGGTGCGTCTGCTGAAACGGCGCAAACGGGCAAAGCCGCCATACGCCATCAAGCAGAACCGGATCACGGTAGACGATGAAAAGGCATTCCTGTCGGACAGTCTGAACATGCTGCGCATCTTCGAAGAGGCATTGCGCACCGGCACGCTGATCCACCCGGACGCGATGCGCCTTTTGGCGGCCAATCTAAATCTGATCGATGATGAAATGCGCAACGACAAGGAAGCCAACAAGTTGTTCCTTGGCCTGATGTTGAAACACGGCAATCCGGAACGCGCGTTGCGACGCATGAACGAACTTGGCGTGCTCGGCGCTTTCGTCCCTGAATTCGCGCATATCGTCGCGATGATGCAGTTCAACATGTATCACAAGTACACGGTCGACGAGCATATCATTCAGACGATCTCGAACCTGCACCAGATCGAACAGAAAGAACTGATCGAAGAACTTCCGATCGCGTCCGGAATCCTCGAAAAAGGGATCAATCGCAGGGTGATCTATGTTGCCTTGCTGCTCCATGACATCGCCAAAGGACGGCACGAAGACCATTCCATTCTGGGCGCACAGATGGCCCGCAAGATCGCACCGCGCTTCGGGCTCAGCAAGAAAGACTGTGACACCGTGGAATGGCTGATCCGCTATCACCTGCTGATGTCGGACACGGCCCAGAAACGCGACATCGCCGAACCGCGCACCGTGCGTGGTTTCGCGAACGCGGTGAAATCGGTCGAGCGGCTTGACCTGCTGACAGTGCTGACCGTCTGCGACATCCGTGGCGTTGGCCCTGACACGTGGAACAACTGGAAAGCGGTTTTGATCCGCAACCTCTATCGCGCGACCCGCAGTGCACTTGAAAACGGGCTCGAAGACGTCAACCGCGAAAGCCGCGAGGCAGAGGCCAAGCGGGCCTTGCGCGAAACGCTGGACGGCTGGGACGCAAAAGACCTCAAGACAGAGGTCGGGCGGCACTATGGCCCCTATTGGCAGGGTCTGCCGCCCGCAACGCATATCGTGTTTGCGAACCTTCTCAAGGATATCACTGATAGCGAAATTGCGATTGATCTGATGCTGGATGACGACCGCGATGCGACACGCGCCTGTTTCGCGATGGTCGATCACCCGGGGCTTTTCAGCCGTATGGTCGGTGCCCTCGCGCTCGTCGGGGCAAACATCGTGGATGCGCGCACCTACACGACCAAGGACGGATATGCGACCGCCGTCTTCTGGGTCCAGGATTCCGAAGGCCACCCTTACGAGGCCTCACGCCTGCCCCGGCTTGAACAGATGATCAAGAAAACGCTCAAGGGCGAAGTGGTGGCCCGCGATGCCATCAAGGACCGCGACAAAATCAAGAAACGTGAGCGCGCTTTCAAGGTGCCGACAAACATCACCTTCGATAACGAAGGGTCGGAAATCTACACGATCATCGAAGTCGATACCCGCGATCGTCCAGGACTTCTGTTCGATCTCACACGAACTTTTGCACATAACTACGTTTATATCGCGTCAGCTGTGATCGCGACCTATGGTGAACAGGTCGTGGACACATTCTATGTGAAAGACATGACAGGCATGAAATACCACGCCGAACACAAGCGGGCATCGCTTGAACGCAAACTGCGCGAAGCCATCGCCCAAGGTGCGGAACGCGCAGAGTCATGAAACCGATCCGTCTCATGGCCGGGTTCCTGACCGTTGGCGTCTGGACATTGCTGTCACGCGTCCTCGGCTTCGTGCGCGATATCATGATCGCGGGCTATCTCGGGACAGGACCCGTCGCCGAAGCGTTCTTGGTCGCCTTCTCGCTGCCCAATCTGTTCCGCCGTTTCTTTGCAGAAGGGGCGTTCAACATGGCCTTTGTGCCGATGTTCGCCAAAAAGTTGGAAAACGGCGAAGACCCCAAAAAATTCGCGCAGGACGCGTTTGTTGGCATGGCGTTCATTCTCACGGTTCTGACGGTTGTCGGCATCGTCTTCATGCCCTTGCTCGTTTCTGCCATTGCCAGCGGTTACATATATGACGAACGCTTCGATCTGGCGGTCTCCTACGGGCGGTGGGCGTTTCCCTACATCCTATTTATCTCACTCGGAGCATTGCTATCAGGCGTTCTGAACGCGACGGGGCGGTTCATGGCCGCTGCTGCCGCCCCTGTGTTGCTGAACATCATTTTCGTCATCGCAATGTTGATCGCAGCATCGCTCGATACACCGGACCAATCCCGCACGATTGGGCAATGGCTGGCCTACGCCGTACCCCTCGCGGGGATCGCGCAAGTCACGCTGGTTTGGTTTGCCGCACGGCGCGCCGGTTTCACGCTGCTGCCCGGCATGCCAAAGCTGACACCGGAACTCAAACGGCTCGCCATCATCGCCGCACCCGCAGCACTGGCAGGCGGGGTCGTACAGATTAACCTGCTCGTTGGCAGACAGGTCGCCAGCTATTTTGAAGGGGCGGTTGCATGGCTGAACTATGCAGACCGACTTTACCAACTGCCATTGGGCGTTGTGGGCATCGCCATCGGGGTTGTGCTGTTGCCGGATCTGTCGCGCCGTCTGCGCGCCGGGGATACCGCAGGCGGGCGCGATGCGTTCAACCGCGCCTCTGAAATCAGCCTTGCACTGACAATTCCGGCCTCCATCGCGCTGATCGTGATCCCGATCCCGCTGGTCAGCGTTATGTTCCAGCGTGGCGCATTTACATCCGATGACACGATGGCCACCGCATTCGCCGTCGCAGTCTATGGCCTTGGGCTGCCCGCCTTTGTTCTGCAAAAGGCTTTGCAGCCGCTCTATTTCGCGCGCGAGGATACAAAGCGCCCATTCTACTATGCAATGGCCGCGATGGTACTGAACGCTTCACTGGCGATTGGGTTGTCGCCGGTGGTCGGTTTCATTGCAGCAGCAATCGGCACAACCGTAACGGGCTGGGCAATGGTTGTTCTGCTGTGGCTCGGATCACGCGACATGGGCGAAGCCGCGCGACTGGACGACCGGTTCAAGACGCGCATCTGGCGGATCATTCTGGCGGCAATCGGCATGGGTGTCGTACTTTGGGGCGCGCAAGTCATCCTGGGCCCGTTCTTTGGCGTGCCAACGCTGCGCTACGTCGCGCTTGCCGTGCTGGTTCTGATCGGGATCGTCAGCTACTTCGGTCTGGCACAGATTTTCGGGGCGCTTCGGCTTGGCGATGTCAGGCGCGCGCTGCGGCGCTAGCGGCGGCGCATACGCGCAACAAATGCCTGCCAACCGCCAGGGGCAAGCAATGGTGCCACCGCAAAGCCCGAAAAGAATCCTGCCAATTCCGCGATCCACTGCGGGGTCGATCCGAACGCGATGCCGTAAAATAGCTGCAATCCCAGCAGAAATCCGATCAGACGAAAGGCCGCCAGCTGGTTCTCGCCCGACTCTCCGAGGCGCAACCAGATCAGGTAGGTATAGGCCCCGATCAAACCATAGGCAGCTGGGTATGCACCGATCAGCGGCACAAAGCCTGACAGGAACAGGCCATAGACAAGCGCACCAAAGGCCGCGGTAAAGAAGAACAGAAAGCCGGTGGCGAAGTTCCCGAACGCATCTCCGACAAACTTCCCAAGTGCGAGCGTCAGAACCATCCCGAACATTGCGTCCAGAAAGGACGCGTGGACAAATGAAAACGTGACGAACCGCTTGAGGACCTCGAAAGAATAATCGCCGCGCACAAAGACCAGTTCGGACACCGACGGGGCAAATGCATAGCTGCGCACCGCTTCCAGCCGCCACCCAATCGCGCCGGGCCCGCCAATCAAACCCTGCGCCCCGGCCGTGAAGATCAATTCGACGACAACGATGATCAGGACAAGGGCCACGACCACGGGTGGCAATGCGTTAAAGGGGCTTTGGTTATCCATGATTGGACCTGTTGAAACTCGAAACGACCTCTGGCATGGGTAGCGGGCGTTTTTGCAGATGACCACCCCGGATAGACCAATGACCCAAGCCACTTTCACCCCCCGCGTCTTCTCTGGCATCAAGCCGTCAGGGGGGCTGCAGCTTGGCAACTACCTTGGCGCGATCAAGCGGTTTGTCGGCATGCAGGGCGAGATGGAAACCATCTATTGCGTTGTCGATCTGCACGCGATCACCGTCTGGCAGGACCCGCAGGAGCTGGCACGGGGCACGCGCGAAGTCGCTGCTGGCTATCTTGCAGCGGGACTTGACCCGACAAAATCCATTCTGTTCAACCAATCCCAAGTCGCCGCCCATGCAGAACTTGGCTGGATCTTCAACTGCGTCGCCCGCATGGGCTGGATGAACCGCATGACCCAATTCAAGGACAAGGCGGGAAAGAATGCGGAGAACGTCTCGCTCGGGCTGTATGCCTATCCGTCACTGATGGCAGCCGACATCCTGCTTTACCACGCAACCCACGTTCCCGTGGGCGAAGACCAGAAACAGCATGTTGAACTGACGCGCGACATCGCAGCGAAATTCAACCACGACTACAAAACCGACTTCTTCCCGTTGACCGAGCCGGTCATCGGCGGCCCTGCCGCGCGGATCATGAATCTGCGCGATGGCACCAAGAAAATGTCGAAATCCGGCGAAAGCGATATGGAACGCATCAACATGCTTGATGATGCCGACACGATCGCCAAAAAGTTCAAAAAAGCGAAATCCGATCCCGAACCGCTGCCCGAAAACGTCGAAGGGCTGAAAGACCGGCCCGAGGCACGCAACCTCGTCGATATCTACGCGGCTCTGAACGATCAGACACCAGAACAGGTCATCGCTGAATTCGGCGGTGCTGGATGGGGCAAATTCAAGCCCGCGCTGGCCGATATGGCCGTCGCCAAGCTCGCCCCGATCTCGGGCGAAATGAAGCGGCTGATGGATGATCCGGCTGAAATTGATCGCATTCTGGGTGAAGGCGCTGCAAAGGCGCGCGAGATCGCGGAACCGATCCTGAAAAAGACATACGACATCGTCGGGATGCTGCGCAGCTAAGGCACGGCTCAACGCAACACGATCAGGATCGTAATGCGATCAACTGCACCGTCCGGTAGCCCCCTTTTCACCTTCCCGTTTTCCCCCTAGCCTGCCGCAAAAGGGAGGGTGGCATGGCGACCGGACAAAACATTCGCACATACTTTGACGGGACTTGGCACGATGGCGATGTGGCCATCATGCGTGCCGCCGATCACGGGTCATGGCTTGGCACGACCGTGTTTGACGGTGCACGTTTCGTGAACGGCAAGACACCCGACCTTCACGCCCACTGTGCGCGGGTCAACCGATCCGCCAAGGCGCTGATGATCACGCCCACCGTCACGACCGACGACATGGTCCAGATCGTGCGCGAAGGGCTCAAGGCCTATGCGCCTGACACTGCCGTCTACATACGCCCGATGTATTGGGCGCTTGATGGTGGTGATCTCGGGATCGTGCCCAAGGAAGGCGCGACCGGTTTTGCGATATGCCTCGAAGAAATCCCGATGGCCGCCCCCACGGCCGCGACGACCCTGACCACGACACGGTTCCGCCGTCCGGTCATGGAAAACAACGTCGTGAACGCAAAAGCAGGATGTCTCTACCCCAATAACGCAAGGATGCTCGCCGAAGCCCGCGCCAAAGGTTTCGGAAATGCCCTTGTGGCCGACATCATGGGAAATGTGGCTGAAACAGCCAGTGCGAATGTATTCATGGTCAAGGATGGGATGGTATTTACACCTATTCCAAACGGCACGTTCCTCGCCGGGATCACCCGCGCACGTCATATCTCCAACCTCGCCGCAGACGGGGTGAACGTGCACGAAACCGTGCTGTCCTTCGACGACTTTCGCGAAGCGGACGAGGTTTTCCTGTCAGGCAATATGATGAAGGTCACGCCGGTGACGGCCTTTGATGACCGCAACTACCAGATCGGGCCGCTAACCAAACGGGTGCGCGAAATGTACTGGGATTGGGCTGCCTCTGACGCCGACTGATCTATGATCCGCGCACTGGACCCCGCACTAGACCTTGACCGCGTGCATGCGTTCTACCGCGATGCGCCGGACTATTGGGAACTGGCAGAGGGCCGCGTGCCCGGCCTGCACAAAGCACGCGACTTCTTCACGGATGGACCACCGGGCTGTGATCCGGCAAACAGTCACCGGCTTGGTTATTTTCTGGATGATCGCCTGTCCGGCCTCGCAGAACTGTCCTTCGGCTTTCCCGCACAGGGTGACGCCTACCTCGGCCTGATGATGCTTGGCCCTTGGGCGCGGTCCGCCGGCTATGGGCAGGTCTTTCTGGCGCATATCGTGGACCTCGCGCAGAAGGCTGGGTCGCCATATCTTTTTCTCGCTGTTATGGATAGCAACCCGCGGGGTGCGGCATTCTGGGCGCGGCACGGTTTCTTGCCGACTGGACACAGCGGACAAATGCAGGTCGGTGACAAGACGCAAGTGCTCCATCGGCTTGTCAAACCTCTCTGACGACACGGCCGGGCCAAGCACGCATATCCGATGAACCTTGCCAGTGACGGCGGGTTGCGACAATGTGACGGAAAGCCAAACAGGGAACCAGTGATGCGCAAGTTTATGGTTGTGCTTGATGACAGCCGCGAATGTCTGAACGCGATGCGCTTTGCAGCGATGCGCGCGGCCCATACAGGAGGCGGCGTGACTGTCCTGTCTGTTATCAGCCCCGACGAATTCAACCACTGGATCGGTGTCGGCGAAATCATGCGTCAGGAAGCGCGCGAGCGTATCGAGGTGCACTACGAGGTCTTTGCCAAGTGGATGCGCGACAAGCAGAACGTCGAACCCGAACTTGTCATCCGCGAAGGCGAAGTCGTTCCTGAAATCATGGCACAGGTGCAGGAAGACCCCGAAATCGGCGTGCTCGTACTTGGCGCAAGTACCGACGGCAAGGGACCCGGCCCACTTGTGACACAGCTGACCCGGCAGGCGGGAAATCTGCCGATCCCTGTCACGATCGTTCCGGGCGACATGTCTAAGGAACGGCTCGAAGCCATCACCTGAACTATGCAGACTTCTCCGGTTTAGAATAATTCTAAACCTTGACTTACGGGGAGTGGATACGCATATTCAAATCCTGACAGAAAAGGTTGGTCCGATGTTCATTCAAACCGAATCCACACCAAACCCGGCGACGCTGAAATTCCTGCCCGGACAAACTGTCCTCGAAGTGGGGACTGCGGATTTCCCAACGGCCGAGGCGGCAAGCAGCTCACCGCTCGCGCAGCGCATCTTTGCGGTCGATGGGGTGACGGGGGTCTTTTTTGGCGTCGATTTCGTGACGGTGACAAAGGCCGACGGTGTTGAATGGGACCACATCAAACCGGCGATCCTTGGCGCGGTCATGGAACACTACCAGTCTGGCCAATCGGTGATGGCGGATGATCACAAACCAGCCTCCGGCCATGCCGAACACACAGGCGAAGACGGCGAAATCGTCAGCCAGATCAAGGAATTGCTCGACACGCGCGTCCGCCCTGCCGTGGCGCAGGACGGTGGTGATATCACATTCCACGGCTTTGACCGCGGGATCGTCTATTTGCATATGCAGGGTGCCTGCGCTGGCTGCCCGTCATCCACATTGACCCTGAAAATGGGCATCGAAAACCTGCTGCGGCATTATATCCCCGAGGTGATCGAAGTCCGCCCCGTCGCAGCATGAGCGGCGACAAGATTCCCGTCGAGAACGTCAATGTCCCCGGACACGTGACAAACGTCGATGCGGCCAAATACACTGCCATGAAAGACGCGATGCTGAATGTCATGTCTGACAAGGGCATGACCGCCAAAGACATCAAGGAAGCGGCCAAAGCGCATCTGCCAGACGATTTGTTCCCCGGTGGCGCGACGTCCGGCTGGTGGCAGAAATGCGTGCAGCTTGATCTGGAAGCAAAGGGTGTCGTCAAGCGACACGCCACCAAGCCGCTGACATTTTCCAAGGCATGACTCCGCCCGTCATTCTGGCTTTTGATACCGCGGGTCCGCATTGCGCAGCCGCACTCTGGCGCGATGGACACGTCATCGGCTCCCGCCATGAGGAAATGAAGCGTGGCCAGGCCGAAAGGCTGATGGTCCTCATCGAAGAGCTTTTAGGCGAAAACCAGATTACATGGGCAGATATCGGATTGGTCGCTGTCGGGATCGGTCCGGGCAACTTCACCGGTATCCGCATCAGCGTTGCAGCAGCCCGTGGGATTGGGCTGGGTTGCGGCATCCCTGTCATGGGCGTTTCGCAATTCGAAGTTTCGCGCGGTCCGGACAGTCCGAATTTACGGGACGCATCGGTCGCATCGGTGCCGGGACCGCGCGACAGCGCATATGTGCAAGAATTCTGCGACGGTAAGCCCGCAGGGCCACCAACCATATCTGAAAACTGCATGTCTCTGGTCGCCGCACACGCACCAGCCCCAACAATTGCGCAAATCGCGGCCCAGCGATGGGCCGCAGGCGAAACCACCCCAGACCGCCCTGCCCCGCTTTATGTACGCGCCGCCGATGCCGCACCTCCACGCGATCTGGCACCGGTCATTCTGTCGTGACTCCAGACGCCTTGGCAAAGACACACGCGGTCTGTTTTCCGCCGACGCTCGCTTGGGATGCGGCGCGGTTTCAAACCTACCTTGCGCGGGACACAACAGTAATCACCGGCAGCGCGGACAGCTTCGTGCTTGGAACTTTACTGCTCGATGAGGCCGAAATCCTGACCATCGCCACCAACCCAATGCAGCGACAGCGCGGCTTGGCCCGTGCGGCGCTACGGGACTTTACTGACAGATGCGCGAAACGCGGTGCGGCAAAGGTATTTCTGGAAGTCGCCGCAGATAACGCTCCGGCGATCGCGCTTTACGTCAGTGCAGGCTTCGCACAGGTCGGGCTACGGCAGAAATACTACCAACGGGCAGACGGCACGCATTGTGACGCGCTCGTCCTGCAATTGGACCTGCCGCAGCGTTAACGGTCAAAACATAGCGAAAACAATGTGGAACCCGCCGAAACCGACAAAAATCGGTTGACGCTTCCGCGCAGGCGTTGCCTTATCTTGCAATGATCCGACAAAGATCGGCTCGCTTTCATGGGGGTGGCGCGCGTGTTTGCACAAAAGACCCCCCAACATTCGACCTGGGAGACACCAATGACATTTATGAAAACCATGCTCGGCGCGACAGCCGCAGTGGCACTGACTGCTGGCGGTGCGCTTGCTGAACCTGCCGTGATCTTCGATCTTGGCGGCAAGTTCGACAAATCGTTCAACGAATCCGCGTTCAACGGCGCACAGCGTTGGGCAGAAGAAACCGGTGGCACATTCGCAGAGGTCGAACTGACATCGGACGCACAGCGTGAACAGGCGCTGCGCCGCTTTGCCGAAGACGGCAAGAACCCGATCGTCATGGCGGGTTTTGCCTTTGCTACAGCCCTCGAAGAAGTGGCCGGCGACTATCCTGACACCAAATTCCAGATCATCGACATGGTCGTTGACCAGCCGAACGTCCGCTCGATCGTCTTCGCAGAAGAGCAAGGGTCCTACCTTGTCGGCATGGCCGCTGCGATGGCCGCTGAAGGTGGCACCATCGGCTTTATCGGTGGTATGGATATCCCGCTGATCCGCAACTTTGCTTGTGGCTATGCCCAGGGTGCAAAAGCCGTAAACCCGGACGTCACCGTGATCGCCAACATGACCGGCACAACGCCTGCCGCATGGAACGATCCGGTGAAGGGTTCCGAACTGACGCTCGCGCAGATTTCGCAAGGCGCTGAAGTCGTCTATGCCGCTGCTGGCGGTACGGGTGTCGGTGTGCTGCAGACCGCAGCCGACGAAGGCATCCTGTCTATCGGCGTGGACAGCAACCAGAACTATCTGCACCCCGGTCAGGTCCTGACCTCCATGCTCAAGCGCGTCGATAACGCTGTCTATGACGCGTTCACAGCGGGAACAGAGCTCGAGCCGGGCTTCAACGTCATGGATCTCTCTAACGAAGGTGTGGGATATGCGGTTGACGAAAACAACGCGGACCTGATCACGGCTGAAATGACTGCGGCACTGGAAGACGCGCAGGCAAAGATCGTCGCGGGCGAAATCTCTGTCCACAACTACAACAGCGACGAATCCTGCCCGGCGCTTGAATTCTAAGGCACCGACGTAGGCCAACACGAACAGGGCCGCGCTTTTTTCGGAAAGGCGCGGCCCTTTGCATTTAGGAGGACGAGACCATGAGCGATCCAATCGAAACGTTCTTTGACGCCTGGGGTATGTCCGACGATGCGGCACGTGCAGACGCAATCGCATCTGTTTATGCCGACGGCGGAACCTACACCGACCCGCGATCACCCGATACGCTGTCGGGCGCGGCAATCGCGGAATACGTCAACATGTTCAGCGCCAATGCGCCGGGATGGTCAGCAAAGGTGGTCAAATCCGACAGCATCGGCGGGGTAATCCGGACGACCGTCGCCTTCGGCGGCAAAGGCCCTGACGGGTCGGATATGGTGCAGCACGGCCAATATTTCGCAGATCTTGCAGATGGCAAGATCACCCGCATGGTCGGATTCGTCGGAACGGGCGCACCTGAATGAACGACCAAGCGCCTGCCATCGAACTCAAAGGGATCTCCAAAGCCTTCGGACCCGTCCAAGCCAATAAGGATATCTCGATCCGCGTCATGCCCGGCACGATCCACGGGATCATTGGCGAAAACGGCGCGGGCAAATCGACGCTGATGTCGATTCTGTACGGGTTCTATAAGGCCGATAAGGGCGAAATCTTTATCGCAGGCAAGAAAACGACAATCCCCGACAGCCAGGCCGCGATTGCGGCAGGTATCGGCATGGTGTTCCAGCATTTCAAGCTGGTCGAGAATTTCACAGTGCTGGAAAACGTGGTGCTTGGGGCCGAAGATTCCGGCCTGTTGAAACCGTCACTCAACCGCGCGCGGCGCGAGTTGAAGGCACTGGCCGAAGAATACGAACTGAACGTTGATGCAGACGCATTGATCGAAGATATCGGCGTGGGGATGCAGCAACGCGTTGAAATCCTCAAAGCACTCTACCGCAAGGCTGACATCCTGATCCTGGACGAACCCACCGGCGTGCTGACACCGGCAGAAGCAGACCAGTTGTTCCGGATTCTTGGACGGCTCAAGGAAGAAGGCAAAACAATCATCCTGATCACGCACAAGCTGCGTGAAATCATGGACATCACAGATACCGTCAGCGTCATGCGGCGGGGCGAAATGACCGCAACGGTCAAGACGTCAGAAACCTCTCCACCCGAACTGGCCGAATTGATGGTCGGTCGCAAGGTGCTGCTGCGAGTCGAAAAGAAACCCGCGCAGCCCGGCAAGACAATCCTTGAAGTGAAGGACCTGCACGTCACCGACAACAAGGGCGTGCATCGCATCAAAGGCGTCAGCTTCAAGGTTCACGCGGGCGAAGTTCTGGGCATCGCGGGTGTTGCCGGGAACGGCCAGTCTGAACTGCTCGAAGTGCTGGGCGGATACGAAAAAGCAACGGGTGAAGTCATCGTTAATGGCGAACCCATTGATCTGACCGGTGCGCATTCGGATGGTCAGTCGCGCCGCGCGCGCGGGATCGGCCACGTCCCCGAAGATCGGCAGCGCGAAGGCCTGATCATGGATTACACGGCGTGGGAAAACACAGCCTTTGGCTACCACCATGACGCGCGCTATCAAAAAGGTCTCTTGATGGACAATAGCGCGATCTATCAGGACACCGTGGGAAAGATGGAACGCTTCGACGTGCGCCCCCCTGATCCAAAGTTGCAGGCGAAAAGCTTTTCAGGGGGCAACCAGCAGAAAATCGTGCTGGCCCGTGAAATCGAACGCAATCCCGATCTTCTTCTGATCGGCCAGCCTACACGCGGCGTCGATATCGGCGCGATTGAATTCATCCACCAGCAAATCATCGCTCTGCGCGATCAGGGCAAGGCGATCCTGCTCGTCTCGGTCGAACTGGAAGAAATTCTGGCACTGTCCGACCGCATCGCGGTGATGTTTGACGGTCAGATCATGGGCGAACGCATGCCCGACCAAACCGACGAAAAGGAACTGGGGCTTTTGATGGCCGGGATGACCAGTGCGCCAAAAGACAAACCGCTGCATGAAGCGGTCGAAGAAAACCTCGCCTTTGCAGGCGGCGATGCAAGCAAGGAGGTCTGAGAATGGATGCGATGCCAAGATGGGCCGAAGTCGTACTGGTCCCGCTGATCAGCCTGTTACTTGCCATGGTGATTTCGATCTTCGTGATCATCGCGATCGGTGAAGACCCGTTCAACGCCTTGGGTATCATGGCGGATGCGTCGCTGGGCTCAACACAAGGGATTGGCTACACGCTCTATTACGCCACGAACTTCATCTTTACGGGACTGGCCGTCGCCGTCGCCTTCCACGCCCGCCTTTTCAATATCGGCGGCGAAGGGCAAGCAATGCTGGGTGGTGTCGGTGTCGCGACGGTCTGCCTCTACTTCCCCTTGCCGCATTGGACGATTGCATTGGTGGTCGCAGCCGCAGCCTCGGCACTGCTGGGTGCGGCGTGGGCCGCTATTCCCGCCTATCTTCAGGCCAAGCGGGGCAGTCACATCGTTATCACGACAATCATGTTCAACTTCATCGCATCAGGGCTGCTCGTCTACCTGCTGCGCGAAGTTTACAAACCCGACGGGTCCATGGAACCCGCCTCGCCACGATTTCCCGAACCGACGCATTTACCCAGCTTCGAAGATATGGCCAATGCCATTGGCTGGGATGCCTTCACATCCTCGCCCGCGAACATCACCTTCTTCGTGGCCTTGCTGGCATGTTTTGCCATCTGGCTACTGATCTGGCACACGCGGCTCGGCTATGAAATCCGCGCGCTCGGGCATTCGGAAACCGCCGCGAAATACGCCGGGATCAATCCTGTCAAACTGACAATGATCGCAATGCTCATTTCTGGCGGTCTGGCTGGAATGATGGCGATCAACAACGTCATGGGCGAAGCAGAACGGCTGGTCCTGAACGCCACCGAAGGGGCCGGTTTCATCGGGATTGCGGTCGCGCTGATGGGGCGCAACCATCCGGTCGGGATCATCATCGCCGCCGTCCTTTTCGGGATGCTTTATCAGGGCGGGGCCGTACTGGCGCAGGACACCAGCATTCCGGTGCAGATGATCGTCGTCATTCAGGCGCTGGTCATCATGTTCACAGGGGCGCTTGATAATCTTGTGCGCGCGCCGTTGCAGCGGGTGTTCCTGTCGATGCGGAAGGCGACGTAACCATGGATAACTTCTACACCATCGTTCAGCTCGGCGATGCAACGATCCGGATGGCGATCCCGCTATTGCTGGCGTGCCTCGCGGGTCTGTTTTCCGAACGCGCCGGAATTTTCGACATCGGGCTGGAAGGCAAAATGCTGGCAGCCGCGTTTCTTTCGGCGGCAGTCTCTTTCACAACAGGGTCGGTCTGGATAGGCCTGTTCGCAGGGATCGGCGCGTCGATCATGCTCTCGATTGTGCACGGCATCGCATCCATCACCTTTCGTGGAAACCAACTCATTTCGGGGGTTGCAATCAACTTCCTTGCCGCTGGTCTGACAGTCGTGATTGCAGGTGGCTGGTTCGGACAGGCCGGGCGTACACCGTCGTTGTCAGGGGCGGCCCGTTTTGACGGGATCGACTTTCCCGGCGCGTTGACACGTATCCGTGACATGCGTGATGCAAGCCCGGGGATGCAGTTCTACTCTGAACTCATCTCGGGTCACTCGATCCTCGTCTACATTGCGTTTGTCGCAGTGCCACTGTCATGGTGGGTGCTTTACCGTACGCGTTTCGGATTGCGACTGCGCGCAGTCGGCGAAAACCCCGCCGCAGTTGATACGGCCGGGATTTCTGTCGTGCAGTTGCGGTTCGCCGCCGTCATCATCTGCGGTGTCCTTTGCGGCATTGCCGGTGCTTACCTGTCAACGGCCGTTCAGGCGGGCTTTACCAAGGACATGACAGCCAATCGGGGGTTCATTGCACTTGCCGCACTCATCTTTGCCAAATGGCGGCCCTGGCAGGCGCTCGGGGCCTGCCTGTTGTTCGGCTTCTTCTTCGCTATCGAAGCGCGCTTTTCGACCATCTCGATGGACGCGATCTGGGTGATCCTTCTGCTGGTGCTGCCGTCGGTCTTCATGATTTTCTATGCAGTCCGACGCGACAAAATCGATATGGCGGTTCTTGGCGGACTGTCGGCCGTGCTGATCGCAATCGCGCTGATGACCTGGATCGGGGCCGCCTCGGGCGAGGGGATCGGGATGCTGACGGGTCTGTTTGAAACGGTACGCATTCCCAACGACTTCATCAAATCGCTGCCCTACATCCTGACTGTGGTGATTCTGGCGGGGTTCGTGGGCAAGGCCATTCCGCCGCGCGCGGGTGGCGAACCTTATGTCAAGGAACGCTAGCAGTCTCAATTTCGGGCTGGTTGCCGCGGGCTGTTAAGTCCAGCGCGCGGCAACAATAGCACCAATTTAAAGGATTTGCTGCAGTTGCACAGTATTTCCCCGTTGTGGGGTTTGACTAACGGGACGATAAGGTTTCTTGTGCAGGAAAGCGGCCAAGCCTTGCCGGGATAGCTCATGCAGATTTACCTTCCAATCGCCGAAGTTTCGGTGAACGCCTTTCTGTTATTGGGATTGGGTGGGATCGTGGGAATCCTGTCCGGTATGTTCGGCGTCGGCGGTGGATTCCTGATGACGCCGCTCTTGTTCTTCATTGGCATCCCCCCGGCTGTTGCCGTAGCGACCGAAGCAAACCAGATCGTCGCCTCATCCTTTTCCGGCGTGCTTGCGCATCTCAAACGAAAGACCGTCGACTTGCGAATGGGGACCGTCCTGCTTGTGGGCGGTCTGATTGGCGCGGCACTGGGTGTCTTGGTCTTCAACTACCTGAAATCGCTGGGTCAGGTCGATCTGCTGGTCAAGCTTTGCTATGTCGTATTCCTCGGGATCATCGGCGGGCTGATGTTCCTGGAAAGCCTGAACGCTATCCGCAAATCAAAAAAGACGGGCGGCAAGATCCCGACGCGACGCAAGCACAACTGGGTGCACAACTTGCCCTTCAAAATGAAATTCCGTGTTTCGGGGCTTTATATTTCAGTCATCCCGCCCCTGCTTGTCGGGGTGCTGGTCGGTGTGCTGGCCGCGATCATGGGCGTTGGGGGCGGTTTCATCATGGTGCCTGCCATGATCTATCTGCTTGGAATGCCAACCAAGGTCGTCGTTGGCACGTCGCTGTTCCAGATCATTTTCGTGACCGCATTCACCACGATGCTGCACGCCACGACAAACTACACCGTCGACGTGATGCTGGCAGTCCTGCTGCTCGTCGGTGGCGTGATCGGGGCACAGATCGGCACGCGGATCGGCACGCGAATGAAAGCAGAACAGTTGCGCATCCTGCTGGCGATCATGGTTTTGGCCGTCTGCGGAAAGCTGGCATTCGATCTGCTTGTGGAACCATCCGAAATCTACACACTGGGCACAGAGGGGCACACATGATCCGCCTGCTGATCCTGCTCAGCGTGCTTGCACTGCCAGCCAAGGCCGAAGAGATTGTACTCGGCCTCAGCCAGGATGAGGTGGCAATCACCGCGACGTTCGACGGTTCAGACCTGCTGATCTTTGGTGCAATCAAGCGTGACGCACCGACAGCCGCAGGAGAGCTTGGGGTGATCGTGACCGTCGCAGGGCCGGATACACCGGTCACCGTCCGGCGCAAGGAACGGCGCTTTGGAATCTGGGTGAACACCGACGTGGTGAATGTCGATGCGGCACCATCCTTTTACGCCGTTGCCAGCAGCGCACCACTGTCCGATATCCTGACCGCCACCGAAGACATTCGCCATCGCATCCGGACACCGCAAATGGTGCGCAGCGTCGGTGCTGATGTCATGGACGCCGGCAATTTCAATCGCGCCCTGATCCGGATTCGGGCAGGACAAGACCTGTTCCAGAACCTCGAAGGAAAGGTCGATTTCGAGGAAGATACCCTGTTCCGCGCAGCGATCAGCCTGCCCGCAAACCTGACGGAAGGCGACTACCAGACACGGATCTTTCTGACGCGCGACGGTCAGGTGGTCGATATTTACGACACGAACATCCCCGTGAAAAAGGTCGGGCTAGAACGTTGGCTTTATAACCTCGCCCACGACAACCCGTTCTGGTACGGGCTGATGTCGCTGTCGATCGCGATTGCGGCGGGATGGCTTGCATCTGCGGCCTTTGCGCTCTTGCGCCGCTAACCGCGCCCGATATGGGGCATCTTCGTCGCCATGATCATCATAGATTGGACATTCGCCTCTGAAGGCAGGTTCGCCATGTGCAAAACGGCCTGGGCCACATCGGCCACATCCATCGTAGGCAAAGGGTCCAGCCCCTCGGCCTGCCGCTTCTTTTCAAGATCACGGACAAGATCGGTACGCGCATTCCCGATATCAATCTGACCGCAAGCAATGTTGAACGGGCGTCCGTCCAGCGACAGGGTTTTCGTCAGACCGCTGACACCATGCTTGGTCGTCGTATAGCAGACAGACCCTTCACGCGGTGTGTGCGCTGAAATCGACCCGTTGTTGATGATGCGCCCACCTTGCGGGGCCTGCTTGCGCATGACCTTGAACGCCTCTCGCGCGCACAGGAACATGCCGGTCAGGTTCACATCCAGCACGGCTTTCCAGTTATCTAGCGGGATTTCATCAATCGTGGTCTGCGGACCGAACATGCCCGCATTGTTGAACAAGACATCCAAACGTCCAAACGACGCAAAGGTGTTCTGCACAGCAACTTCAGAGGTCACATCACACGGCAAAGGCACGGCCGTGTCATACATACGCGCGAGATCTTCCAACCGGTCGGCCCGCCGCGCCACCAGTCCCACGCGCCAGCCATCTTCCAGAAATGCCTCTGCCGTCGCCAATCCGATGCCGCTGCTGGCACCGGTAATGATGATTGTCTTCATATGTCCTCGCTCCGTAGTTCCAGCGGTGCAGCGGGCACCACCAAATCATCAACGCGCAATTCATCCTGCGGCAGGGCAAGACGATTGCGCACGACCCAGCGTAGCTGGTTTTCAGCGCGGGTGATCGCGACATAGGCCAATCGTTTCCACAACGGCTGACCTGCCTCGACACGTCCCATCCGGCTTGCAGCGTTAATATCCGGCGCAAAGACCTGCACCGTATCCCACTGCGACCCTTGGGCCTTGTGAATGGTCACGGCAGCCCCGTGCAGGAACGTTGCCCCCATCTTGGCGGCAAAAGGAATGAATGGTTCCTCGTCGCCATCCTGCTCGATCTTGACGATACTGGCAGCACTGACCTGCGGGTCTTCGGCCCCCATGACGTGCAAACGGCTAAAACCCGGCTTGCGACCCGGCCCCAGATAGATGACTTGTGCCCCCTTGATGAGGCCGCGCGCCTCCAGATCAAGGCGCTTCTTGCGGTGCTTCATGGGCAGTTCCAGCCCGTCACAGATTAACGGCTCGCCTTCGCGCAGTTCA
This sequence comes from Cognatiyoonia koreensis, assembly GCF_900109295.1. Lineage (NCBI taxonomy): Bacteria > Pseudomonadati > Pseudomonadota > Alphaproteobacteria > Rhodobacterales > Paracoccaceae > Cognatiyoonia > Cognatiyoonia koreensis. Next base: position 2,010,598 of record NZ_FOIZ01000001.1, read on the forward strand.
TCATCCGGTGCCTTGTAAGCGGCGCGAAACGCATGGATCAAACGAATGCGCGTCGCGTTGCGCCAGACCAGACAGGGGGATCGGGCCATCAACTGCGCCTCGACACGCTGCGCCATGACCACGCGTTCATCCTTTTCGGCCGCTTCGGCGATCAGCTTTTCGAAGGCGTAGAAATCGATCTGCGGATCGGCAAGCGCGTGGGCAAGGTCAAGAATGGGGTTATCTGCCGTCTGCCTGTGAATGCGTTCAAGAGTCAGAACCCGCTCTGCCGGAAGACTTTCGAAAACCATCCCACCTTCGGACTGCACGGGGGGCAGCTGTGCCGGATCGCCAAACAGGATCAGCGTGGGAAAGATCTCTTGCAGGTCTTCAAATTGCTTTTTGTCCAGCATCGAGGATTCATCGACAAAGCCGATATCCAGCGGTTCTTCCCGCCGCTTCCATCCTGTGATGAAATCGCTGCCACGCAGGCCTGCAGCGGCCAAAGCGGCCGGCACGGATGTGTTCGCCTGATAGGACGCATAGGCGCGATCAAGCGCGATGTCGGTCAGGCCTTCAATCTCTGGCCGCTCTCCCTGCCCGGCCAGCCACTCCGCGACCTTCTCGTATTCAGGATCATAGACCGGCGTATAGAGAATACGGTGGATCGTGGTGGCAGGCACGCCACGGGTACGCAAAACGCTTGCCGCCTTGTTGGTCGGTGCAAGGATGGCCAGCGTGCGACGGTCGCGGCGCTTCTTGCCTTCATAGTCACCGGACACGATATCGACGCCGGCGTCTGCCAAGGCTTTGAAAAGCCGCGCAAGCAGCATCGTCTTGCCGGAACCGGCCTTGCCGACGACCGCCATGACAGAGGTCGCTTCGGATTTCGGCGGTTGCAGCAGGCTGTCATCCAGATCGACACCAGCCTGCCGCAAGGCCAATACGACACTGTCCCAGGCCTCGGCCTGGTCTTCGGAAAATACGATCGCGGGAGAGCTGGATGTCATGCGGGCAACCTATCCGCCCCCGCGCCTGCTCACCAGTGGTTAAGCGACCTTTTGCGGCCTGATTGGCTGCCCGAACGACCTTGCGAACCATGCCTCCGAAATCTCGGATGACAGTCCGGCACGCCGCAAGACTTTCTCGCGATCCGTCTCGGAATATGCCCAAAGACCGACGCTGATCCGATCACGCCCCTCGCCTGCGCTGCCCAGCACCTCTGGTGCAGCCCCGATCATGTTATAGATGCGGATCATGCGGGCGTCGAATACTCCCAACAAATGCGTCAACTGGAAAGCGCGCATCAGCTCTCCACCCGCCAGCATCAGCGCGCCAGCCACGCGGGGGGATGCATCAGGTGCAAGACAGAACCGTGTGCATTCCCAGATAAAGGGGCTTTCAATCCGTTCCGGTGACAGGTGACTGAAATGATCGTTCACCATGGTACGCCCGGATGTCGGCAGAAACCGCATGGACCCGCCGTGGACCCCGCCCGGTTCTTCCCAGATCACATAAAGCGGATTCAGGCTGTCGTATTCATCCTGTTCCCAGCCGCGCGCATCCACGCTGACATCCCATTTCAAACGGTCGCGGAACTGCACCGCGCGGTCACGGTGCATCGTTTCCTGCAAGGTCGGATATGCGCCAAGCGCGTCGCCGTAAACATAGCGTAACATGTTAAGCCCCTTCAAAGCTGCTCCTTCATGGAAGGGACATTGGCAGAAGGGTACTTTGCGGTTGGTTAATGGCCCGTCACGGTCGGCAGAATCACGCGCGCAACGGGGTTTTTTCCTCGCGTCCGGGCCAGCCACCTTCTGCAGCGCGCGCCGCACCGCCAACGACAATCAGACCTTCGGCCAAGGCCCGGGCAACCGCGTGTGTGGTGTTCAATGCGCCCAGCTTAAAGCGTGCGCTCTCGATATAGGCGCGCAAGGTGTGCTCTGAGATCAACAGCATCTCAGCCACCTGACTGCGGCCATAGCCCATTGCAAGATAGGTAAGCGTGTCCACCTCGCGCGGGGACAGCGGGCGCACTGGTTCGGGCTGGCGTTCCATCTCGAAATCAAGCGCCTTCTGATTCAGAAAGTGCGCAATCAGGATGATGTCGCGCTGGTTCTTGGTCGTAAAAGCCGACCATTCCGCATCACTGCAATGATGCGACAATGAAAACAGGGCGAACTGACCGTTCGGACCACGGATCGGGACAGAAAAGCCCTGATTGCCGATCCCATGCGCGATCGAATCCTTGCGAAAGGCCCGCGCGGCCTTTGACGACCAGTCGAGCATCTTCCAGTCCACCGGATGGAACCGTTGAAAGCACCCCAGCACGACAGGATCGACCCGCAGGTAGTCCTTGTCGACGTAATGCTGCACCCATTTCGGGTCATATGTCCCGAAACCGTACTGTTCGCCATCAGCGCTGACCCAGTGATAGACCGTATGATCTATCCTGAATGTATCGCGAAGTGAGACGATAAGTCCCTGAATTTGAGCGATTTCTGTGGCGTTACCCAAGCCGTGAAGAAAGTTGTCCAGTCTGCTCTTTGCCATTATATTGCGCGCGCATCGTCCCTTCGGATGTCGTCGCGATTTCGGCCGTCGCCACTGCGGCAGTCTGCTCTAAATGATCCGCCAGCAAGTCGAGACCATTTGTGTGAGCAAAGGATTTCAAGTCGGCCAAGACGTCGATGATCCAGTTATGTCCCAAGATTACCCTCCCTCGGAATAGTTAACGAACCGTTAACAACCTATGGTAGCAAGCAATTCTAAACGAAATATATTCGCTGAATTCGCCCCCCCAGAAATGGGGGGATGGTGATCAGCCAACTGCTCTTGATAAAAGCAAGCGTGGAACGAAATAGGAGCGCACGCATAACGCGTACGCTCCTTCTGTTTGCGGAAATTGTCGAATCAGCGCTGTGACTCGATCACCGTGTCTTCGAATGTGCGCAGGCCGGTTTTCGGGGCCTGTACCAAAACGGCCATGTTCCCCGGCTTATGCTCGTTCTTGCGCATCTTCGTATGCGCCGCAGGAATGTCGGACCAAGGGAATACCTCTGACATGCACGGATCAAGGCGCCGTTCGATCATCAACTGGTTCGCCGCACTTGCCTGCTTGAGGTGGGCAAAATGGCTGCCCTGCAGGCGTTTTTGGTGCATCCACATGTAACGGACGTCGAACGTGCAGTTGAAACCGGTGGTGCCGGCACAAATGACGACCATGCCGCCTTTTTTGCAGACCAGCGACGAAACAGGGAATGTCGCCTCGCCGGGGTGCTCAAATACCATGTCAACGTTTACGCCTTTGCCGGTGATCTCCCAGATCGCCTTGCCGAACTTGCGCGCCTCTTTCAGCCAGGCGTTGTATTCGGGCGTGTTCACCGTAGGTAGTTGCCCCCAGCAGTCAAAATCCTTGCGGTTGATGACACCTTTTGCACCCAGGTCCATAACGAACTGGCGCTTGTCTTCTTCACTGATGACACCAATGGCGTTCGCTCCCGCCGTATTGATCAACTGGATCGCGTACGACCCAAGACCGCCGGACGCTCCCCACACCAGTACGTTCTGGCCGGGCTTGAGATCATGCGGTTCATGTCCGAACAGCATCCGGTAGGCGGTCGCCAGCGTCAGCGTGTAGCAGGCACTCTCTTCCCAGGTCAGGTGCTGGGGACGTGCCATCAGCTGCTGGCTTTGCACGCACGTAAACTGGGCAAAGGATCCGTCCGGCGTTTCGTAACCCCAGATCCGCTGGCTTTCCGAAAACATCGGATCACCACCGTTGCAATGTTCGTCATCGCCATCGTCCTGATTGCAATGAATGACGACCTCGTCGCCAACCTTCCAGCGCTTGACCTTGTCACCAACGGCCCAGACGATACCCGAAGCATCTGAACCGGCGATGTGGTAATCGGCCTTGTGCACGTCGAACGGGCTGATCGGGATACCAAGACCCGCCCAGACACCATTATAGTTGACCCCTGCCGCCATCACGAGAACCAGGACTTCGTTACTATCCGGCTTGGGGCAATCGACGACCTCGATCTCGAATGCCTTGTCAGGTTCGCCGTGCCGTTCGCGCCGGATCGTCCACGCATACATCTGCGCAGGCACATGGCCGAGCGGCGGCATCTCTGCGACGTCGTAAAGATCCTTCACCGGGGCATTGTAGGTAAGTACTGGGGCATTTGTGTCGAGGGCCATCTCTGTCACCATCCTGTGTTTCGTCCATATTGCTGCATTGCGGAATCATCCGTGCCTTTCCAGCAGTTATGCAACTGCAGCGAAACTTTGCAACCCCATCACATGATTTTTTGTAATATAATTACTTTGCGGACGCAGAAAAATGGTGCGCAATCGTGTTTGCGTAATAGGCAACGACCCCTGCCCCTTCGGGTTGGATCGATATCTCACCGTCCTTCTCAACAACAAACCCGCGCGCCAGTAGCGGTTTCAGGGTATCTTCGACCAATGCGCCGACTTCCTTGCGCGGCAGTGGCATGTCCTTGCTCTTCAGCATTTCCAACCGCGCGCGCACACCATCTGCCAGGGCGCTGCGACTGGAAGCGCCATCAGTCACAAGCACATGCGCAATCAGCGGCGTGGCCAGCACCGGCACAACCGCACGCACGCGGTCCATCAGTTCAGCAGCAATGGCTTCTGTCTTCGCATCAAGGTCATCGCCGGAAAAGGCGGACAGATGCAACGGCTTGCCAAACCCGACCGAGGCCGTCCCGAACCCGCGTGTCCGCTTGGTAACCCGGTCCAAAAGATACGTCCAAATGCCATGGATGACGGTCATGAACGGCGGACGGAACTTGCGCTTGCCGCTTTCGTGCGCAGCGACAAGAAACCGGTCCTCAAAGACGCGATCGTAATTCAGCCCGACCGGCACAAAGATGACGTCGCGCCCCTCCGGCTTGTAACTACTGACGATGTAATTCAGCAGACCCAGCTTTGGCTCACCCACCGCGCCCGTCAGACTCAACCCGCCTTCGGGGAACATCGCCTGCGTGACGCCGCCCTGCGTCGCCATCTGGACATATCGCGCCAGAACACGCCGATAAAGCTGACCACGCGACCGGCGGCGGATAAAGTAGGCCCCCATCATCCGGATCATGGACGACAGCGGCCAGACGCGCGCCCATTCCCCCACGGCATATGACAGCGCACCCGCGCGGCTGACCAGATACGTCACCAGCACGTAATCCATATTACTGCGGTGATTCATCACGAAGATGACAGTCGCATCAGCGTCCAGCGCTTCCAGCGCATCACGATCAAAAGTGCCTAACCTGATCCGGTAAAAGGCGCGGCTCAGCCACTTGGCGAGACGTGTGCCAATCGTGAAATAGGCCGTCGCCGAAAAAGACGGGACGATCTCGCGGGCGTATTTCTTGGCTTGCTCGAACGCCACGTTCTCGGGCACGTCAAATTCGCGCGCATGTTCGACAATCGCCTCGGTAATTTCCGGATCATAAATCAGGCGCTGGATCATGTCATAGCGACGGGCCAGCTTGAACGGCTCGATGGGACGCTGCAGCCTTTCATTGACGCGCGCGATAACGCGCTCTGCCCGCTTGCGGAAGAACCAGCGCACGGATGGAAATAAAAAGTGGGATGCAAACGTCACAGCCGCAAAAAGGACAATCAGAACGAAGGCCCACAGGGGCATGGAAATTGGCTGCGTCATCGCGGCAGAGATTATCAGGTCGCATGCGATTGCCAACGCCAATCGACCCAATGCCGCAATGCAGCGAATTGACAGCTTTGGAAAGTTACCTATAACTACCCTCAACGCGCAATAAAATTGCGCATCAGGATTCGAGGAGCCCGTCTATGTCGCAAACGCAGAAAGATCGTCCCTGGCTGTTCCGGACATATGCGGGCCACTCTACCGCCAAAGCCTCGAACGCGCTGTATCGTGGGAACCTTGCCAAAGGGCAGACCGGTCTGTCGGTGGCTTTCGATCTGCCGACGCAGACGGGCTATGACAGCGATCACACGCTTGCTGCGGGCGAAGTCGGCAAAGTTGGTGTGCCTGTGTCCCACCTTGGCGACATGCGTGCGCTGTTCGACGATATTCCGCTGGATCAGATGAACACGTCGATGACGATCAACGCGACAGCACCCTGGCTGCTCTCGCTCTATATTGCCGTGGCCGAAGAACAGGGCGCGGATATCTCGGCGCTCCAAGGCACCGTTCAAAACGACATCATCAAGGAATACCTCTCTCGCGGCACCTACATTTGCCCGCCCGAACCATCCTTGCGGATGATTACGGATGTCGCGGCATATACGCGCGAACACCTGCCCAAATGGAACCCGATGAACGTCTGTTCCTATCACCTGCAAGAAGCAGGGGCGACGCCCGAGGAAGAGCTGGCCTTCGCGTTGGCAACAGCAACCGCCGTTCTGGATGATTTGAAAGGCAAAGTGCCGGCCGCGCATTTTCCGGCCATGGTGGGTCGTATCTCGTTCTTTGTGAATGCGGGCATCCGGTTCGTGACCGAGCTTTGCAAAATGCGTGCTTTTGTCGAACTCTGGGATGAAATCTGCCAGGAACGCTATGGTGTGGAAGACCCCAAATACCGGCGGTTCCGCTATGGGGTGCAGGTCAACTCGCTCGGGCTGACAGAACAGCAGCCTGAAAACAACGTCTACCGGATCCTGATCGAAATGCTGGCCGTGACGCTGTCCAAGAACGCCCGCGCCCGCGCCGTACAATTGCCCGCATGGAACGAAGCACTTGGCCTGCCCCGCCCGTGGGATCAGCAATGGTCGCTCCGGATGCAACAAATCCTGGCCTATGAAACCGACCTTCTGGAATACGAAGACCTGTTTGACGGAAACCCGGCAATCGAACGCAAGGTCGCCGCGCTCAAAGACGGAGCGCGCGCAGAGCTGAAACAGATCGACGGCATGGGTGGGGCAGTCAATGCGATTGCGTACATGAAAGGCCGGCTGGTCGAATCCAACGCGGCCCGCATCGGCGGCATCGAAAGTGGCGACACGACGGTTGTCGGTGTGAACAAATGGCAGGCAGGTGAACCATCGCCGCTGACGGCGGGCGACGACGCGATCATGGTCGCCGACGCCGAAGCCGAGGCCGACCAGCTTCGCCGCATTGCCGACTGGAAAGCCAACCGGGATGAAACGGCCGTAAAACAGGCACTCGCAGACCTGCGCAGTGCGGCCAAGGACGGCACGAACATCATGATCCCGTCAATTGCGGCAGCAAAGGCTGGCGTGACAACGGGCGAATGGGCCGATGTGATCCGCGCCGCGTTCGGACAATACCGGGCCCCGACCGGCGTCAGCGCGAACCCGTCAAACAGAACCGAAGGGCTGGACGAGATTCGCGAACAGGTCGATCTGGTATCAGCCGCACTGGGGCGGCGGCTGAAATTCCTCGTCGGGAAACCGGGGCTGGATGGTCACTCTAACGGTGCCGAACAAATCGCGGCACGCGCGCGCGATTGCGGAATGGATATTTCCTACGAAGGCATTCGCCTGACACCTGATGAATTGGTTGCCGCTGCGGCAAGCGACGACGCACATGTCATCGGTCTTTCAATTCTGTCAGGCTCCCATATTCCGCTGATTGCGACGTTTATGGAAAAGCTGAAGGAAAAGGGTTTATCGCATATTCCCGTGATCGCCGGTGGCATTATTCCCGATGAAGACGCGGAAAAGCTGCGCGCCATGGGGGTCGCCAAAGTCTATACGCCGAAAGATTTTGAATTGAATAAGATAATGGCAGATATTGTGACACTGGTGGATCCCCGCGCAATCGCAGCGGAATAGGCATTGTCCCTTTAGATAGGTTTCCCTTTACGTCAAACTCCGATCAAATGGCGGCGCTCACACTCACGGGGCAGAATACGGAGATGACATGTCAATCGACCTCAGCGCGATGTCGCGCAAAGAGCTGACCAAACTGCGCGATAATATCGACAAGGCACTCGAAAGCCTGAAAAAGAAAGAATTGAAAGCGGCACGGGAGGCCGCTGAAAAGGCTGCCGCAGCGCATGGCTTTTCGTTGGCCGAATTAACAGGTGCCGGCAAGAAATATGGTCGCAAGAAAAGCAGCGGACCAAAGACCAAGGCCCCCGCAAAATTCAAGAATCCGAATGACCCCTCGCAAACATGGACAGGCAAGGGGCGCCAACCACAATGGTTCAAGGACGCGATGGCGTCAGGCGCAACACCGGATTCACTCGCGGTCTAGGGCAGCTTTATCTGATCCCATTGAAGATTTCTGTCAGACCTGCCGAAAAAGCCGGGTCTGACGGAATAGTCCGTACCTCAATTCGCGACAATCAATTTCAGATTGCGCGATGCACGTCTTTTCAAGACTGTGCTAAAGTGAAATCCGGGACGTAAAAAGGAAATCGGAAATGACCATCCATATTGGCGCAAAGCCGGGCGACATCGCGGAAACCGTATTGATGCCGGGCGATCCCTACCGCGCGAAATGGGCGGCGGAAACTTTTCTGAAAGATGCCGTCTGCGTCAACGAAGTCCGCGGAATGCTCGGTTTTACCGGCACATGGAACGGACACCGGGTGACGATCCAAGGATCGGGCATGGGCATGCCATCCCTGTCGATCTACGCAAATGAACTCATCAGCGAATACAATGCGCAGACCCTGATCCGGATTGGATCATGCGGCGGGATGCAGGACTATGTCGGCATCCGGGATGTGATCCTTGCGATGACGGCAACAACGCTGTCCACACCCTCGCGCGGCATTATGAAGGAACTGAACTTCGCACCCTGTGCCGACTACGGTCTTCTAGCCGCCGCCGCAGAAGCCGCGGCGAGGAAAGGCACGAAAACCCACGTCGGGGGCATCTATTCCTCGGACGTCTTTTATGACGAACGACCCGACCTGAACGAACAAATGGTGCGTCACGGGATACTCGGGGTCGAAATGGAGGCCGCCGAACTCTACATTCTCGCCGCCCGTCACAAACGGCGCGCGCTTGCAGTGCTGACCGTCAGCGACCACTTGCTGACGCACGAAGCGCTCCCCGCTGATCAGAGGGAACGCTCGTTCGGTGATATGGTTGAAATCGCACTAGAGGCCGCCTTCACCTGACGGCACGTGAACGCCGTGGCTGCCGTCATAGCCATTCTTCGCTGGCGGCTCCCAACCTGCCAGTGACGCAGGCCTGAAAACCTCCATCAACAGCGGATAACAGGCGGCGGCATCGCTCGAATGCTCGGCACTGCAATCACCCCCAGGACAGGCGCTCAACACGGCGAGCAGGTCGATTTCCGCAAACAGATCAAGGTAATCGCCCGGACGGACAGGGCTCGCCTTCATGAAATACTGACCCGTATCACGGGTAAAACCGGTGCACATAAACACATTCAGCACATCATGCACGTGGGCTTCCGCGTCTTTCAACGAAAGTCCCGTTTCGGCTGCCAAAGCGCGTGTCAGGTTGGAATGACAACAATGGTGATACTGCGTGCCCGACAACAAATTGCCGGTGTAAGGATCGCAACGGGTTCCGATCACATCATGTACACTGCCGCCAAACGTATCGATGCCATACCAATCAAGCGTGTCATGAATGACCGTCGCCATCGGGCGCAAATGCGGAAAAGACGACCACATCCGATCACCCGTGCTCAGGTGGGTGCCATGCAAGGCACGGGTCTTTCCGGAATAAAACCGTTCTGACAGATCATCATCGGCAAAAAGGTTCAAATCACCGACCTGCGGCCCATCGACCGATTTCAGACGCAGGACATGTCCGGCGGGAACGCGGATCGCCGCAGCCTCGCGGGGCGGGACGATTTGCGTCTGCTGTAATTCCATATCTGCCCGCGCCCGTTCATAAAAATCCATATCCGGTGGCGGCAAAGCGTCAACAGGATAGCAGATAACTGGCGCAACGGCGCGGCGGGCATCTGCATCTTCGGGTGGGTCAGAGCGTGTCATTCTGACAGCAAATCAAACTGACTGACCAAAGGAAAGCCGGATTTCTTTACGCAAAGGCACTCCAGCCGTATGAATGCGGCCAAGGCAAGATACGAACACGTCCGTCCACATGTGCAAGAACCGGGATCAAAAACCGGCACGCAATGCGGCAAGGCGGATAACGCAGGCAATAAGGGGCAAGAAAAGCCCCATGACTGGAGCAGACAATGAAGAATGTGATCCTCGGGCTCACGGCGGTTTCCTGCCTTGCGGCATGTGGCGGAAACGGCGGCACCACGGCTTCCGGACTTCTTGGCGCAGACGGCAGCTTTCTTGAACCGCTGGAAGACGCACGCGGCGGCACAGCAAACTTTGCGGGCACGAACAACGGCTATGCCTATCAGGTCGGCATGAACGCATCGCGCAGCGGCTTTGTCACGCAGGCGGTGCTGCTGGACGGCACAAACCTTCCCGCGCCGTCAAACGGCGGAACAGCCACCATGACAGCGGCATACGAACTCGAAACCTTCGAAGCCCCGGAAACCGATGATGTCGGCCTGATCGGCACGCGACGATCGGTTGCCGGTGACATGGCGCTGACCGTCAATTTCGACAGCGGCACAATCAGCGGTTCGGACAACGGGCTGGCCGTGTCCGGCAATTTCAACCGGACCGGCACCCTGGAAGGCACAGCGCAATTTGAAGATATGGCGGGTGAACTAGCCGGTGACGTGGGCAACACGCAAGCCGTCGGCATCTTTAATGGGCAAAGCGTCACGGGCATCTTTGCGGGCGGCTTTGTCGCTGAATAAGAAAGCCCGGGTCACTGCCCGGGCTTTCCTACAATCTCTCGGCTGCCTAGACGACGCGTTCGACCATCATCTGCTTGATTTCTGAAATCGCCTTGGCCGGGTTCAGACCCTTCGGGCAGGTCTTGGCGCAGTTCATGATCGTATGACAACGGTACAGCTTGAACGGATCTTCCAACTCGTCCAACCGCTCGCCGGTCGCCTCGTCCCGGCTATCGACCAACCAGCGGTGCGCAGCCAGCAACGCGGCAGGTCCAAGATAGCGATCACCATTCCACCAGTAAGACGGGCACGATGTGGAACAGCAGGCGCACATGATGCACTCATAACGGCCATCCAGCTTTTCGCGATCTTCGATGGACTGCTTCCATTCCTTCGCAGGCGGGTTCGTCTTGGTTTCAAGCCACGGCATGATCGAAGCGTGCTGCGCGTAGAAATGGGTCAGATCGGGAATCAAGTCCTTGACCACAGGCATGTGCGGCAACGGATAAATCTTGATGTCGCCGGTCACATCGTCCAACCCATGAATACACGCAAGCGTATTGATCCCGTCAATGTTCATCGCGCAGGATCCGCAGATCCCCTCGCGGCAGGACCGGCGGAAGGTCAGGGTCGGGTCAATCTCGTTCTTGATCTTGATCAGCGCGTCCAGGATCATCGGCCCACAGGTATCGACGTCCACGAAATAGGTATCCAGCGATGGGTTCTTTCCATCATCGGGGTTCCAGCGATAGATCTGCACCTTACGCAGATTGGTCGCGCCTTCAGGCTTGGGCCATGTTTTGCCCGTGACCATGCGGCTGTTCTTAGGGAGTGTTAGTTGAACCATGTCGGCGATTTTCCGATGCTGTCATCTACTTTGGGCAGACATTACCCTACCTCATCGGCAAGGCCAATGCGACAAACCGTTGTATTGATCGGATTTTCACTCAATTGCCTCCTATCTGCGGCACTGGTATGACCGGTGATCAAACGGCAACGGGGCATCGACATGCTGGGCGGTCTCAAATCGCGATTGAAAGTACGCCGTGACCGGCTGAAAGTGCTATCACGCAAGCGCCGCCGCGCCCTTTCCGAACAGCTAGAGGCGGAAGGCGACGCCACCCGCGCGGGCCTTGCACGGTTCGCTGAAAAGAAAACGCTGTTCGAAAAAAGCTCGCCGCTGCTGCGCCGCAACATCCACAGGCTGGAAAAAGGCCTCGCGATGCCCGAACGCAGGCCCGTCTTCGCAGAAAGTTTTATCGGCGAAACGGTCGCGCTTTATACAAGGCTAATCAAATCCGCGGCCCCGTCCGCCCCCGAAGTACGTTGGGCGCATGACGTACTGACGGCGTATTTTGCGGCAGTCCAAAAAGACGACGGCAAGATCGCCGCCGCGTACAAATCATGGTCAGCTCTGCCGCCCCTTCCAGCACAAACGCCCATGCCGGCAAGCCCGTACGCGCTGGCCGATCAAGGGCAAATGATCACTGAAAAACTGCCCGCATTTGAAACCTTCGCAGCACTTTGCCGCGCGCGCCGCTCACAGCGATGGTTCAGCGACGCGCCACTGCCGATGGATCAGGTCAGGGCAGCAATGGACGCAGCCTTGCAGGCACCCAGTGCATGCAACCGGCAACCCTTTGATTTCTACCTCGTGCAAAGCCGCGAAAAGGTAAAGGCGGTCACATCGCTCCCGCTCGGGACAGCCGGCTTTGGTGACGACCTGCCCGCCGTCATTGCCGTCGTCGGCGATCTGTCGAACTTTGCCGAACCGCGCGACCGCCATCTGATCTTCATCGATTCAGGGCTGGTTGCGATGCAATTCATGCTGGCGTTGACAGCGCAAGGACTTGGCAGTGTGCCGATCAACTGGCCGGACCTGCCCGACAACCATGATGCGTTGCGGGACATTCTTGGCCTTGCGCCGCATCAGGTGCCAATCATGCTCATCGGTTTGGGCGTGCCCGACCCGACATGCATCATCCCCTACTCCGGCAAACGCCCTGCGGACGAGGTTCTACATGTCATCGACTAGACCGGTCATCGAAATCGCCGGTGTCTGGCTGCCCAACAAAGGCGCGGAACTGATGGCGCACGCGACCATTGCAGCCCTGCGGAAAAGACTGCCCGATGCGCAATTCCGTTCGCCCCAGCAAGGGCCGGACGCAATGCGGGCTGAAATCGGCATGCCTGCGATGCCACAAAACCGCGGCCAACTTTGGCGACTGGTTCCATTTGCAGGCGAAAGACTGGCATTCCGGGCGAAACGACCCGAAATCACGCACGTTATCGACATTTCCGGCTTCGCCTACGGCGATCACTGGGGGGCAAAGAAAGCACGCCGTCGGGTGGGTGCCTACCTGCGGGCGGGCTATCCCACCTACGTAATGCCGCAAGCATTCGGGCCCTTCACCGACCCCACGCTAGCTGATGAAATGCGGTTCATCCTGCCGCGTCTCGGCATGGTCGCCGCACGTGACGCCGTTTCGCTCGATCACCTGCAAAAGTTGAACGCGGGCGTTGATATTCCAAAGATGCCCGACATCACACTCGGCCTCGACATCAGCGCGCGTGACGTGACCAAACCCGCAGGGCCATACGGGTGTGTCGTCGTGAACGCGCAGTTGATGAAAGCAGGAGCACTCGATGAAGATGGCATCAACGCGCTCTTTGGCGGTGTCATCACGGCGATGAAAAACGCAAGCGTGACACCGGTTGTCGTGCTGCACGAACCCAGAGCGGACGCGGCATTGTCACAAACGTTGGCGGATGCGCACGGGGTTCAGATGATCGCGCTCGACGACGCGCGCGACATCAAGGCGTTCATTGCCGGATCGACCTGCACAGTCACCGCGCGCTTTCACGGATTGGCCAACGCACTGTCTACAGGCGTCCCCGCATTCGCGGTCAGCTGGTCGCACAAATACAAGGAATTGCTGTCGGATTTCGGCTGCGCGGATGCGATCTTTGACGGGGACACGGATGCATTTCTCTCAACGCTGCGTCATTTCCTGAACGATGATGCGGCGCAAGCGCAGCGCCGTGCCGCGTTGCAAGCAAAAGTAGCCCAGATCAAACCGCAGCTTGAAACCTGGTGGGACACACTGGCCGACAAAATACAGGCTTCGGGTTAAAGATCGCGCAGGCGTGGCGGACGGATCGGCAACTCACCAGTCAGCTGAAAAACGCAGCTTTCATACACAGCAAGCGGGTCGCGGCCCTGAACAAAGTCGCTCGTGATGCTGATCGACCCTTCAGCAAAAGGGCCAGAGTTACTGTTGGCACCGATGGTCAACTCGGCCTCCGGAGCCTGGGCCCCACGCGCACGTTCTTCGCACCGGTCGGCCGCACGTTCCGGCGACATCGGGGTGCAGGCAGTGATGGCAAATGACAACAAGACAAAAGCAATCCGTTTCATGGGAACATCTCCGAACCTCACACCGGCACCGCATTGCAGTGACCGGCACGCAACTCCTTACGGATGACCAGTTTCAAACCGGACCAGATATCATCCACTGCACAGACTTTGACATCCACCAGGACGTCGGCCAATGCGCGGTTCCGAATGGTGTCTTCGGTCAGATCGGTCGGCACTTTCGACGCTTTCTTGGGCCAACTCACCCAGATCATGCCGTCGGGTTTGATCCGGTCGCGCAAAACCGGCAGCGCATCAACCACAGTTGCCGCCGACTTCGTGAACAAATGGATGAAATCAAAGGTCCTGCCTTTGAGCGTCCGCCAATCGCGCACCTCTTCAAGCGCAACGAAATTGGCGGCCTTCAATAAATCACGCTGGCTTTCGGGCAAATCGCAAAATGCGACGGTCTGCCCATCCTTCAATCCCAACTTCTTGGGCAAAGGTGTGCCAGAATAACCCGCCGCTGGCATCAGTAAACGCGGGCTTTCGGCGCGATCTTCTTCATATCGATACCGCCCTCTTTTTCAGAGGTCAGCGGATCCACATGCACCGGACGTGTCGACAGTTTGGTCTTTGCGCCATCCACAACGGCCAGCGAATGCACGCGCCATTTCTTGTCGTCCCGGTCAGGGTAATCCTCATGCGCATGGGCACCACGGCTTTCCTTACGGGCCTCGGCCGCAACAATCGTGGCAAGCGCATTTGGCATCAGGTTCGTCAGTTCAAGCGTTTCCATCAGGTCGCTGTTCCAGACAAGCGAACGGTCGGTGACCTTGATGTCATCCATCTTGTCCGCGATAGCTTCCATCTTCTTGACACCCTCGGCCAGCGTCTTGTCGGTGCGGAAGACGGCGGCGTCTTCCTGCATCGCCTTTTGCATCTCAAGGCGCAGCTCGGCAGTGCCGGTCGTGCCATCCGCGTGGCGCAGCCCGTCAAAGCGGTCGAAGGCATAGTCAATCGACGCTGCGTTCAGAGTGGGGTTCGCGGAATTGCGATCGACAACCTCCCCCGCCTTGATCGCGGCGGCGCGGCCAAAGACAACAAGATCGATCAACGAATTGGACCCAAGACGGTTCGCGCCATGAACAGACGCACAGCCCGCTTCACCAACGGCCATCAGGCCGGGAACAACCGCATCAGGATTGTCCTTCGTCGGGTTCAACACCTCGCCCCAATAGTTTGTGGGAATACCGCCCATGTTGTAGTGCACCGTTGGCAAGACAGGGATCGGCTCTTTCGTCAAATCGACACCGGCAAAGATGCGGGCAGATTCAGAAATACCGGGTAACCGCAGATCAAGCGTTTCAGGCGGCAAATGATTCAGGTGCAGATGGATGTGGTCGGCATTCGCCCCCACACCGCGACCTTCGCGGATTTCCATCGTCATGCAGCGTGACACCACATCGCGGGATGCAAGGTCTTTGTAGGTCGGCGCATAACGCTCCATAAAGCGTTCGCCCTCAGAGTTGGTCAGATAACCGCCCTCGCCGCGCGCACCTTCGGTGATCAGGCAGCCCGCACCATAGATGCCCGTCGGATGGAACTGTACGAATTCCATATCCTGCAACGGCAGACCCTGACGGGCCACCATGCCACCGCCGTCACCGGTACAGGTGTGGGCAGATGTCGCGCTGAAATAGGCACGGCCATAACCGCCTGTCGCCAACACGGTCGTCTTGGCGGAAAATACGTGCATTGTACCGTCATCAAGCTTCCACGCGATGACGCCCTGGCACTGGCCATCCTCGGACATGATCAGATCGGTTGCAAAATACTCGATATAGAATTCGGCCTTCTGCTTCAGGCTCTGGCCATAAAGCGTGTGCAAAATGGCGTGGCCGGTGCGGTCGGCGGCGGCACAGGTGCGCTGCACGGGCGGGCCTTCACCAAATTCGGTAGTGTGTCCGCCAAAGGGGCGCTGGTAGATATTGCCTTCTTCGGTCCGCGAAAACGGAACGCCGTAATGCTCCAGCTCGTAAACCGCTTTCGGGGCTTCGCGGGCAAGGTACTCCATTGCATCCGTATCACCCAGCCAATCCGACCCCTTGACGGTGTCATACATGTGCCACTGCCAGCTATCCGGCCCCATGTTGCCAAGGGATGCGGCAATACCACCCTGCGCTGCCACAGTGTGCGAACGGGTCGGAAAGACCTTGGAAATGCAGGCTGTTTTCAGGCCCTGTTCGGCCAGACCCAACGTTGCGCGCAAGCCAGCGCCGCCAGCGCCCACCACAATCGCGTCATAGACATGGGTTTCGTATTCGTAAGCTGCCATTGTCAGATGCTCCGGCGAATTAAAGTGCGATGCGGATGAGGGCAAAGATGCCAAGGCCAGCGGCCCCGTAGGACAGGCAGATCATTGCAATGATTGCGATCTTGCGCGCCTTGCCGTGAACATAGTCTTCGATCAGGGTCTGCACACCTTTGGCAAAGTGGAAAAAGCCCACAAGCAAGGTCAGCATTGCAATCCCGGCAGGGACCGGACGGCTGTAATAGGCGATGACCTCTTCATAGGTGCCGCCCAGCGCGGACCCGAACTGGAAGATGAAGATCGGGATCAGGATCAACAGACCAACTGATGATACCATCATCTGCCAGTGATGCTCTGTCCCGGATTTTGCAGACCCCATGCCAGAAGCACGCTTGCGATCAGTCAGAAATGCCATTGGTCTGCTCCCTATATCACGATTACGGTAAAGATGGTCAGCAGGACCGACGCGATGATCATCACAAGGCCCATCATCTCGGCACGTTCGACTTCGAGTCCGTAACCCATATCCCAGATCAGATGACGCAGGCCGCCAAGCAGGTGATACCAGATTGCCCATGTCGACAGGAAAAAGACCAGATCACCGAACCAGCTGCGCAGAAAGCCGTCCGCGGTCGCGAATGCCTCCGGTCCGGCAGCAGCGGCGACAAACCACCAGACGATCATCAGCGCGGCCACCAACAGGGCATTCCCCGTCAGGCGCACGAAAATCGACGTCATGGATGTCAGCTGGGGTCGGTAGATTGTCAAATGGGGCGACAGGGGGCGATTTCCCCGGTTCACGTCAGCCATATCAGTTCCCTTCCTGGCGATATGTCGTCCGGCAAGACAACACCTTTGCGCCTGTATTGCACCAATTGGTAAAGAGAGTCACGAGTCCAACCGATGAAATACCGCGTGATTTTGCCGCGATGCGGCACATTTCCGGGGAATGTGATCACAGATTTTCCCGGTGTGATCACATCATGCAACATCATGCATCTGCATCTCGCGTCTTCCGCGACCATCAGCGTTCTGTGCGAATGAAAGACACGCACCTCAGGTCGGCATCAATGCCCAGTAATCCAGATCAAGCAAAACGTCGGGATGATACTTGCCATCCTCCGTCTTCAGCGCTCCGGCCTTTCCCTTCGTTGCGACAAGACGCAACCGGATGGCACCGACACCGGGCGCGTCCGTGTCGGCAGTGTCCAGCACCTCTGACCACGCCCGCACCGTATCACCGGCAAAACAGGGATTCGCGTGCGCGCCGCCGTTCAGCGCAACGATCATCTGCGCATTCGCCAACCCGTTGAACGACAAGGCCCGCGCCATGCTGATGACATGGCCACCATAGATCAGACGCTTGCCGTCAGGGCGGTTGGTGGCATCGAAATGCACCTTCGCCGTGTTCTGCCACAGGCGCGTGGCAATCATATGCTCGGCCTCTTCAATTGTGACACCATCGACGTGGTCGATCACCTCACCCACCTTGTAATCGCCCAAGCGATGCGGTTCTCCGGCAAGGGCAAAGTCGTAATCTGTAAAGTCTAGGCCCTCTGGCACCACCAGATCGCCCGGCAGAACAGATTTCTGCAAGTCGGGGATAACAGTGTCGGGGGCCGGCGCGTCGCCCTGCTTGCGCACCATAACCCAGCGGACGTATTCCAGAACCGGCACATCCATCTGATTGCGCCCTGTCGTACGCACCCAGACAACACCCGACTTGCCGTTTGAATTCTGCTTGACGCCAATCACTTCGGACGTCGACGTCAGCGTATCACCGGGCCAGACCGGGGCCAACCAGCGTCCCTCGGCGTACCCCAGATTGGCGACAGCGTTCAGCGACACATCCGGCACCGTCTTTCCAAAGACAATATGAAACGCGATCAAATCATCCAGCGGCGAAGACTCCAGACCACAGTCCTGCGCGAACATATCCGACGAATAAAGCGCACCCCGCGCGGGATAGAGCGCGTGATAAAGTGCCCGCTCTCCCTCGGCCACAGTACGTGGGACGGCGTGCGTGATGACGTCACCGACCTTGTAATCATCGAAAAAACGGCCCGCGTTCGTCTTGCTCATTGCGCGCCCAGCTTCATGTCGGATGAATAGGGGGTTTCGACCTCTTTGATGACGGCCTGCGCACAGCGCATCACCCCGTTGGCGTGGTCATAGGCGTACTGGGGCGATCCATGCAAAACCCAGCCCTTGGCCAGCGCATCGGACACCTTGTGACAAAAGGCAGACGTGTCGTCTTCGGTCAGCAAGCGATAAAGCGTATTCATTTCAACCCCATGGCCTGACGCCCAACCAGTTGTGAATGGCCATGACAACGGCAACGATCACAAGGGTCAGAACGACATAGATGATTTCCTTTTTCGCCGCGCCTCGGGGCGGCGGTGTCCATTCGGGATCCTGCGTGTTGATCAGCGCAATCTCGACAAATGCCCAGACAAGCAAACCGCCAAACAAAACGAAGGACGCAATATCACCGTTCACAAGCAAATGCGCGATGGCCCAGATGCTGAACCCGGTCAGCTGCGGATGGCGCATCTTGGTACCCAGCCAAACACGGGGTTTGCCCGGTCCGGGGCCACCCACGGCATAGATGTAAAACGCAACGACCATAAGCAGGTTGTTCACACCGACCAAGGCGGCACTTGGCCCCCAATAAAACGTTGTCTCCGCACCGCGATAGCCGATCACCATCAGCACGACGCTCGCGACGATGAGCAATGCCATCACGCCCTTGCCCGGCGTTCCCATCCTCGCACGCAGGTCAGGCGCAAGCCGTTTGAAAAGATGTGCCGCCCACCAGAGGACGACACCGGAAATAAGAAGGATCATGTGGCTTCAAGCTCCGCAATTGCTTTGGCTTTCGCCAACGTCGCCTGTGCGGTTTCGATATGCAAGTTCTCAACGATCTTGCCGTCCACCACGGCGACGCCCTGCCCCGCGGCCATCGCATCGTCAAAAGCGGCAATCTGGCGTTCGGCTAGGTCGACTTCTTCCGGTGTCGGGCCGAAAACTGCATTGCAAATGGCAACTTGCGCGGGGTGGATCAGCGTCTTGCCGTCAAACCCCATCGCACGCCCATCGGCGCATTCGGCGCGCAACCCCTCTTCGTCCTTGAACGCGTTATAAACACCGTCAAGGGCGACAATCCCGTGCGCACGGGCCGCCAGCAGACACAGCTGCAATGATGTGATCATGGCCGTACGGCCTTGGGCCCCAAGATCCTTGGCCAGATCGTTCGTTCCCATGACAAAACCTGCGATACGCGGATGCGCGGCAATGTCGGCGGCATTCAAAATTCCCTGCGGGGTCTCCATCATTGCCCAGATAGGCAGGTCCGGCACCAATGCTGCCAAGGCGTCGACGTCGGCAGCGCTATTGACCTTGGGCAGCAAGACCGCATCGCAAGCCATGTCCTTGACTGCCGCAGCATCGGCCTTGCCCCACTGCGTATCCAGCCCGTTGATCCGCACGATCCGCTGGCGCACGCCATAGCCGCCATCGGCCAACGCGTTGGCCAAGCCTTTGCGTGCGTTGTCTTTTTCATCCGGCGCGACGGCATCTTCCAGATCGAACAGGATGATATCGACAGGCAGCGCGCGTGCCTTGTTCAACGCACGCTCCTTTGAACCGGGAATATACAGGGCGGAACGGCTGGGGCGAACTGTCATCGAATCTTCCTCGCAATATTGTTGCGCAAACATGCGCCGATCTTTGCGCATTGTTCAACCTGAAAATGCTGCATCGCAGCGCAACAGACCGCCCGTTACGCATTGTTAACCAATTTTCACGATTGTCAGAGCCAAACTCGTCGCATGTCCAGCGACTGCAAGATCGCACCGCTGCAACCTGATTTCACAAAAGGGGCCTGCCATGAAACGTATCTTTTTCCTGACATCGACCGCACTTGCGGCAATGTTGCTGACGACCTACGAACTCGCCGCGCAAGCGCGCAACTGTGGCCCACACGAGGTGGTGACAACACGACTTGCGGAACGCTACGGCGAAAGCCGCCAGATCATTGCGCTGACGTCTGACCAGTCGGTGATGGAACTTTTTGCCTCGCCCGAAACGGGCAGCTGGACGATCACGATCACCCGCGCCGGACAGCCAACCTGCCTTGTGGCGGCGGGACAGAATTACCAGCACGTCGCCGAAGCCCTCGGTGCCCCCGATCAGGGCGCGTAAAGCCCCATGATTCCGTCATAAAGCAGCTTGAGCGACAGCGCCAAAAGCGCCCAGACGATGATGCGAAAGAACAGTTTTTCCGGCATCACACGGATCAGCCAGACACCGGCAAAGACCGACACAGCGGCGGGGATCATCAGGATCGCCGCCGTTTTCATGTTCGCAAGATTCAGCTGTCCCAGCAGGTAATAAGGAACCAGCTTGATGATGTTGATATAGGCAAAAGCGACGGTCACCGTGCCCGCAAATATGATCTTTTCCAGCTTCAGAGGCAGCACATAGATCTGATAGGGGACCGATCCCGAATGGCTGACGAAACTGGTGAAACCGGTGATCGTGCCCCAGAACAGACCCGACCCCCAGCGTGCGGGGCGCGGCGGGGTCTCGACCGGTTTGCGCAGCATCAGCGACAGCGCAAAAATCGCACCGATCAGCCCAAGGATCAGCACGACCATGGCATCTGACACGTAATCGACGGTCAGATACCCGATCAACACGCCAAGCGGCATCGCTACCATGACAATCTTGAGAACATCGCGACTGAATGACTTGCGATAGGCGATCAGACCAAAAACATCCGCGGCGATGAAAACGGGCAAAAGCAGCCCTGCGGCCACGATCGGGGACATGACCAGCGACATCAGCGGCACCGCCAACGCGGTAATCACAGGCACGCCGCCCTTGCCAAGCCCAACGCAGACCGCGGCGACAATGGCCACACTCCAAAAAACCGCCCCGTCCAAACGCCCGTCCCTCGATCAAACCTTAATCGCTGCACACTTGCACCGGCGCGTGCAAAAGACTAGGCATCGCGCAAAATCAAACCACATAGGATTCATTCCAATGGCCAGACCCAAGATTGCCCTGATCGGCGCCGGACAGATCGGCGGAACCCTTGCACACCTTGCTGCGGTAAAGGAACTGGGCGACGTCGTCCTCTTCGATATCTCCGAAGGTATCCCGCAGGGCAAGGCGCTCGACATTGCCGAATCCGGCCCAGCGGCCAAGTTCGACGGATCGTTCAAAGGCACGAACGATTACGCCGATATCGCCGGTGCGGACGTCTGCATCGTCACAGCCGGTGTGCCACGCAAACCGGGCATGTCGCGCGACGACCTTCTGGGGATCAACCTCAAGGTCATGAAATCCGTGGGCGAAGGTATCGCCGCGCACGCACCGAACGCGTTTGTTATCTGCATCACCAACCCGCTGGACGCCATGGTCTGGGCGCTGCGCGAATTTTCGGGCCTGCCGCATAACATGGTCTGCGGCATGGCGGGGGTTCTGGACTCCGCACGCTTCCGTCACTTCCTTGCCGAAGAATTCAACGTCTCCATGCGCGACGTGACAGCCTTTGTTCTGGGTGGTCACGGCGACACGATGGTGCCGCTGACACGCTACTCCACAGTGGCCGGTATCCCGCTCCCCGATCTGGTGGACATGGGCTGGACGACGCAGGAAAAGCTTGACGCGATCGTGCAGCGCACCCGCGACGGCGGCGCCGAAATCGTCGGCCTGCTGAAAACTGGGTCCGCCTTCTATGCGCCCGCAACCTCAGCCATCGAAATGGCCGAGGCGTTCCTGAAAGACCAGAAACGTCTGCTACCTTGTGCGGCCAATGTCGATGGGGCCTATGGCCTGAACGGCATGTATGTCGGCGTGCCGACCGTAATCGGTGCCGGCGGAATCGAACGTGTGGTCGAAATCAAGATGAACAAGGACGAACAGGGGATGTTCGACAAGTCCGTCGACGCCGTCAAAGGGCTCGTCGAAGCCTGCAAAGGGATCGACAGCGCACTGGCCTAAGCCCGCGACACTTGCAATATAGGGCGCGCGACCGGACCGGGTCGCGCGCCCTTTTCTTTTGGCGATCGAATGCACTGTTTCAAAAGCGCCCAGCCTGACGGAACAGCAATTCACGGCGTTGCGAATCCTGCGCCAAGGTCATTTCCGCACCAATTCCGCGCATGAATGCATCGTTTTCCCGTTCACCAGCACAAACCGTCAGGATTTGTGATCACACGTTTTGAAGGTGTGATCACAAATGTCGCTTTTTTCGTATCCGGCAGGAAATGACAGTTTTTTGTTAGGTTTTCTTGTGATCTTCATTGGCGAAACCCAAGCCACCCGAGGGACACCACATGAATATCCACGAATATCAGGCCAAAGCTCTCCTGCGCTCTTACGGCGCGCCTGTCAGCGACGGTCGCCCCGTGACCCGCGCGGAAGAAGCGAAAACCGCCGCGGGAGAGTTGGACGGTCCGCTCTGGGTGGTCAAGGCACAGATCCACGCCGGTGGACGCGGTAAAGGCAAATTCAAGGAAGCAGATGCCGGCGACGCCGGCGGTGTGCGTCTTGCCAAATCCGTCGAGGAAGCCGCAACCGAAGCCAAGAAAATGCTGGGTCGCACGCTGGTCACGCACCAGACTGGCCCCGCAGGCAAGCAGGTTAACCGTATCTATATCGAAGACGGATCCGGCATCGAAACGGAAATGTATCTTGCCCTTCTCGTGGATCGCCAGACAAGCCGGATCGGTTTCGTCTGTTCCACCGAAGGCGGCATGGACATCGAAGAAGTCGCAGCCGAAACACCCGAAAAGATCCTGAATTTCACCGTTGATCCTGCAACAGGCTATCAAGCCTTCCACGGCCGCCGCGTCGCCTTTGCCCTCGGTCTCGAAGGGCAGCAGGTCAAGCAGTGTGTGCAACTGATGGGCCAGCTCTACAAAGCCTTCGTGGAAAAAGACATGGAGATGCTGGAAATCAACCCACTGATCGTGACCGACAAGGGTGATCTCAAAGTGCTGGATGCCAAGGTGTCATTTGACGGAAACGCGATCTACCGCCATGCCGACGTCGCCGCCCTGCGCGACGAATCCGAAGAAGACCCCAAGGAACTCGCGGCCTCCAAGTACGACCTGAACTACATCGCGCTGGACGGTGAAATCGGCTGCATGGTGAACGGCGCGGGCCTTGCTATGGCGACGATGGACATCATCAAACTCTACGGCGCGGAACCTGCCAACTTTCTTGACGTCGGCGGTGGTGCCACGAAAGAAAAAGTGACCGAAGCCTTTAAAATCATCACGTCCGACCCGAATGTCAAAGGCATCCTCGTCAATATCTTCGGCGGGATCATGCGCTGCGACGTTATTGCAGAAGGTGTCGTATCCGCAGTGAAAGAGGTGGGCCTCAAGGTGCCACTGGTCGTGCGGCTCGAAGGGACGAACGTCGAAGAAGGCAAGCGCATAATCAACGAAAGCGACGTTGACGTCATCGCGGCGGACGATCTCAAGGACGGCGCGCAGAAAATCGTCAAGGCGGTCAAGGGCTGATGTTGAAATCACTCTTCATCGGCGGTGCGCTGGCCATGACCTGCGCTTGCAGCATCCCCTACGGCGGGGAAGTCCCGCTTGATCCCGATGACACCACAAGTTGCGCCAATATTCCGACCGAGGTCGGATCAGGCAGCCTCAACCCGCGTGAAAACCTGCTGCGCTGCACGCCGCAGCGCCAACCGCTCGTCGGATCATGAGCAAAAACGCGCATACACGCCACGTTTCGCGCCGGTCCTGCGGGATCGGCGGTTTAGCGCCTTAAAGTTGCCACGGATTCATCATCAAATGGGCGGAAAAGCAGTCATTCTGAACGATAGACCCGCAAAGGGTTACCCTATGCATTCTGCGTGCTTAGGGGGCTATGCACCTATTGTAAGGAAGAAAGACGATGACACTGACCAAGATTGCGCTGCCAGCGGCACTGATGATGGCACTGACAGCATGTATGGATGGCGGCAGCGGCGCAGCCGTAAACAAGGCGCCAACCGGCGCGTCCTCCTGCGGGAACATCACGGGGATCAGCGCCCAGTATATTACCGGCCCGAACGTGCGCTGCGGTCCACAGGCCGAACTGCCCTACACGTTTCAATAGAACCTAGCGCAGCCCGCGCGGCTGCAACTCTACCCGTTTTCAGACCGGACGTTGCCCGCGCAGCGCCCGGTTTTCTGTATTTGTCTGTCCGTTCTTGCAGAAAGGCCACCGCATGCTGAAATCAAAACTTGGGCTATTGGCCGTGATCCTGACGCTCGCCGGCTGCAATACACTCAATTCCGAAGCGGAAACCCGCGAAGTGCTGATCGGCGATTGCCAGAACGGCGCATTCCTCAACCAGGCTACCTTTGGCGGTCCGGTCCGCTGTGGCCCGCAGGCAGAGCCGGTTTTCACCCCTGCTCCAGCCCCCGAACAGAACTAGGAACTCGTTCAAATTGTCTCATAAACGGATCATCCACTTTCGCACGCTAGAGCCGTTGCAGGCCGTCGCCCAGCAGGGCGGTGGCTTTGTGCAATCTCTTGAGCAGGATGAAACCGACATGAAACTACTGAAAACAACACTGCCGCTGGTCGGCGCGCTGACACTCGCAGGCTGCATTGACGGCGGCGGCGGCGGCACTGGCGTGACCCGCGCCCCGACAGCGGCCAGCAGCTGCGGCTATCTCCACGGGCTATCCGCGCAACATCTCGAAATGATCGGCAGCGTGCGCTGCGGCCCGCAAACCGAACTACCCTACACGTACGCAAACTAAAGACACAGGGGGCGCAGCTTTTGGTGCGCCCCACAAGACGACGAAACGGATCAGAATGACCGCAAGACACGTGCAAAACGCACTTTCCAAACTGAAAGCACTGGCAATCCTGCCGGTTCTCGCGATCGCGACCGCGTGCACGCAAGTGCCGCAATCGCCGACGGCGGGGCCCGGACCTGTGGATGCCAACCCAGACACCGCCGCGCAGATTTTCAATGCGATGTGCCTGACCCAGCAACCCGGCTTCAGCGGGACAGCACAGGCCGCGACCAAGTTCCCGTTCACATACAACTCGACGTTCGGAACCTACTACCACAATGAACAGAACCTGTCGGTCAAGCTTATCGGCAACCCTGTGGAAACCTGTTCCATCGTGTTCATCACGCCTGCCGATGCAAACGCGACACTTGCGCGTTTCGGGCAGGTGCTGAACGCGATCAATCCCACCGACGATTCCGTTGTCGTCGTTCGTGCCAGCCGGTCAACCGATGGCAAAAACCTTCTCAATGCGCGTCTCTCCGCCCAATAAGGACCTGTAACACATGGCCATTCTCGTCAACGAAAACACCAAAGTCATCTGCCAGGGCCTCACCGGTTCGCAAGGCACGTTCCACTCCGAACAGGCCATCGCCTATGGTACCAAGATGGTCGGCGGCGTAACGCCCGGCAAAGGGGGGCAGACGCACCTCGACCTGCCGATCTTCAACTCCGTGCACGAAGCCAAGGCCAAGACCGAAGCGAACGCATCGGTCATCTACGTGCCACCGCCCTTCGCCGCCGACTCGATCCTCGAAGCGATCGATGCCGAGATGGAGCTGATTATCTGCATCACCGAAGGTATCCCCGTGCTCGACATGATGCGGGTCAAGCGCGCGCTTGAAGGGTCCGCCTCCCGCCTGATCGGGCCAAACTGCCCCGGCGTGATCACACCTGATGCCTGCAAGATCGGCATCATGCCCGGCCACATCCACAAGCGTGGGTCCGTCGGCGTTGTATCCCGCTCCGGCACACTTACCTATGAGGCTGTGAAACAGACATCAGACAGCGGCCTTGGCCAATCCACCGCCGTGGGCATCGGCGGTGACCCGATCAAGGGAACCGAACACATCGACGTGCTCGACATGTTTTTGGACGACGACGAAACGCACTCCATCATCATGATCGGCGAAATCGGCGGATCAGCGGAAGAAGAAGCCGCCGAATTCCTGACCGCGCAAAAGAAAAAGGGCCGCTGGAAGCCCACCGCCGGTTTCATCGCCGGACGCACGGCACCTCCGGGGCGCCGCATGGGCCACGCCGGCGCGATTGTCGCAGGCGGCAAGGGCGATGCAGAAAGCAAGATCGAAGCGATGAAATCCGCCGGGATCGTCGTGGCCGACAGCCCCGCGACACTGGGCGAGGCTGTGCTGAAAGCGATTGGATAAAATGAGGTTGGTCGCGGCATATGTCGGGGCGGCCCTGTGCGCGGGCGTTTACCCGGACACAGCATCCGCTGACGTCATCGCCGCGACCGACGTCTGCTTGGCCGAACGCGCGTCACACGAAGATTTCGCCGCGCGCGCGCAGGCCGCGGGCTTGGTCAAACTGGAAGACGGTGCGGAATACGCAGCCTACGCCCTCACCGGGGACAGCGTGTATATGTTCCGCGCCGCCGATGAACAACCCATGCCCGCCGACGCCAAAGTTCTGCAACAGGAAGGACGTGATGCCATTGCGCGATATGAGACGTCGCAGCCAGATAGCCTGCATGGCATATTTGATGCGGGGGACGGCGATCTTCTCGTGATTGCGGGCACACCCACTTACGGCGTGTCTAAGTGCAAAATCTACACCAGCCGCCCGTTGCCTGATGCAGTTACTGCTGAACTTGGTCCAAGAACCATGCTGACCAAATCTCGCGATCCCTACATCACGATCCTTGAACGCCCTTTGGATACGCGCAGCCAAGATGGCTACATCGAGATGGTTCTCACGCCGTCACCCGATTTTTTCACCGACACGCTTGGCACACCGCTTAGTTTTGTTCACTTAATCCGCATCAATACGCCCGCTTCTCAGTAACTGAGGTTTTCCCGATGAACGATCAATCCCCCAACGACGTCTACCACGCTTCCTCGTTCCTGCAGGGACACAATGCGGAATACGTCGAACAGCTTTACGCCCGCTACGCCGACAACCCCGGCGCGGTGGATGAATCCTGGCAGGCCTTTTTCCGTTCGCTTGGCGATGCCCCCGCCGATGCCAAGGCCGAAGCGTCCGGCCCAAGCTGGGCGCGTGCTGACTGGCCCCCCGTCCCCAATGACGATCTGACATCGGCGCTGGATGGGCAGTGGCCGTCGGAACCGGCCGCCGCCGGGGAAAAGATCAAGGCCAAAGCGGCCGAAAAGGGCGTGGACCTGTCCGAAAACCAGGTGCGCGCTGCCGTGCTCGACAGTATCCGCGCGCTGATGATCATCCGTGCCTACCGGATCAGAGGCCATCTGATCGCCGATCTCGACCCGCTGGGAATGCGCCAGAACACACCGCACCCCGAACTCGATCCGGCGTCCTACGGGTTCTCCGACGCCGACATGGACCGGCCAATCTTCATCGACAATGTGCTCGGCCTCGAAATGGCGACGATGAACGAAATCCTCGCGATCGTGCGGCGCACATATTGCGGCACTTTCGCGTTGCAGTACATGCACATTTCCAATCCCGAAGAAGCATCCTGGCTGAAGGAACGAATTGAAGGTTACGGTAAGGAAATCACCTTTACCCAGAACGGGCGCAAGGCGATCCTGAACAGCCTCGTGCAGGCCGAAGGCTTCGAAAAATTCCTGCATGTCAAATACATGGGCACAAAGCGTTTCGGTCTTGATGGCGGCGAAAGCCTGATCCCTGCAATGGAACAGATCATCAAGCGCGGCGGGCAGCTGGGGCTAGAAGATATCGTCATCGGGATGCCGCACCGTGGCCGTCTGTCAGTGCTGGCCAACGTGATGGAAAAACCCTATCGGGCGATCTTCAACGAATTTCAGGGCGGCAGTTTCAAACCCGAAGACGTCGACGGGTCAGGCGATGTGAAATACCACCTCGGTGCGTCATCCGACCGGGAATTCGACGGCAACAGCGTACACCTGTCCCTGACAGCAAACCCGTCCCACCTGGAGGCGGTGAACCCCGTCGTTCTGGGCAAGGTCCGCGCCAAGCAGGATCAAAAGAACGATACCGACCGCACAAAGGTCATGGCGATCCTTCTCCACGGTGATGCGGCATTTGCCGGACAAGGTGTGGTCGCAGAAGGCTTTGGCCTGTCAGGTCTGCGCGGGCACAAGACCGGCGGCACAATGCATATTGTCGTGAACAACCAGATCGGCTTTACCACCGCGCCGCATTTCAGCCGCTCCAGCCCCTATCCGACGGATATCGCGCTGATGGTCGAAGCACCGATTTTCCACGTCAATGGCGACGATCCCGAGGCCGTGGTCCACGCTGCGCGTGTGGCCACCGAATTCCGCCAGAAATTCCACAAGGACGTGGTTCTCGACATCATCTGTTACCGCCGCTTTGGTCACAACGAAGGCGACGAGCCGATGTTCACCAACCCGGTCATGTACAAAAAGATCAAGCGTCACAAGACGACGCTGACGCTTTACACCGAACGGCTGGTCAAGGACGGGCTGATCCCCGAAGGCGAAATCGAGGATATGAAAGCCGCGTTCCAGGCCTACCTGAACGAGGAATTCGACGCCGGCAAAAGCTACAAGCCAAACAAGGCGGACTGGCTTGACGGGCGCTGGTCGCACATCGACAGACGCGAAATGGACAAGTACCAGCGCGGCAAGACGGCAATCAAAGCGTCCACGCTGAAAGATATCGGCAAGGCGCTAACAACGATCCCCGAAAACTTCCCGATCCATAAAACCGTGGTGCGGCTGATCGAATCCAAGAAAACGATGTTTGAAAGCGGTGAAGGGTTCGATTGGGCCACGGGCGAGGCGCTGGCCTTCGGTTCACTCCTCACCGAAGGGTTCCCTGTGCGCCTGTCGGGCCAGGACGCCACGCGCGGCACGTTCAGTCAGCGCCATTCGGCCTTCATCAATCAGGAAAACGAAGACCGCCATTACCCGCTCAATCACATCCGTGACGGTCAGGCCAACTACGAAGTCATCGACTCGATGCTGTCCGAATATGCGGTCCTGGGTTTTGAATACGGCTATTCGCTGGCCGAACCCAACGCGCTGACCTTGTGGGAAGCCCAGTTCGGCGATTTCGCAAACGGCGCACAAATCATGTTCGACCAGTTCATTTCTTCAGGCGAAAGCAAATGGTTGCGCATGTCGGGCCTGGTCTGCCTGCTGCCCCACGGATACGAAGGACAAGGGCCCGAACACTCCTCCGCGCGTCTGGAACGGTTCCTGACGATGTGCGGCGGTGATAACTGGATCGTGGCCAACTGCACAACGCCTGCGAACTACTTCCACCTGCTGCGGCGCCAGATCCACCGCGATTTCCGCAAACCGCTGGTGATCATGACGCCCAAATCACTGCTGCGCCACAAGCTGGCAGTGTCCAAGGCCGAAGAATTCACGACCGGATCATCCTTCCACCGCGTGCTCTGGGATGACGCACAGCAGGGGAACTCGGACACGAAACTCGTCGCGGATGACAAGATCAAGCGCGTGGTGATGTGCTCGGGCAAGGTCTACTTCGACCTGCTCGAAGAACGCGACGCACGCGGCATCGATGACGTCTACATCCTGCGCTACGAGCAGTATTACCCGTTCCCCGCGCAATCCTCCGTCAAGGAACTTGAACGGTTCAAGAACGCCGAAATGGTGTGGTGTCAGGAAGAACCGCGCAACCAGGGGGCATGGTCCTTCATGGAACCAAACCTCGAATGGGTTCTGACACGCATCAAAGCCAAACACACACGGCCCGTCTACGTCGGGCGCGCCGCTGCCGCCTCGCCCGCCACGGGTCTGGCCAGCCAGCACAAAGCACAACAAGAAGCGCTCGTCGATCAGGCGCTGACGATCAAAGGAACAAAGAAATGAGCACCGAAGTCCGCGTCCCTACCCTTGGCGAGTCCGTGACAGAGGCGACAGTCGCCACATGGTTCAAGCAACCCGGCGACAGCGTGGCTGTCGACGAAATGCTGTGCGAGCTGGAAACCGACAAGGTCACTGTCGAAGTGCCATCCCCTGTCGCAGGCACCCTGTCGGAAATCGTGGCCGCCGAAGGCGAAACCGTCGGTGTTGACGCCTTGCTGGCACAGATCGCCGAAGGCGACGCCGCACCCGCACCAAAGGCCGAAGCCCCCAAGGTCGATGCCGGTGAGACGAAAGAAGACAAGGAAGAGGCCCCCGCAAAGGCACCAGCCGACGCCAAGGGCAAGGATGTCGAAGACGCACCATCTGCCAAGAAACTGATGGCCGAAAACGATCTGACCGATGTGCAAGGCACCGGCAAGGACGGGCGCGTCATGAAAGAGGATGTGTTAAAAGCCCTGTCAGGCGCGGCAGCACCAGCACCCGCACCCGCTGCGGCCCCACGCGCGCCGGTTGCGGCCGAGCAGGCCGCACGCGAAGAACGGGTCAAGATGACCCGCCTGCGCCAGACGATCGCCAAGCGCCTGAAAGACAGCCAGAACACCGCCGCGATGCTCACCACTTATAACGAGGTCGACATGACCGAGGTCATGGCATTGCGCAACGAATACAAAGAGCTGTTCCTCAAGAAGCACGGCGTCAAACTCGGCTTCATGTCCTTCTTCACCAAGGCCTGCTGCCACGCGCTAAAAGAAGT
This sequence comes from Cognatiyoonia koreensis, assembly GCF_900109295.1. Classification (NCBI taxonomy): domain Bacteria; kingdom Pseudomonadati; phylum Pseudomonadota; class Alphaproteobacteria; order Rhodobacterales; family Paracoccaceae; genus Cognatiyoonia; species Cognatiyoonia koreensis. The sequence goes on from NZ_FOIZ01000001.1 coordinate 2,041,548, forward strand.
GCCCGAAGTGAACGCTGAAATCGACGGCACCGAAATCGTCTATAAATCCTACGTTAACATGGGCATCGCGGCAGGCACGCCCACGGGCCTTGTCGTGCCCGTGATCAATGACGCAGACGCGATGTCGTTCGCTGAAATCGAAAAAGCCATCGCTGAAAAAGGGGCCAAGGCCCGCGACGGCAAGCTGTCGATGGCGGAAATGCAAGGCGGCACCTTCACGATCTCCAACGGCGGCGTCTACGGCTCGCTCATGTCCTCGCCGATCCTGAACCCGCCACAGTCCGGCATCCTCGGCATGCACAAGATCCAGGACCGGCCTATGGCGATCAACGGCGAAGTCGTGATCCGCCCCATGATGTACCTCGCCCTGTCCTACGACCACCGGATTGTGGACGGCAAAGGGGCAGTGACATTCCTTGTGCGCGTGAAAGAAGCGCTCGAGGATCCACGGCGGTTGTTGATGGATTTGTAGGTTCTTGACTGACAAGGAGCTGCCCGTTTGCTTTAGAACGGGCAGCCGCTCGCTTTGCAAAGGAACAAGGTGCTTTGACTTCTAAGGAGCAAAAGATTTCAAACAAGGATCAGGTCACCACACCCATTCAAGACGGGATCATTAAGGACCTGAGCCTTCTTGCCTTCAGAACAATGGTTACGCTGAATGGTGGGGCTTTCTTGGTTCTGCTGACCTATCTTGGGAACGTCGATATTTCTCATGCGCCGTTCGAATTGTCAGTTCCAAAGGTCAAGAGCGCCCTGTTTTTCTTTCTGGCGGGCATTTCAGCGACGCTCATTGGAATTGCCGTTGCCTATACTTCAGCGCAAGCAACGAATTCTGGACGTTCCGTTTTCCGTTACAATTTTGTGATATTCATATCGGTGATGACCGGTCCTGCGATTTTTTCAGCGATATTTTTTGTGCGTGGCGTTTTTCTCGCAATTACGGCTATTCAAGTCCCATGAAACGCATCCTCTTTGGCCTTTTCGCCCTCACCCTCGCCACCGTCGCCTACACCCAAATCATGCTCCGCACCGGCTCTGGCACGCCCCCCACCATGGCGGCCACAACCGAACAAGCCGACGCGATCCACGTCGACAAATCTGACCGCAAGCTGACGCTTTTGAAAGCAGGCGAACCCATCTTCCAAACCAAAATCGCACTTGGCCGCGCGCCCGAAGGGCACAAACGGCAAGAGGGCGATGAGCGCACGCCGACGGGCAGCTACACAATCGACTGGCGCAACGAAAACTCCATCGCGCATCTGTCGTTGCACATCTCCTACCCCAACGAAGACGACCGCGCGCAAGCGACCGACCGCAACGTATCCCCTGGCGGAAATATCATGATCCACGGCGTGCTGAACGGCTGGGGCGCTCTTGGCCCCTTGCAGCACCTTGTCGATTGGACAAACGGCTGCATCGCTGTCACCAATGCCGACATGCAGACCATCTGGTCGCTGGTGCCAAACGGCACGCCCATCACGATCGAGGAATGACATGACACCCGAACTGACCTACCTCCTCTATGCCGTTATCCTGCTCATTGTGCATGTGCTCGCACAGGCAACATTCTCTGACCTGTCCAAGGGGCTTGGCTGGGCGCTTGGGCCGCAGGATGAGAAACGCGACCAGAATGTTATTGCGGGGCGCATCCAGCGCGCACTTGCAAACTACCTTGAAACCTTTCCGGCCTTTGTTGCCCTCGCGCTGTTGCTGACCGTCTCGGACACCGCGAACACCACGTCTGCTTTTGGGGCAGCACTCTATTTCTGGGCACGCGTCGCTTATGTGCCAGCCTACGCATCCGGCGTGCCATTGGTGCGCAGTGTGACATGGTTTGCGTCCATGGCCGGGTTGCTGATCATGATCCTGCAGGCCTTCTAGATGACCCCCGAACTCACCGTCCTGACCCTCGCGGGCTTGCTGCAAGGCGTCCAGTTCGTCCTGATGGCGGTTCCGGCCAACATGGAACTCGGCACCGGCAAAACGGCTTCACCGCGCGATCCCGAACGGCTGGGCAAGCCGCTGATCGAACAGGTCAGCGCGCGAACGGGGCGACTCTTTCGGGCGCTCGACAACCATTTCGAGGCGCTGATCCTTTTCACCATCGCCGTCGTCGTCATCACGCTCGCCGACAAGGGAACCGGTTTTTCGGCGCTGTGTGCCTGGGCCTATCTCGGCGCGCGCGTTCTCTACATTCCTGCCTACTACTTTGGGCTTAGCCCGTGGCGATCATTCATCTGGTTTGTCGGGTTTACGGCGACGATGCTGATGCTACTGTCAGCCCTGATTTGAATAATTGCGGTGCACGCCCGGTGCACGCATTGTGCACGCATGTCACCGCCCAAAATGACCCCAAGGAGACACCCCATGTCCGCATATGACGTCATCTTCATCGGTTCCGGCCCCGGCGGCTATGTCGGTGCGATCCGCGCGGCCCAATTGGGCCTGAAAACCGCTGTCGTCGAAGGGCGCGAAACCCTGGGCGGCACCTGCCTGAACGTCGGCTGCATCCCGTCCAAGGCGTTGTTGCACGCAACGCATATGTTGCACGAGGCGCAGCACAATTTCGGGACCATGGGCCTAAAGGGAAAGGCTCCGTCGGTGGACTGGAAACAGATGCTGCAATACAAGGACGACACCATCGGGCAGAACACCGGCGGGATCGAGTTTTTGTTCAAAAAGAACAAAATTGACTGGATCAAGGGCTGGGGCAGCATCCCCGAGGCCGGAAAAGTGAAAGTCGGTGACGACGTCCACGACGCCAAGCACATCATCGTCGCGACCGGGTCCGAGGTCTCTCCGCTGAAAGGCGTCGAGGTTGATGAAAAGACAATCGTATCCTCTACCGGCGCGCTGACCCTGCCCAAGGTGCCAAAGCAGATGATAGTGATCGGGGCCGGTGTAATCGGTCTGGAGCTCGGGTCGGTCTACGCCCGTCTCGGGGCCGAGGTGACGGTGATCGAATACCTTGATCACATCACCCCCGGTCAGGACGCCGAAACCGCACGTCAGTTCCAGAAGATGCTGACAAAGCAAGGACTTAAGTTCATCCTCGGTGCGGCCGTTCAATCCGCCACCAAGAAGGGCAACAAGGCGACCGTCAGCTACAAGCTGCGCAAGGACGACAGCGAACACACACTGACAGCCGACACCGTCCTGCTGGCCACAGGCCGCCGCCCTTATACTGATGGATTGGGCCTTGCAGAGCTTGGCGTCGAGATGACCGACCGCGGCCAGATCAAGACCGACGATCACTATCGCACAAACGTTGACGGCATCTACGCCATCGGCGACGCCATCGCCGGACCAATGCTGGCGCATAAGGCCGAAGACGAAGGCATGGCCTGCGCCGAAGGCATCGCCGGACAGCACCCGCACGTCAATTATGGCGTGATCCCCGGCGTCATCTACACCCACCCCGAGGTGGGCAGTGTGGGCGAAACCGAAGAAACGCTGAAGGAAGCAGGTCGCGCCTACAAAGTTGGCAAGTTCAGCTTCATGGGCAACGCCCGTGCCAAAGCCAATTTCGCAGGCGACGGGTTCGTCAAGATCCTTGCCGACAAGGAAACCGACCGCATTCTGGGCGCGCATATCATCGGCCCGATGGCTGGCGATCTGATCCATGAAATCTGCGTCGCGATGGAATTCGGGGCGGCAGCAGAAGATCTGGCGCGCACCTGCCACGCCCACCCCACCTATTCCGAAGCCGTCCGCGAAGCCGCACTTGCCTGCGGCGACGGCCCGATCCACATGTGATGACACCCGAAGCCAAGATCATCGCCATCAACCTTGTCCTGCTGGGGTATGCCTATTTCTGGGCTTACCCCCGCTTGATGAATCTGACGGGTACGGGACTGCTTTGGCGCGATACGGTCCTGACCGGCGTGGCCCTGACGATCGGTGCATTCATGTTTGCGGGATCAGGGACGGTGTTCTCACTGGTAATTTTCGAAACGCAGTGGTTTCTGTTCCAGCTTGTGTCCTTCGCTGTCCTGCAGACCTTCTTTTTCGCCGGCTATGCGCTGAAGAACGACATTACGTTCTAGCGCCAGCAAACAGCCACCGTCACCCTTTCAGCATGCGCAGCCCTTGGGTTGCGTCGGCCCGAACGGCAAGCCGCAAGCCCGGATCGTCACCGGCCTTCAGCGCACCAAGGATCAGCTTGTGGTGATATGGGGGTTCCTTGCGGTTCAGCCGTCCGTAAAGCATCCGCATCGTTGGCCCGAGTTGTAGCCAGACCGTTTCCGCCATCGCCAGCATCGCCGGGGCCTGCGCGCGCAGATAGAGCGTGCGGTGAAAATCGAGGTTCGCGCGGATATAGGCCGTGGCGTCATGCCGGGCGACAGCCTGCGCGACATTGGTGTTGATGGCCTCAAGCCTTTCGATCAGCGCAAAATGCGCACGCGGCAAGGCCCGCGAAGCCAGTTCCGGTTCCAGCATCGCACGAAGCGTCGCCAGCTCCTCGATCCGCTCATTGGACAGTTCCGGCGTCGAAACGCGCCCGGACGAAGACAGAAACAAGGCCCCTTCCGCGACAAGCCGTCGGGCCGCTTCGCGCGCGGGTGTCATGGACACGCCGAATTCCTTGCCGATCCCGCGCAGGGTCAGCGCTGCACCGGGCGCAATTTCGCCGTGCATGATGCGCGAGCGCAAGGCGCGGTAGACACGGTCATGCGCGGCACCAACAGGATCGGATGTGCGGGTCTGGATCAGCATATCGTCTTTGTGATCACAAAGCAGCTAGCCGTCAAATGAAACCCGATGCAACTGGTCCCCGTTTTCGCGCAGCCACGCGCGGTGCTGCGCATAGTCCGGCATCAAACCCGCAACGACCGACCAGAAGGCTGACGAATGGTTCATCTCGACCAGATGCGCGCATTCATGCGCCGCAACGTAATCCAGCACGGCAGGCGGGGCCATGACCAGCCGCCATGAATACATCAAACCGCCGCGTGACGAACACGACCCCCAGCGAGAGCGCGTGTCGCGCAGCGATATTGTGTCGTAAGGCTTACCCACCGCGGCGGCGTAAGTGTCAGAGGCTGCGGCCAAACGGTCGCGTGCCAGCAGTTTCAAAAACGCCTGCACCCGCCGCCCGGTATCTGTGGCAGGGGCCAGCAGAACGCCATCCTTCAAAACAGCACGCCGCCCCTGCCCTGCGTGGATCGGCACCAACTGCCCCGCGATTGGAATACTTGCACCGATGCGTACCTCAGTGATTGGTGCGACCGCGCCAACATGGCCGCGCAGCCACGACTCACGTTCGCGCAAAAACCCGATGGCTTCGCGTTCAGAGCCACGTTTGGGGATGGTCAGCGTGACCCTGCCATCCAGCCGCGATACGCGCAGCGACAGGCGCCGTGCCCTTGCAGAACGGCGCAATTCCACGTCAATCGGGGGGTTGCCAATCGTCAGTTGACGGCCCATATGAACCCTTCACAAATGCAACGTGTCAAAGGCTTTGACACCACCCCCCGCTTATGGCAGTTGGCGACGATCCACTGCAAGCGTAGACAGATTATTTGAAGGGACACACCATGCCGAAGGAAGAATGGGGCACAAAGCGCCTTTGCCCGGAAACCGGCAAGCGTTTCTATGATTTGAACGCGACCCCCGTCATCAGCCCGTACACCGGGAACGAAGTCCAGATCGAAACCGGCAAGACCCGCACCATGCAGGCCGACGCCGCAGACGCGCAGTCCAAAAAGATGGAAGAGGTCGCAGAAGAAGATGATCTGGTCCTTGACGACGACGATGATGAAGATGTCGATCTTGGCGATGATGTGCTTGAAGATGACGACGACGACGATACCGTTTCGCTTGACGAACTTGCCGACGTCGCCACGACAGACGACGATTGATTTTCAGGGCGGGCACGATCTTTTCACTTGATCCTGCCCGCGCTGCTGCCTAGAACGCAGCACGGCTTGGGGCCTTAGCTCAGTTGGGAGAGCGCTTGCATGGCATGCAAGAGGTCAGGGGTTCGACTCCCCTAGGCTCCACCAAAACCTTCCTCTGTAACAGCTCTGTTTCAATATGAACGTGCCGGTGTCGTTGCCCGTTCGCCGCAGTGTCGCGTCCTGCGTCCAGGTGAGGCGCGATTTTCGAAGGGAATATGTCTATTTCTGGGTGCCCATCAGCGCCAGCACCGATTGCTTCAGCACCTTCAGCCGCATTTCGAGTGTTTGCCGATCGGCAACATTGTACTTTGCGTTCGTGCTCATCGCATTGATGTAGGGGCCAAGCGTTTCCGGGTCAGGGCCATCCGCCGCACGCACCGCGTCGGTGAACAACGCATCCCATTCCCGCGCGGCAATGCGCAGTTCTTCTTGCGCGACCTCGTGAATCCCGTCCAGCAGTTCCGCACCTTCGGCAGACCCGGTCGCGATGTCATACCATCTCAGGGGGCCGATCTCAAAGTAGAGGTCCAGCTTTTCAGCCAGCGTCGGCACTTCGGCCCAGGCGGTCGTCACCTCTTTGAATGTCTTTGCAATCACGTGACGGACGGCACCACGCAAGATGTCCTCTTTACTGCCATAGCTGTTGTACAGCGTTTGCCGTGCGACGCCTGCCTCATTGGCAATGTCATTCATGGTGGTCTTGCCAACTCCATAGCGCATGAAAACGCGCAGTGCAGCTTCGACCAATTGCGTTGTGCGATCACTCATTACGTATTCGACTTCTTGACGTGTCGGGTTAGATTGGACAATTATACGGAAAATGTCCAACAGTATATCTCGGAGCGGCGAATGCAATTCACGGTGAACGGTCAAACACACGAGGTGGATGTCGAGGACGACATGCCGCTGCTTTGGGTGCTGCGCGACGAACTTGGCATTACGGGGCCGAAATATGGCTGCGGCATCGCCCAATGCGGGGCCTGCACTGTTCACCTTGATGGTATCGCTGTGCGCAGTTGCCAGATCCCTGCCGGATCTCTTGAAGGTGCGCGCGTGACAACCATCGAAGGTCTGGGCACGCCGGATGCCATGCACGCCTTGCAAGAAGCATGGGTCGATCATCAGGTGGCCCAATGCGGTTATTGCCAGTCCGGCCAGATCATGCAGGCCGCCGACCTTTTGACCACCACCCCTAATCCAACCGATCAGGACATTGACGACGTGATGAGCGGCAATCTTTGCCGCTGTGGCACCTACCCGCGCATTCGCGCCGCGATCAAGACCGCTGCAACCAAGATGAAGGGGGCCTGATTATGGGACGTTTGCGCACCATTTCCCGCCGCACATTCCTGATCGGGTCGACCGCCGTTCTGGGCGGCGTCGCCTTCGGCACGTTCGCGGCCAACAAACCCTACGATAACCCCCTGCTTGCCGACCTTGGCGACGGCGAGGCGTCGTTCAATCCTTTCGTCAAGATCACGGATGAAACGATCACCCTGATCGTGAACCACGCCGACAGCGGCCAGGGTGTGCAATCGGCACAGGCCGCCCTCATTGCCGAAGAACTCGATGTCGATCTTGATCAGGTCACGCTCAGCTTCGGGCACCCTGACCCTGCGTATTATAACGCAGGCTTTGCAGCCGAAGCGGTGCCATTCATGTCGTTTGACCGGTCTCTGCCGGCGCAGACCATGCGCGGGCTCGCGGCGGATGCGCTCAAGTTGCTGGGCCTGCAAGGCACCGGCGGATCGACGTCAATGCCCGACCAGTATGTCAAACTGCGCACCGCCGGGGCTGTCGCCCGCGAAACGCTGAAACTGGCCGCATCCGCCCAAAGCGGTGTGCCTGTCGCGGAACTGACCACCGCTGGCGGAGCGGTGCAATTACCTGATGGTACTGCGCTCACATATCAAAGCCTTGCCGCGCAGGCGGCACAGATCGAACCCGTGAAGGACGTCACCTTGCGTGATCCCGGCACATGGCGCCTGCTGGGCAAGCCGATGCAGCGCACGGATTCCGTTGCCAAATCGACCGGTACTGAAACCTACGGAATCGACCTGAAAGTCGACGGCATGGTTCACGCCGCCGTACGCATGAATCCGCGTAAGGGGGGCGCGATGAACGGTTATGACGCCACTGCCGCCGAAGGCATGCGTGGTGTGTCGCAGGTTATTCCCTTGGCAAACGGCGCAGCGGTCATCGCCAACAATACCTGGCGCGCGATTACGGCGGTGAATGCGATTGATTTTGACTGGGGACCAGCCCCATACCCTGCAGAACAGGACGATCACTGGCAGGCAGTCGCGGCCAGCTTTACGGACGACCGGCTCGACAAGGAATGGCGGGCCGATGGCGATGTGGACAGTGCATTGACGGATGTAACCGTGATCGAAGCGGAATATCGCGCCCCTTATGTCGCGCACCAGCCATTGGAACCGATCGGTGCCATTGTCCGCGTGGATGAGAACGGGGCCGAGGTCTGGGCAGGACACCAACTCCCCGGTTTTTTGACGATGAAAGTCGCCGATATCGTCGGTTGCCCGATTGAGAATGTCGTCTTTCACAACCAGATGATCGGCGGCAGCTTCGGCCACCGCCTTGAATTCGAAAACATCACGCTGGCCACCGAAATCGCCAAACAATTGCTGGGAACCCCCGTCAAACTGACCTTCAGCCGCGAAGAGGATTTCGCGCAGGATTTCACACGCCAGATCGGCATGTCGCGATCCAGAGGCGCGATCAAGGACGGCAAGGTCGACAGTTGGGCGCTTGATATCGCAACGCCTTCGCCTGTTGCTTCGCAAGGCGGGCGGATGGGTCAGGCGGTTCCCGGTCCGGACATGCAGATCGTGTCAGGGGCGTGGAATATGCCGTATGCCATTCCGCATCTGCGGGTGCGCGGCTACCGCGTGCCGGAACTTGCGCCGATCAGTTCCTGGCGGTCTGTCGGGGCTTCGACGGCGGGTTTCTTTGCGGAAAGTTTTCTTGACGAGATGATCCACGCCGCCGGTGCCGACCCGCTGGAAGAGCGTCTGCGGCTGTGCAACCACCCGGTCCACCGCGCGGTGCTGGAAACGATCGGCGAGATGTCGAATTGGGGCAGCGACATGGGCGAAAACCGTGGACGTGGCATCGCCATTGTCGAATCCTTCGGCGTGCCGACAGCGGAAGTGGTCGAGGTCACGATGACGGATCGTGGCATCAAACTCGACAAGGTTTATGTCGTCGCGGATGTGGGCCAGATCATCGACCCCGTGAACCTTGAAAGCCAGCTTTCGGGCGGCGCAATCTGGGGTCTGGGCCATGCGATCAATGCCGAAATCACCTATGCGGATGGCATCGCCGAGCAGGAAAACTTTTACACGCACGACGCCATGCGGATGTTCCAGTGCCCCGACGTCGCGGTCAAGGCGCTTGAAAACGCCGACATGATCCGTGGCGCAGGTGAACCCGGTGTGCCACCTGCGCCCGCAGCGCTTGCCAATGCGATTTTCGCGGCGACTGGGCAGCGTTTGCGCGAAATGCCGTTCAACAAATTCATCGACTTCGCCTAGAAAGTGTCTGCCATGTCAAAACCATACAGCCTTGCGGCCCTGCTAATGTTCGTCAGCGCGCTGATCATGATCTACGGCGGGTTCGTTGCGCAACCGATGCCGCTTTTGCCGTTCGCGGCGGTTTTTCTGGCTCTTATGGCCGGGATGCGGCGCGGCTGGCGCAGTCTGGCATGGCTTGCCTTCTTCGCAACCGCATTTGCCACGATTTACGCGCTGTCACAAATCTGGGCAGTCGGGGCATGGTGGATCATCGCACTTGCAATAACCAGCGGCCTTTCATTTCTTGTACTGTTCGGCAGCCTGTGGCGGGCACCGCGTGTGGCCGAGGTCTAGACGGCGACAGGGGCACCCGTTTCCCATGACCGCGTCGCGGCATCAGCCAAAAGCTGCGCGCGCAACCCGTCGGTGATGTCGGGTGACATCGGGGCCTTGTCGCGCAATGCGGCAACGAACTGTGCGATTTCGCTGAAATAGGCATCCTCATAACGTTCCAGAAAAAAGTTCAGCGTGGGCGCGCGCCGGAAACCTTGGGCCGTCGCCACTTCGACAGCGTTTTCCAGCTTGTTTTCGGCCCGCAACATACCTTTGGACCCGTGCACTTCGACCCGCTGGTCATAGCCATAGGTCGCGCGGCGTGAATTGGATATCTGGCATATCTTGCCGGACGCCGTTGTCAGGGTCACAGCCGCCGTATCCACATCGCCCGCCGCCCCGATTGCGGGATCAACAAGCGCAGAACCGACAGCAAAGACCTGCAGCGGTTCCTCGCCCAGCAGAAAACGGGCCATATCAAGATCGTGGATCATCATGTCACGGAATATGCCGCCCGAACTTTTGATATAGGATACCGGCGGCGGGGATGGATCGCGGGACAGGATCGTTACGATTTCGACATCGCCAATTTCTCCGGCCCCAATGCGGGCCTGAATATCTGAAAAATTCGTATCAAAGCGGCGATTGAAAGCCGTCATGAAAGGCACCGCATTCTCTGTCACCACGTCCATGCACTCGCGGATGCGATCGGCTGACATATCGACTGGTTTCTCGCAGAAAATCGCTTTGCCCGCGCGGGCCGCAGCGTGGATCAGATCGTAATGCGTATCCGTCGGGGTGCCGATGACAACCGCATCAACATCCGGGTTTGCAATGACCGCGTCAGAACTTTGCGAAATTGCATCAGTCTTGATCGCCAAGGCGTCTGCCGTTTCATGAAGAAAGTCAGCCACAGCAACAAGCCGTGCATCCGGCAAACGCGTGATGGACGCCGCATGTACTTGACCAATCCGCCCGCAGCCAAGCAAACCAATTCCGATCATGCCCTGCTCTCCTGTCTGGGCGCACCGAATGCACGGATGACCTGCCGCGTCGCTGCAACCAGCGGGTCATGTGTATCCTTCAGTATTTCGACCCGATCAAACCGGTCGGGATCGGAATTCACGGCGTTGCGCAGCGCTGTCCCGAAGGCCATCCGCAATTCGGTCCCGATGTTGAATTTGCAGATCGGGGTTTGGCGGGCCAGTGCGGCACGTTGCGCAGCCGGAACACCCGAACCGCCATGGATGACAAGTGGCACATCTGTCAGCGCGGCGATCTGGCCAATGCGCGCCTCGTCCAGCCCGCCCGACGCGTCGGTTTGCAGATGCACGTTGCCCACTGACACAGCCATTGCATCGACACCGGTGTCACGGGCGAATTGCGCTGCTTCTTCGGGGATCGTTCCATCGGAATCAGCGCCGCCTGCGTAGCCGACGAACCCGATCTCGCCCTCGCAGGACACGCCCGCAGCATGGGCCAGCGCAACAATTTCGGCCGTTTCCGCGATGTTTTGCGCCAAAGGTTTGCGCGACCCGTCAAACATGACAGAGGTAAAGCCGCTGTCGATTGCCTCTTTGCATTCTTCCAGCGTGTAGCCGTGGTCGAGATGCGCCACCACCGGCACCGCGGCCCGTTCGCCCAGATAGCGGAACATGGCCCCCAGCACAGGCAACGGCGTATGCGCACGGCAGCCAGGTCCGGCCTGCAGAATGACAGGTGCCCCTTCAGCCTCGGCGGCGGCAACATAGGCGCGCATGTCTTCCCATCCAAGGGTGACAAGGCCCGCGACAGCGTAGCCTTGCTTCAGCGCGGGCTGCAGCACTTCTGCCAAAGTCGCCAGGGTCATTTGAATTTCGCGATCATATCCTTGATGCCGGGGATCGTTTCGATCTGATAGGCATGCGTGGGCTGGAAATACTGGACCAGACTGCGCTGGCTGAGACCGCCAAGGATCGTGAAGTAATACATTTCATAACCCGGCATCACGGCACAGGCATGATAGCCCTTGTCGATCAGGATCGTAGAGCGGTCCATCAATTGATAGGCATCGCCGGGCACGCCTTCCTCGCGTTGCAGGATCTGAACGCCAGAGCCGTGGTTCGGCCGAAAGCGGAAGTTGTATGTTTCATCATGCCGCGTTTCATGCGGCAGGTTGTCGGTGTCATGCTTGTGCGCCGGAAAGCCCGACCAACCGCCCTGCCCGACGGTGAACAGCTCGCTCACCAGAAGACGGCCGACTTTGTCGTGCTGTTTCTGCCCAAGGATATGCTTGATCTTGCGATGGGTTTTCGTGTCATCAGACCCGTATTGCACAAGGTCGAGTTCGTCGCTGCGCACATCGAACGGATCGAGCACCTTGTCGTAGCGCGCCCCTGCGATAAAGGTTTCGGTGTCGGTCTTGGCAACGATCGTTGCCTTTGCCCCGACGGGCACATAAACGCCTTCCGGCTCTCCATCCCAGACATCAACGCCGCGCCCGCCAAGATCGGCAAAACCAACCCCTTCGACATCGACATCGATCGTTCCGGTCGCTGGCACGATGCAGGTTTCATAGCCGGGCACCTGATAGTCGAACGCCTCTCCTGCCTTCAGGTTGACGATGTTGAGATAGTTCAGCGGCACCGTCGGATCGTCGGCATCCACAATCGGCTTGTTCTGGTTGTCATGCGGCGGAATATGCATCGGAAAAATCCTTTAGGCAGCTTCGGTCGGGCCGTCATGGGCGGCCAGGAATTCGTTCAAATCGGATGGATAGGGCATCGCAGGGGCGCATCCGGGCTTGGCCACGACGATTGCCGCGCAGGCAGAGCCGCGCAAGATCGCTTCTTTCAGGGACAAGCCATCGGCGATCCCCGTCAAGAAACCGGCCATGAAACTGTCGCCCGCGCCTGTGGGTTTCAAAGCCGTGACCGGATAGATCCCGGTCGCAATTTCCGCGCCGTCGGCAAAGGTCACAGCACCCCGTTCGCCCATCTTGTAGACAACAATGCGCGCCCCGTCTTCGGCCAGCGCGCGGGCCTTGGCGCGGCCCTTGTCCTTGCCCCCCGCCATAAAGCCGAATTCATCGTCATTGCCGACGATCACATCCGACATGGCCCCGGCGCGCGACAGCACGTCTTCGGCGACGGCGGCAGAGGGCCAGCTGTAAGGGCGGTAATCCACATCAAAGATAATCGGCAGACCGGCCGCGCGGGCCAGTTCGAATGCGCGAAACGCCGCCCCGCGCGAAGGCTCTGCTGCGAAAACCGTGCCAGCGGTCACCAAAGCGCCGAACTGGCTGTAATCGACGGCTTCGACATCTGCGACGGTCATCTCGAAATCAGCAGCGCCGTTGCGATAGATCACCGATTGGTGCCCTTCCACGCGGCTTTCATAAAGGGCGAGCGAGTTGCGCGCTTCGCCACCGACGGGAGTGATATAGGTCGTATCGACCTTGTAATGATGCAGCTTGTTGACGCAAAACCGCCCGACCGCATCGTCGGACACGCGGGTCACAAGGGCCGCCTGCCCGCCCAGTTTCACAATCCCCGCAGCCGTGTTGGCCGATGATCCGCCCATATCGGCGGTAAACATCGCGGCATCCTCGGTCGCGATGCCCGGCGGCGGGAACAGGTCCATGCCGACACGCCCGACAATCACGAAACGGTTCTTTTTGATGCCCCCCAGAACGTCCATCAGACGCCTTTCCGCTGCTTCACGCGTGAGGCTTCGGTTTCCGTGTGCTTTTCAGCGACCTTCGGGTTCTCGGTGACATGGGGCGTGCCGACTTCCCACCATGTGTGGCCCTGTGTCGTCCAGCCGTCATAGGCATCGACATTCATGACGATCACGGATGTCTTGTCAGCCGCTTTCGCGCGTTTGAACGCCGCCCCCAGTTCGACAGGGTTGGACACCATTTCCGCATTTGCCCCCATCGCGGCGGCATGGGCCACGAAATCGACGGCGAAAGGTTCATCGACGGTTGGCGTATCTGCGATCAGGTTGTTGAAACTTTCGTTGCCTGTGTTGTTCTGCAGCTTGTTGATGACGGCGAAACCGCCGTTATCAAGGACGCAGATGATCAGTTTGCGGTTCGTCAGGACCGATGAATAGATATCGGAATTCAGCATCAGGTATGACCCGTCGCCGGTGAAAACGATGGTGTCCTGATCCGGCTCGCGTTCGCATTGTGCAATCCGTGCGCCCCATCCACCCGCAATTTCGTAGCCCATGCAGGAAAAACCAAACTCGACATCGACGGTGCCGACTTCTTTGGTCTGCCAATGCGCGGTGACCTCGGCGGGCAGGCCACCCGCGGCGGCGACGACCCGGTCGCGCGGATCGCAAAGATCGTTGACCGCGCGAATGGCCTGACAATAGGAATTCGGGCCGTTGCCCGGCGTCGTGATCTTGTCGGTATAGGCGATCCAAGTCGCGCGTTCGCCTTGTGCGAAATCGACCCAGTCGGACGGTGCGCGATAGTCGAGCGCCGTTGACAGCGCATCAAGCGCGACTTTCGCATCGCCCACAACCGGCAGTGACAGATGCTTCATCGCATCGTGACGCCCGACGTTCAGCCCGATGATGCGCGCATCATGGGCGAATGCGGTCCACGACCCGGTCGTGAAATCCTGAAGCCGCGTCCCGACCGCAAGGATCACATCGGCCTTTTCGGCGATGGCATTGGCACTGTCGGATCCTGTTACACCGACGGGACCGATGTTCAGCGGATGGCCCTGGACCAGATTGGCGCGCCCGGCGATGGTTTCGACAACGGGGATATTGTGCTTTTCCGCGAATGCCGTGAGTTCGCCCACCGCGCCGGAATACTGCACGCCGCCACCAGCGATCAGCATCGGGCGCTTTGCCGTGGCAAGAAGCGCTGCAGCGTCGGCAATCTCGGCAGGGTCAGGTGACTGACGCCGGATGCGGTGCACGCGCTTTTCAAAGAAAGATTCAGGATAGTCATAAGCCCACCCCTGCACGTCCTGCGGCAGGCCGATAAAGGCAGGCCCGCAATCTGCCGGGTCCAGCATTGTCGCCAATGCGGCAGGCAATGACTGCAAGACCTGTGCGGGATGGGTGATGCGGTCCCAGAACCGGGACACAGCCTTGAAGGCGTCGTTCACGCCAAGCGTCGGGTTACCAAAGTGTTCAAGCTGCTGAAGCACCGGATCAGGCAAACGGGTGATATAGGCATCGCCGCAAAGCAGCAGCATCGGCAGGCGGTTGGCATGCGCCAGCGCTGCAGATGTCAGCAGGTTGGCCGTTCCCGGACCGGCACTTGCCGTGCAAAACATAAATCGTTGGCGCAACCACTGCTTGGCATAGCCCGCCGCAGCAAAGCCCATGCTTTGTTCGTTCTGCCCGCGATAAAGCGGCAGCGTTTCGCGCGTGTCATACAGCGCCTCACCCAGACAGGTGACATTGCCATGTCCGAATATGCCGAAACCGCCGCCGCACACCCGCCGTTCTTCACCGTCAATGACGATGAATTGTGCGTCCAGATACCTGATGATCGCCTGCGCCGTTGTCAGCCGAATGGTGCGGTCCGTCATGAGTCGTTGTCTTTCCCAATTGCGCCGTGGCAGCGATTGCCGCTTGCGCGATTTCGAATCTGAGGTTACTCATTTTGCAACCGGTTGCAAACTCTTTTCAGACGAAAGCCAGACCATGACGGAAATCGGGATCGGCATCATCGGTGGCGGCTACATGGGCAAAGCCCACGCCGTTGCGATGTCCGCGGTCGGGGCGGTTTTTGACACCGCGCTGCGCCCGCGCCTTGAAATGGTCTGCGCGACAAATCTGGCATCAGCCGAAAAATATCGCGCAGCTTATGGCTTTGCCCGTGCCTGCGATGACTGGCGTACATTGGTCGATGACCCCAGGGTCGAGGCGATCATCATCGCCTCGCCACAGGAAACGCATCGCGCGATTGCCGAGGCCGCTTTCGCGCTGAACAAACCCGTCTTTTGTGAAAAGCCGCTGGGTGCCTCGCTTGAAGACAGTCGCGCGATGGTTGCCGCCGCCCAAGGTCAGATCAGCATGACCGGCTTCAACTATATCCGCACCCCCGCCAGCCAGTTCGCCCGTCAGCTTGTCGCCGACGGCGCAATTGGCGATGTGATCTGGTTTCGCGGCGAACACACCGAAGATTTCTACGCCGACCCGTCATTGCCTCCCACATGGCGCGCGCACGGTGATGCGAACGGCTGTATGGGCGATCTGGCACCGCACATGGTGAACGGCGCGCTGGCGCTTGTCGGCCCAATCACGTCGCTTTGCGCCGAGGTCGAGACCGTCCACAAGGACCGCCCCGGCGGGGCCGTGACGAATGACGACCAAGGCCAGTTCATGTGCCGTTTTGAAAATGGGGCAATGGGGCATCTGTTCTTCAGCCGCGTCGCGCATGGCCGCAAGATGGGCTATGCCTATGAAATCACAGGAACCAAAGGGGCGATCCGTTTTGATCAGGAAGACCAGAACGCGCTCTGGCTTTATCAGATGGACGAACCCGAAGCGACGCGCGGGTTTCGCAAGATCCTGACCGGCCCTGCCCATCCGGACTATGCACCCTTTTGCCAGGGACCCGGCCATGGCACCGGTTATCAGGATCAGATCATCATCGAGGCGCGCGATTTTTTGCAGGCCATCGCCACCCGCAAAGAGGTCTGGCCGACGTTCAGGGACGGGATGCTGGTCAACCAGATCATCGCCGCCGCCATGGCATCGGCCACAACAAAATCTTGGATCAACGTCGCAGACGTTTAACTTGGAAAGCCACATATATGACGATCAAGATCGGCAACGCCCCATGTTCCTGGGGCATCGAATTTGCCTCCGATCCTTCTTATCCGACGTGGCAGTCGGTTTTGGATCAATGCGCGGCGGCGGGTTACAAGGGGATCGAACTGGGCCCGATCGGCTATATGCCGGAGGATCCTGCAGTGCTTGCGCCAGCATTGGCAGATCGGGATCTGGCGATTATCGGGGGCGTCGTTTTCCGCCCGTTTCACGATGCAGACAAATGGGACGAGGTGCTGGATGCATCCGTGCGGACCTGCAAAGCCTTGATCGCGCATGGCGCGCAACACCTTGTTTTGATTGACAGTATTTCGCCCCGGCGCGCACCCACTGCAGGGCGTGCAGATGAGGCCGAGCAGATGGAAACCGCCGAATGGGCGGCCTTTCGCGACCGGATCGCCACCATCGCCAGAATGGGGGCCGAGGAATACGGGCTGACCGTGGGCATCCACGCCCATGCCGCGGGCTTTCTGGACTTTGAGCCGGAACTGGAACGTCTGCTGGACGAGGTCGATGAGGACATCTTGAAAATCTGCTTTGACACGGGGCATCATTCCTATGCGGGCTATGATCCCGTTGCCTTTATGAAGCGGCATATGGACCGTATTTCCTATATGCATTTCAAAGACATAGACCCGGCCGTCAAAGCGGACGTCGTGGAAAAGCGGACCGATTTCTACAAGGCCTGCGGGCAAGGCATCTTCTGCAATCTGGGCAAGGGCGACGTTGATTTTCCGGCTGTTCGTCAGGTGCTGCTGGACCACGGATTTGAAGGGTGGTGCACGGTAGAACAGGACTGCGACCCGTCCCTGCCCGGCACCCCGCTTGAGGATGCGAAAGCGAACCGCGCCTACCTGCAATCCATCGGATTTTAGGGTGGCACACCCCGTACACCGGACGTGCACAGCGCGTGCACCGCAATTGTGAAAGACAGCGATATGGCAAAACTGAACTGGGGGATGATCGGCGGCGGCGAAGGGAGCCAGATCGGCCCCGCCCACCGTCTTGGCGCGCAAGCCGACGGGCTGTTCGCATTCACGGCCGGTGCGCTGGATCACCGTGCCGAGGCGGGCCGCGCCTATGCGCAGCGGCTTGGGATCGCGCCGGATCGGGCCTATGGCGACTGGCGCGAAATGCTGGACGGCGAAAAGGCGCGCGATGACAAGGTTGATCTGGTCACGGTCGCGACCCCTAACGCCACCCACTTCGAGATCACCAAAGCCTTCCTTGAAGCCGGGTTCAACGTGCTGTGCGAAAAGCCGATGACCATGACCGTAGAGGAAGGCGAAGAGATCGTCCGCGTTGCCGAAAAGACCGGCAAGATCTGCGCTGTCAATTACTGCTATTCCGCTTATCCGATGGTGCGTCAGGCGCGCGCCATGGTCCGTGCGGGCGAGATCGGCAAGGTGCGTCTTGTCGTCACCGCCTTCAGCCACGGCCATCATGGTGACGCGACAGATGCGGACAATCCGCGCGTGCGCTGGCGCTATGATCCTGCGATGGCAGGCGTGTCGGGGCAGTTCGCCGATTGCGGCATCCACGCGCTGCACATGGCGAGCTTCATCTGTGATGATGAGGTCGAAACGCTGTCCGCCGATTTCGCATCAACGATCCCAAGCCGCGAATTGGAAGACGACGCGATGGTCAATTTCCGCATGTCGGGCGGGACCGTCGGGCGGCTTTGGACATCGTCCGTCGCGATTGGTCGCCAGCACGGGTTTGAAATCCAGGTCTTCGGGGAAACCGGCGGGCTGAAGTGGTTTTCAGAACAGCCCAACCAGCTGATCTATACCCCCGTCAAAGGCCGCACCCAGATCATCGAAAAGGGCGAAGGCGGGCTTCATGAAGACGCGCAGCGCCTGTCCCGCGTGTCGATTGCGCACCCCGAAGGATTTCCGCTGGCCGTCGCCAACATCTATTGCGATCTGGCCGACGCAATTCGGGGCGAGACCCGCGACGGTCTGCCAAACGCAGCCGCAGGCGTGCGGTCCATGGCGGCAGTGCATACAGCAGTTGCGTCCGCGAAGGCGGGTGGTGCGTGGATGGATGCAAGGCCGGGGATGTTTCGGTAGGTCCAGTCAAGCTACGTGGCGGCTGTTCCCCATCTTAGCGGTTGTTGGCAAAAGCGATCAGGCTCTTGCGGGCATTTGCGGAAACCTCTGGGCCTGTTGCGACATGTCCCCCGAGTGGAATTGTCATCTGGATTTCATTCGGTGCGACATACAGATGTTGTGTGCCGAGATAGCCAAATGTGGTGCCGAGGACCGCGCCGACGAACACCTGTTTGGGCGTGTGATAATCGCCCTCGACCCGGGAATAGGCGGTGATGAGGGTTGCAGCGCCGAATGCAAGTGTCGGCGTTGTCCAGCCTTCTTGTCCAAGCATGCAACCGAATGAAGACGCCACGCGCGAGGTATGTCCTGACGGCATGCCATGGCCACCCCCGTTTGGCCGTCGTTGATTGAACTTTTTCTTAAGAAATAAAGTAGCCTCATTGTTCGCTATGCTGCCTGCAAGGCAACCGACCGAACCTTCGATGCCATGGTTCATATGCGTATATCCTATGGCAGCAATCTGCGCGTATTGATGGAAGAAATCGCCGACTTCGACCAGCCTGTCATTCGCCCGGCTTTGGGTAGCCAATAGCGCAAAGCCCAAGGATAAGACCGACATAAGTTGTTTGAACACATAAGGCCTGGCCTTTGCGTTTCGAATACGCAGTCCGGATCGTTCGGGTTGATCGTTGCAGTCGTGACCACTGTGCTTGAACGAAGCGACGAGACAGATACAGGTTTGTCGCATGACCATCTGCCCTTGATGAGAGAATGCGGATTTGCATGACTCTCAAAGCAGCCCAGAGATCGACGGGTCGATCCACTGAATGATGCAAAGCAGGGCTTATCGCATTAGGCGGATAGACCAGTGAGACAAATTCCATCATAATTTCTCGCGCGAGCGCGGAGGGAATCTTGGGCAAGCGAAATATTGTTGTGATTGCGTTGCCTGCACTGGCATTCGCTGTTGTTTGCGGTGTCGATATTCTTCGCGAAACTGACGCTTGGGATCCTGTCGAAGTCGGTTTGGATGTCGCGGAAACGGCAATGCTCGTTTTGCTTATCATTGCGGTGGCCTGGTCTGTGCAACGCATTTCAAGCGTCGATGAAGAGCAGCGCGCCATTCAGGATTATTTTACAAGACGCACCGCTCGCGGTGAAACTTGGCGCGCCGAACGTGCAGCAGAAATCGCGGCAATGGGCGACGCGATCACGCGCGAGTTCAAGGCGTGGGGCTTAACATCGGCAGAAATGGACGTGGCTGGCCTATTGTTGAAAGGCGCGTCGATGAAAGAAATCGCCATTGCGCGCGAGACATCGGAAGCAACGATCCGTCAGCAAGCACAAAGCATGTATCGCAAATCAGGTTTGTCTGGGCGCGTCGAGTTATCTGCATATTTCCTCGACAGTTTGCTTGGCGAAGCCGAGAAACTGGGCAACGCAAAGCTGAGTGTTGTGGTGTCGGAATAGTCTGACGTCGCAAGGTCAGACTGGGTTCATGGCATCGCAATTGTAAGCCCCGTCCGGCGACCGCCATGTTGCCCTCAACACTGCGCTAGGCTTTGATCGCTGATCCGCCTAAGATCACGAAAAAACGTGAGGGCAGATCATTATGAAACGTATCATCATTCCCGCCGCTTTTGTCGGCGTGCTTTTGTCGGGCTGTGCCGGGGTTGTCGGGGAGCGGGCTGTTGTGACCGGCACCGGTCCGGACGACTTGCTGAAGCTGCGTGCGGGGCCTGGTCTTGGGTTCAATGTCGTGCTGGGCTTGCCTGATGGCACCGCGCTGAACAAGCAGGATTGCGTGACCGAGTTGGGGCAGCGCTGGTGCAAGGTGTCCCTCGCCGGTGCGCCGCAGGTCAGCGGCTATGTTTCGGCCGATTATCTGCGCGAGCGCTAGAGCGTTTGTCCGTCGCTGCGCATGCGCAGTGTGGCCCGTTCGATCACGCGGCAGGGGAACAGCCGTGCTTCGGGGTAGCGATCCGGTTCGTCGAGCATGGCCGCCATCAGTTCGACGGACGAGTTCACGATCTGCTTGATCGGTTGGCGCACCGTTGTCAGCGCGATGCTTTCCCAACTGGACATTTCCATGTCGTTGAAGCCGATCAGTCCGACGTCTTCGGGGACGCGTTTGCCAACGTCTTTCAAAGCGCTGAGCACGCCGATGGACAGGACGTCGTCGCCGCAGAAATACGCCTCTGCCAGATCGTCTTTGGCCAGTCGCAGCATTTCTGTGCGCCCTGCCTGAAACGAATATTGCGTAGCGAAGGAATGGCTGACGCTGACGTCCGGGTGGTTGCGCAGTTCTTCGCGGAAGCCTTTGAGCCGGTCCTGCGTGGAGGTTGCGGATTCCGGCCCGCCGAGAAACGCGACCCGCTTGTATCCCCGCGATACCAACTCGCTTGCGGCCATGCGCCCGGCTTCGGCGTTGTCGATGCCGACCACATGCACTTCGGGGCTGCTGGAATAGCGGCCGAACGTGTTCACGACGGGGATCTTCTTGTCCCGGAATGCCTTGCTGAACGCGGGCGGCAAGGTCGAGGAGGCGACGATCACACCGTCGACCGAATACTGGTGCAGCATTTGCACCGAGTTTTCGGGATCGGTTTCATTGGACAGGTTGACCAGCAGCGGGCGCAATCCCCGTTCCTGCAAGGCACGGGTGAACAGGTCGAAGACTTCGAGGAAGACAGGGTTGTGGAAGTTGTTGGACACGAGGCCGATCAGCTTTGTGCGCCGTGTCGTCAGGCTCCGGGCGAGGAAATTGGGGCTATACCCCAGTTCCGCCGCCGCCTTTTCGACTTTGCGCCGCATTTTGACCGACACTGACGCACCATCCGTAAACGTGCGCGAGACCGCTGATGTCGACACACCGGCCCTGTTCGCGACATCCTTGAGGGTGGCTGCCATGTGTTCCTCCGTTTTTTGGTGCGCGCTTTTACACCGCCCCATGGCTTGCTGCAGTAGAAATCTTTTTGATTCTTTTTGCAACCGGTTGCAAAAATGGCGAATCCATGCTTGTCTTTAGGTAAGGCAGGGTCTGCACCCGTCTTAATGCCAATAAAAATGGTATCCTTGGGAGGAATCACATGAAATCGCTTATGAAGAAGATGATGTTGACGGCGGCGCTGGTTGCGTCCCCGTTGATGGCGTCCGCAGACGCGCACGGCGACGACCTGACATACATTCTGGTCAGCCACGCACCCGACAGTGACACGTGGTGGAACACGATCAAGAACGGCATCGCTTTGGCCGGTGATCAGGTCGGCGTCAGTGTCGAATATCGCAACCCGCCTACCGGTGATATCGCCGACATGGCGCGCATCATTGAACAGGCCGCAGCGTCCAGCCCGGATGGCATCATCACGACCCTTGCCGATTTCGATGTGCTGCAAGGGCCAATTACTGCCGCTGTCGATCAGGGCATCGACGTCATCATCATGAACACCGGTACACCGGAACAGGCCCGCGAAGTGGGCGCGCTGATGTATGTCGGCCAGCCGGAATATGACGCAGGCTTTGCTGCTGGTCAGCGCGCTGCAGGCGAAGGTGTCACAAAGTTCCTGTGCGTGAACCACGCCATCCAGCAGCCCACCGTGGGCGAGCGCTGCCGCGGTTATGCCGATGGTCTGGGCATCGAACTGGGTGATGCAATGATGGATTCCGGCACCGACCCGGCGGAAATCAAGAACAAGGTTCTGGCCTATCTGTCAGCTAATCCTGACGTCGATGGTATTCTGACGCTGGGCCCTGTGTCCGCTGATCCAACGATTGCTGCACTGCAAGAAAATGGCATGGCCGGTGACATCCACTTTGGCACGTTCGATCTGGGCGAAGAGATCGTCAAAGGCATCAAGGACGGCACTATCAACTGGGGCATCGACCAGCAGCCATTCCTGCAGGCCTATATGCCTGTCGTGATCCTGGCCAACTGGGACCGCTACGGCGTTCTGCCCGGCAACAACATCAACTCTGGCCCCGGCTTTGTCACCAAGGACGGTCTTGCCAAGGTTGAAGAGTTCGCAGGCGAATTCCGCTAGAACCTGCCGACCAAGTCAACACAAGTTGACACAAAATCAGGCGGATCCGGGCCCTGCCGGGTCCGCCTTTTTTCCGACCGCATATCATTGGAGTGGGTTTGATGGCTGTTACTGACACAAAAGACGAACGGATCAAGGAAACCTCGCGGTTTCGCCAAGCGCTGATCCGGCCGGAACTGGGCGGGATCGTCGGCACCGTCGCCGTATTTACCTTCTTTCTCCTTTTTGCCTTCGACAGTGGCATGTTCGCCGCCCAAGGCGTCATGAACTGGGGTATCGTTTCAGCCCAATTCATGATCATCGCCGTCGGTGCCTGTCTGCTGATGATCGCCGGAGAATTCGATCTGTCTGTTGGGTCGATGATCGGCTTTGCCGGCATGATGATTGCCGTTTTCGGCGTCGTGCTGGCCTGGCCGATGTGGATGGCCATCATCATTACCTTTGTAATCTGCCTGATGATCGGGGCGTTGAACGGGTTCATCGTGATCCGCACCGGCCTGCCGTCGTTTATCGTGACGCTGGCCTTTCTGTTCATCCTGCGCGGATTTACGATCTATATTCCGCAAACGCTTGAGAGCAAAACCATCATCGGCGGCATCCGCGATGCAGCCGAGGGCGACTGGCTTGCGCCGATATTCGGCGGCAAAATCGGTGCGCCGATTTTCCAATGGCTTGGTGATGCCGGTATTATCGGTGTCTTCGAACGTGGCAACCGCATGGGCGAGCCGGTCGTGGACGGTATTCCGATGATGATGATCTGGGCATTGATCCTGATCGTATTCGGGCATGTCCTGCTGACGCGCACCCGTTTCGGCAACTGGATCTATGCCTCTGGTGGCGATGCCGAAAGCGCGCGCAATTCGGGTGTTCCGGTCAATCAGGTCAAGATCAGCATGTTCATGTTCACCGCATTCTGCGCGACCGTATTTGCGGTTTGTCAGGTGATGGAGTTCGGTTCTGCCGGTGCCGACCGTGGATTGCTGAAGGAATTCGAGGCGATCATTGCCGTTGTTATCGGTGGTGCGCTTTTGACCGGCGGTTACGGGTCTGTCCTTGGTGCCGCGCTGGGTGCGCTGATCTTTGGCGTTGTCCAGCAGGGTCTGTTCTTTGCAGGTGTCGAAAGTTCGCTGTTCCGCGTGTTCCTTGGCATCATTCTGCTGGGCGCAGTGGTGCTGAACACCTACATCCGCCGCGTCATCACGGGGGAGCGTTGATATGACCACCCCCATCATCCAGATGAAGAACATCGAAAAGCATTTCGGCAGCGTCATTGCGCTGGCGGGTGTGTCCGTTGATGTAATCCCCGGCGAATGCCATTGCCTGTTGGGTGACAATGGTGCCGGGAAATCGACCTTTATCAAGACAATGTCGGGCGTGCATCAGCCCACAGCAGGTGAAATCCTGTTCGAGGGTCGCCCGATGCATTTTCACGATCCTCGCGATGCCATGGCGGCGGGCATTGCGACCGTCCACCAGCACTTGGCCATGATCCCGCTGATGAGTGTTGCGCGCAATTTCTTCATGGGCAACGAGCCGGTGAAGAAGATCGCCGGGATATCGTTTTTCGACCGCAAGCTGGCGGATGACATCACCATGTCGGAAATGCAGAAGATGGGCATCAACCTGCGCGGCCCCGATCAGGCCGTTGGCACCCTGTCCGGTGGTGAACGCCAGACCGTGGCCATTGCACGTGCTGTGCATTTCGGTGCCAAGGTTCTGATCCTTGACGAACCCACATCGGCCTTGGGTGTGCGCCAGACCTCGAACGTGCTGGCGACCATCGACAAGGTGCGCAAGCAGGGCGTGGCTGTTGTATTCATCACCCACAACGTGCGCCATGCCATGGCTGTCGGTGATCGCTTCACTGTGCTGAACCGTGGCCAGACCCTTGGCACTGCCAAGCGGGGTGAGATCACCCCCGAGGAGTTGCAGGATCTGATGGCGGGCGGTCAGGAACTGGCCACGCTGGAAGGATCACTCGGCGGGACCGTCTAGCCGCGCAGGATGGCGCCGTCAGGATCAAAGGGTGGCCGGGCAAGGATCGTGGCCTTGTGCGGCTGCCCCAGCACCATGACGTCGACCCTGTCGCCTGCGCCTGCGTCTTTGACGAACCCGAGTGCCAGTGACATGCCGACCGTGTAACCATAGGCCCCGGAGGTCACTCGCCCGATCCCCTTGCCGTCCTTGAAGATCGGTTCGCCGCCAGTCGCATCGGCGTTTGATTTCAGCGTGTCCGCTTCGTCGAGTTGCAGAATGACCAGCTGTTCACGCGCCTGCTTTTGAAGGTTCCCCACGCAGGCCGCCTTGTTCAGGAAATCCTTGTCCAGCTTGCAAAGCCGGTCCAGTCCAACCTCTTGCGGCCAGTATTCGGGCGAGTATTCACGGCTCCAGGATCCGTAGCCTTTTTCGATGCGCAGCGCCATGAGCGCCCGGCTGCCGACGGGCACGGCACCGACGTCTTTGCCAACCTCCAGAAGAGCCGCGTAAAGCTTTGCCTGATCGTCAGACTTGCAATGCAGTTCCCAGCCCAGATCGCCGGTGAAGGACACGCGCAGCGCCAGCACATCGACCCCGGCGAGCGTGATCGTCTGGCTGCGCATGAAGGGGAAATCGGCAGTGGCCAGCGAGGTATTCGTCAGCCTTTGCAGCATCTCGCGCGATTTCGGCCCGGCGATATTAAAGCCGCACGTGGCGGTTGTGAGGCTTTCAAAGGTTGTATCGGTTGGCAGTGGAACCTGCTTGAAGAAGCGCTTGTGATAGCGTTCGGCCATGCCCGAGCCGATGATCCAGAAGTCGTCCGCGCCCGTTTTGGTGACAGTGAAATCCCCTGCAATCCCGCCGCGCACGCCGATCAGCGGCGTAAGGCATGACCGCCCGACGGTCGTTGGCATGTTGTTGGCGAAGATCGCGTTCAGCCACTCTGCCGCCCCCGGACCGCTGCAGCGGTATTTTGCAAAATTCGAAATGTCGATGATGCCGGCGTGGCTGCGCAGCTTGCGGCATTCTTCGCCCACGGGTCCCCACCAGTTCTGGCGGGTGAAGCCGTTCGTGTCTTTGGTGCCCGGTGCGTCCGCGAACCAAAGCGGGTGTTCCCAGCCGCCATTTAAACCGAAGACCGCGCCCATTTCCTTTTGCAAGTCATAGATGGGGCGTGTGCGGGCGGGGCGTCCGGCGCTGCGTTCTTCGTTCGGGAAATGGATCGCGAAACGGTGCGCATAGCTGTCCTCAACCCGCGCCTTGGTGAACGCCTTGTCTGCCCAGTCATCAAACCGCGCCATGTCCCAGCCGAACATGTCGTACTGGCTTTCGCCCTGGATGATCCATTGTGCTGCTTGCAGCCCCATGCCACCCGACTGGCTGAACCCCGGGATGATGCCGTTACAGCAAAAGTAATTGTCCAGTTCCGGCACCGGCCCGAAGAGCACGTTGGAATCGGGGGACCAGATCATTGGCCCGTTGATGACCCGCTTGATCCCCGCGTTCCCGACCACTGGCACACGGTTGATCGCGTTCATCATGTTTTCTTCGATCCGGTCCAGATCGTCTGCGAAAAGGTCATGCGCGAAGTCCAGTGGCGTTCCTTCTTCCGCCCAAAAGCGCACGTCTTTTTCATAGGCCCCGACCAGCAACCCCTGCCCTTCCTGGCGCAAGTAGTATTCGCCGTCGCGGTCTGACACGGATGGCAGACGGCGCCCCATGGCCGTGACTTCGGGGATGGTTTCGGTGACGAAATACTGATGTTCGGTGGGTTGCAGCGGCAGCGTGATTCCGGCCAGTGCCGCGACTTCGCGCCCCCAGAGACCGGCGGCATTCACCACCCAATCCGTGCGGATGTCGCCCTTGGGCGTTTTGACAATCCATGTGCCATCGGGTTGGGCTTGGGTGGCTGTCACGGGCGTGAAGCGGTTGATTTCCGCTCCGCGCTGGCGTGCCCCGACCGCGTAGGCGTTCGTGACACCGGACGGGTCCACATTGCCGCCGTCAGGTTCGTACATCACGCATTTCACGCCAGAAAAATCGACGAGCGGGTTCAGTTCCTGCGCCTTTTCGATCGAGATCTCGTAGAAATTCATGCTGTAAAGCCTGGCCTTGGCCGCCTGCAGCCGCAGTTGGTGCACGCGTTCCTCTGTTTGCGCCAGATAGAGCGAGCCGGGTTGAAATACTCCGCAGGACTGGCCTGTTTCTTCTTCCAGCTCTTTATAGAGGTTCATCGTGTAGTGCTGGATGCGGCTGATGTTCGTGCTGTCATGCAGCCCGTGAATATTGGCCGCCGCGTGCCACGTTGACCCGCTTGTCAGTTCGTCGCGTTCCAGCAGGACAACATCGGACCAGCCCAGTTTCGCAAGATGGTAGAGGATCGAACAGCCGATGACCCCGCCGCCGATCACGACGGCTTTGGCTTCAGTGCGCATTTGGGACATCCTTTTTGAAAGTCAGCGGGTGAACGCGGTCATGTGCGACCAGCCGCATGTTCAATATCCCGGCCTCTGGCAGGCCGAGTTCGAGGGCAAAGACATAGGCGTGTGTCAGAAAAAAACATTCCGCATCGACCCCGTCTGCCTGATCGGCGGCCTGCGTGTAGAGCCTGACAAGTTCCGCCCCGTCGCCATTGGCGTGGGCGGCCAGCAATGCATCGTTCAGTGTCACCGCGTGCGGCCTTCCATCACCTGTGTCGCGACCCAGTGATGGAAATTATGCGTTGGTCCGTCCATAGCGGGCGAAAACCGGCCACCGTCGAATTTGACGCCATGCCGCCCCTGCTGCATTCCTTCGACCACAAAGATGTCTTCGGCAAAAACGGTTTTCCACAGCGCCCCGTTCTTGTCGCGCAGCGCGTCGAGTTCGGGTGAGTCTTGCGGGCTGACCGCGTAATAAAGCGCGATGTGTTCGTGCGTTTCTTCGGTATCTACGGGTTCGAGCACGATCGCGAAGGTATGATCGCGCTGCACCCCTAAGAGGACGTTGGGATAGACAGCGACGTATTCGCCCCCTTCTTTCCATTTGTCGTCCACGTTGGGAATGTCCGGAAACACCTCGCCCTGATCGCCCTTGAGCTGCTGGTAGACCTTTGTCCCTTGACCGGAATATTTACCGCGTTCGGCGATGTTGTAGTGATCTTCGAGCCGTGAATAGCTGTTCAACCCCGGGTGCACCCACGGCAAGTGATAGCTTTCGCAATAGTTTTCGACTGCCAGTTTCCAGTTTGTCCTGACATCCAGCCGAAAGCCCGAGGATGGCCCGCCAAAGTGCAGGGGCTGGTCGAATTCCGCCCAGCGCGCAAGTAGATCGGCGTGCATCACGTCGAACGGGTCGGCGTTCCCGTCCACGTTCACAAAGACCACATCCTGCCAGACGTGGCTGGCGATGCGGATCAGCCCCAGTTCATCCAGCCGGATGTCGTCATGTTTGTTCTGACCCGGCCCGCCTACATGCGGCGTTGCCCGCAGCTGGCCGTTCAGACTGTAGCACCAGCTGTGATAGGGGCAGCGGATTGTGCCGCGCACATTCGTGGGTTCTGCCACAAGGATCATGCCGCGGTGCCGGCAGGTGTTCTGGAACACGCCGATGGCCCCGTTGTGATCGCGCACGATCAGCAGCGGCATCCCGAGGAACGACACCGGTTTTGCATCGCCGGGATTGGGCACGTCCTTGCCGAAACCGATGCCCGACCAGTTCGCGAACAGCACGGACTGTCGTTCCTCGGCAAAAACAACCGGATCGGTGTAATGCGCGTTCGGCAAACCGTTGGCGGTTTCGATTGGTCTGAGGACAGTTGAAAGATCCTGTGGCATCGCGCTTCTCTGCGTTTGGATATGCCCAGTCTTCGCGATCCTTTTGCGACGTGGCTGCAACTTCGGCGACAGATGGAAGACAATTCGCGACGGCTGCCGCTTTTGCGCGGTTTGTGCGACCTGTCAACCTTCGCTTTGCCGATAGCCGTCCGGGTTGGCCCGCTGCCAGTTCCACGTGCTTTGCGCCATATCCGCAAGCGTGTGCCGCGCCTGCCAGCCCAGTTCGGCCTTCGCGCGGCTGGGGTCTGCCTGCATCTTTGCGATATCGCCATCCCGGCGCGGGGCGACGGTATAGGGGATGTCCCGTTTGGCCGCTTGCGCGAATGCCTTGATCATGTCCAGCACGCTGTAGCTGTCACCCGTTCCGATGTTGAATGTCCGCACGCCGGGCGTGCTGGCTGCATAGTCCAGCGCAGCGACATGTGCGCGAGCGAGGTCGACCACGTGGATGTAATCGCGCATCCCTGTTCCGTCCGGCGTGTCGTAATCGTCGCCGAAGACCGACACTTCGGCGCGTTTGCCTACAGCCACCTGCGCGATATAGGGCATCAGATTGTCGGGCACCCCGTCGGGGTCTTCGCCCAGCCGGGCGGAGGGGTGCGCCCCGACCGGATTGAAGTAGCGCAGCAGAACGCCGCTGCCGCCACGAACTGTGGCCCAGTCGGAAATCGCCCGTTCGGACAGGAGTTTGGTGCGGCCATAGACGCTGGTCGGCTGTGTCGGGTGGTCTTCGTCGAACGGCAGGTAGTCCGGTTCGCCGTAAACCGTGGCCGAGGAAGAGAAGATCATCCGTTTGCAGTCAATCTGGTCCATCGCCCGCAGCAGTGCCATCGTGCCATGCAGGTTGACGTCATAGTATTCAAGCGGGCGCGCCATGCTTTCGCCGACGGCCTTCAAACCGGCGAAGTGGATTACCGCTTCTGGCCGGAAATCTTGCATGACGCGTTTGAGCACCGCGCTATCGCGTACGTCGCCTTCGACAGCGCTCACCAAGCCGTTGGACATGCTGCGGACACGGTCCAGCACGACCGGTGAGGAGTTGACGTAGTTGTCCAGCACGCAGACCTCGTGATCGAGGGCCATCAGCTCGATCAGCGTGTGACTGCCGATATAGCCTGCACCACCTGTCACCAGCACCCGCATAAATGGTCCCTTCCGTTCCGCTGTGCCTGACATACCTGATGGATCAAGCGGATTGGAACCCCTTTAGACGGGAATGCGTGCGCCTGTTTCCCCGTCAAAAAGGCAAAGCTTTTCGCGAGCCACATCAAAGCCCACTTCTGTAACGCTGTCCTCGTCCATCCGCCCCGGCACCCGCGCGGTCAGCTGCGCCCCTGCCAGCATGAAAGACACATAGCTTTCGGCACCCGTATTTTCGATCATGGTCGGGGTGATACGCAGGTCGCTGCCGCCGATCGACATCTGTTCGGGGCGGATCCCCAGCGTCAGCTTGGCAGGCAATCCGGTCGCGTCCCATTGCGGCATGGTCAGCAAATGATCGTCGATCAGCAGACCTTCTGGCACCACTTTGGCTGGCAGCAGGTTCATCGGTGGCGATCCCATGAAGTCTGCCACAAAGGTATTGGCCGGCCGGTCATAGATTTCTTCTGGCGTGCCGACCTGCTGCACATAGCCGTCTTTGAGCACGACAATGCGGCTGGCGAGTGTCATCGCCTCGATCTGGTCGTGGGTCACGTAGACGATGCTGGCACCTGTCGACTTGTGCAGCCGTTTGATTTCGGCGCGCATTTCGACCCGCAGTTTCGCGTCGAGGTTCGAGAGCGGTTCATCAAACAAAAACAGCTTCGGATCGCGCACAAGCGCGCGCCCCATCGCGACGCGCTGACGCTGACCGCCGGACAGTTGCGCGGGCTGGCGGTCAAGCAGGTGGTCGATTTGCAGCAGCGTCGCCACTTCCTTGATCTTGGCGTCCATCTGCGCCTTTGGCACCTTGCGGATGCGCATGCCAAAGCCGATGTTTTCGCCCACGCTCATCGTCGGGTAGAGTGCATAGGATTGAAAGACCATCGCGATGTCGCGATCCTTTGGCGGTTCCTGCGTGACATCGCGCCCGCCGATCATCAGCGATCCGGCGGTGATTTCTTCCAGACCGGCGATGCAGTTGAGCAACGTGGATTTGCCGCAACCGGACGGGCCAACCAACACGAGAAATTCGCCCTCGGCCATGTCGAGATTGATGTCGTGCAGCACATCGACCGCGCCATAGGATTTTTTCAGGTTGCGCGTTTCCAGCGCTGAAAGAGCGGTAGCGTCCAACATCATTCCTCCGTGGGTGCGGGCCCTGTCGAGCCGCGCACAATCAATTCTGCTTTGTTGAGGACCTGACAATCCGCCACATCTGCCCCGTTCAGATGATCCAGCAGCAGACCGGCAAGCGGTTCGCAAGCGTCGCGCAAGGGCGCGCGGGTGACAGTTAGTGCCGGGTCAAAACTGACCGCACGGGTCAGTGGGAGAGCGTCATCATGTGCGATGACAGATACGTCTTGCGGCACCTGCAGGCCCCGGTCGCGCACTGCCTGCATGACCCCTTCTGCGATGACGGTCGAGGCGCAGATGAACGCCGTTGGTTTTTCCACACCTGCCAGCATGGCCAGCGCCATCGTGTACCCATGGCTTTCGAAGGTCGCCCCGTTTTCCACAATGGGCGCGAAACGGTGTCGCGCCATCGCATCGCGGTATCCGGTCAGCCGGTCAGCTGCATAGGCGTGGCGCAGTTCGCCGTTGATCATGGCAATGCGCTGGTGACCAAGGGCTGCGAGCATGTCGACGGCGACGGCGGGCACTGCCTGGTTGTCGATGCCGAAATAGGGATAATCGGCATCCGCGCGGTCCTGTCCGTGCAGCACGAACGGGATACCCCGGGATTTCAGAAAATCGACACGTGGGTCGTTCACGACAGGTGCGTTCAGAATGAATCCATCAAGAATGTCGCGTTCCAGCAGTTTCTTGTAGGGTTCGACCGGGTCAGCCGTCTGATCGACCGCAAGCACGAGATCCGTTTCGCGCGCCGAGAGCGCAGCGGTGAGGCCTGTGAGTGTTTCAAAAAAAGTCTGGTCCGCGCTCATGTCCGGTTTGATCTTGACGATCATGCCGACCATACCGGAGCGTCCGGTGACGAGGCGTTGTGCGACGCGGTTGGGTTTGTAGCCTAGCCGGTTCGCCGCCTTTTGCACCTTGTCGCGGGTCTTTATGTTCACCTCAGGAAAGCCATTCAGCGCACGGCTGACGGTTGCCACCGACAGGCCAAGCTCTGTGCTGATGTCTTTCAGGGTTGCCACCCGCTTCCTCCTCAAAGCGATTGCAATATCGCAGGATACTATCCAGAACGGACCCCACGTCAAAGTATATTTCCAGACTTAAAACGTTTTGAGAGATGCGCTCAGTTTGCTACCGTTGCCGCGAATCGAAGGGACTTCTGAATGCATTTTCCGGTCGCAGGATGCGGACATCCGGCAATGAGATGCGCGGGAAACCACACTGGGCGGGGATGCCATCTTGACGCGGCCCCGCCATGAAAATCTGAATGGAACCAGTTTGACCCAGCCGGGCAATGGTTTCGCTGATCTTTATCACGATGGCGACCTGAGTTGTCGGCCTGAAAATCTCTGGGAGGAGAAAAAATGAAAAAGACCCTGTCACTTACCGCGCTGTTGCTGGCGACAGCTACGCCGTCATTTGCTTTTGAAGACGGGAAGATCGTCATCTGGACCGGCGCGAACCGCGACCGTGAAGCGCTGCTTGAAGCCGTGCAACCGTTCGTGGATGACCTTGGCGTCGAGGTTGTGGTCGAGGTCGTCGATCCCGATTTGCCGCAGAAGTACCAGCAGGCTGCCGCGACCGGCGATGGCCCTGATGTCGTTTTGTGGGCGCATGACCGGTTTGGCGAATGGGCCAACGGTGGCTTGATCGCCCCTGTCCAGCCGTCAGCCGATTGGGCCGCCGACATTCTGCCAAGCGCGATGGAGGCTGTGCAATTCGACGGGAAAACCTGGGGCTATCCGCTGGCCGTCGAGGCCGTGACGCTGATCTACAATACCGACCTTGTGCCGACGCCCCCTGCCTCTTTTGAAGAGATTGCAGAGATGGACGTAGAGGGTCAGAAAATCCTTTGGGATTACAACAACACCTATTTCACCATGCCGATGCTGATGGCTGGTGGTGGTTATGCCTTTCAAAAGGTCGACGGGTCATATGACGGATCTTCAACCGGTGTGAACACGGACGGCGCGATTGCGGGTGCGGAGGTTCTGAAATCGCTTTTTGACGATGGCGTCATGCCGCAGGGTGTTGACTATGGTGTCATGGACGGCGCGATGAAGAACGGCGAGGTCGCCATGGTGCTGAACGGTCCGTGGTCGTGGGGTGGTTTTGACGAGGCCGGCATCAACTATGCCGTTGCCCCGATCCCGACCGTGAACGGTGAGGTATCCCCGCCGTTTCTTGGCGTGCAGGCACTCGGCATCAACGCGGCATCGCCGAACATGGACCTCGCGGTTGAGCTGATCGAGAACTATCTTGCCACCGATGAAGGGCTGGCCATCTGGAACGCGCAGAATGGCCTTGGCGCGCTTGCCGATGTCTCGGCCGCAGAGGCGCAGAACAATCCGCTGGTGTCCGGTATGCTGGACGTCGCGGCGAATGGCGTTCCCATGCCATCAAACCCTGAAATGGGTGCATTCTGGGCGGCGATGGCCCCGGCGTTGACCAACATCACCACCGGTGCTGCATCGCCTGCTGATGCGCTGAACGACGCGGCAACGCGTATCCTTGGCGAATAAGCGATACGACTGGCCCTTCCCACGAAGGGGAGGGCCGGACCCGTTTCTGCCCCTGATCCGCCGTCCGCGACGGATTTGGCGAAGAAACGCATGAGCCAGCAGATGACCATGACCGTTCAAAGCCCGACAGATGCCGCTGCGCGCGATTGGCCGCGTCTGGCGTTCGTCGCGGTCGTGTCGCTTATCCTGCTTTATGGCGCGTTCTATCTGTATCAGGTCAGCCAGCCTGTGTTTGGCGCGATCTTGTTGGCATTGGCCACGGGCTTTGCCATCGTGTTTGGCGCGCAACGGTTCTATGGCGGGCGGTTCATCTTTCCGGGCATTGCTGCCGTCCTGATTTTCATCGCCTTTCCGGTGATTTACACGATCTATATCGGGTTCACGAACTATTCGTCCTTCAACCTGCTGACCTATGACCGCACGGTTGAGGTGCTGACGTCGCGGGGCACGGTTGATCCTGCGACCGAGCAACCATTTGCCGTTGCCGTGGATGGCGATGCCTATCGCATCTGGTTGCCGGACAGCGGATTGATTTCGACCCCCGTCACGCTGGAAGGTGAGGCAGCGGCCGAGCTGACCCCGTCAGCGCCGCCCGAAACGCTGCTGGAACGCCGCGACGCAATCAAGCTGCGTGGCGGCTTGCAGGCCCTGACCCTGACGACACCGGACGGCGTGATCATTCAGAATGCCGGGCTGCGCACCTTTGCGACTGTCACGCCGGAATATACGCAGACCGGGCCGGACACGCTGACCCGTGCGGATGGCACGACGATCACCGCCAATCACGACACGGGCTTTTTCGAAACCGCTGACGGCACGCCTGTGCCACCGGGATGGCGCGTGAACATCGGCACCGACAACTTTGAACGGATTGCAAATTCCCAAGGCATTCGCGAACCGATGGTGTCGATCTTTATCTGGACCTTTGTGTTCGCGACCCTGTCGGTGCTGCTGACCTTTGCGGTCGGGCTGGCGCTGGCCGTGATCCTGCAGTGGGAGCATTTGCGGTTCAAAGCGGTTTACCGCGTTCTGCTGATCCTGCCTTATGCTGTGCCTGCCTTCATTTCGATCCTCGTTTTCAAGGGCCTGTTCAACCAGAACAACGGCGAGATCAATCTGATCCTGAACGGTCTGTTCGGCATTTCGCCCAAGTGGTTCACCGACGGGAATCTGGCCCGTTCGATGCTGCTGATCGTGAATACCTGGCTTGGCTATCCTTACATGATGCTGTTGGCGATGGGTTTCCTGCAGTCGGTGCCTGCCGATCACAAGAAGGCCGCAGCGCTGGAGGGTGCGTCGGCGGTACGTGTGTTTTTCACGATCACCCTGCCACAGATCATCCCGCCGTTTCTGCCCCTTCTGATCGCGTCCTTTGCGTTCAACTTCAACAACATGGTGCTTGTCTTTCTGCTGACGCGCGGGCTGCCTGATATCCCCGGCACCGTCATTCCGGCGGGCGAAACCGATATTCTGGCGTCTTTTACCTACCGCCTTGCGTTCGACAATGCGGGCCAGCAATTCGGTCTTGCCGGTGCCATTACCCTGCTGATCTTCATTGTCGTCGCCGCGATATCATACGCCAATTTTGTCGCCATGCGCCGTGCTGCCCAGCGCCGGTCGGGGAGAGCCTGAGATGATCGTTGAACGTCCGCGCGACCTGTTGATCAAAAAGATGCTGGCCCACGGTTTCATGCTGGTTTTCCTGACGCTGATCCTGTTTCCGTTCTTCATGGTGCTTTCGATTTCGTTTCGCGAGGGCAATTTCGCGGTCGGGTCAATCATTCCCGACAATCCGACGC
This sequence comes from Cognatiyoonia koreensis, assembly GCF_900109295.1. Lineage (NCBI taxonomy): Bacteria > Pseudomonadati > Pseudomonadota > Alphaproteobacteria > Rhodobacterales > Paracoccaceae > Cognatiyoonia > Cognatiyoonia koreensis. The sequence goes on from NZ_FOIZ01000001.1 coordinate 2,076,584, forward strand.
TGGAACATTGGTGGCTGGCCTTCGGGTTCGATTATACCCGTGCGGACGGCACCGTGGTCGAACCACCTTATCCGGTGCTTTTGTGGATGTGGAATTCGATCAAGATCGGTTTGATTGCAGGTCTTGGTGTGCTGGCCGTCGCCACCGTCAGCGCCTATGCCTTCAGCCGAATCCGCATCAAGGGCAAGGCTGCGATGCTGGATGGGTTGTTCTTGATCCAGATGTTTCCGACCACGCTGGCGCTGGTCGCGATCTATGCGATTTTCGATGCCCTGGGCGAGGTCACGCCCGTTTTAGGGCTGAACAGCCATGTTGCGCTGATCCTGATTTATCTGTCCGGCGTCACGTTGCATATCTGGACGATCAAGGGCTATTTCGACAGCATCGATACCGCGCTGGACAAGGCTGCGATGATCGACGGGGCAACGCCCTGGCAGACCTTCCGCTTTATCTTTCTGCCGCTGGCTGTGCCGATCATGTCCGTCGTTTTCGTGCTCGCTTTTATCGGATTCATCAACGACTACCCGATTGCGTCGGTGCTGATCCGGTCGGAAAATCAGATGACGCTGGCTGTTGGTAGTCGTCTTTACCTGAATGAATTCCAGTACTTGTGGGGCGACTTTGCAGCTGCTGCGATCCTGTCGGGCCTGCCGATCACCGTCGTCTTTCTGATTGCGCAAAGATACTTAGTCGCTGGGCTAAGTGACGGTGCGGTGAAGGGCTAGCGGAAGCGGATCTCGAAGACTGCCCCGTCACCGGCGACAAGGTCGATCTCTGCGCCCTGCGATTCAAGCATCCGTCGCACGATGGCGAGCCCCATGCCTGTGCCACCGGCATCGCGCCGCGTCGTGAAGAAGGGATCAAAAATGCGGTCCCGATTGCCGTCGGAAATGCCGGGTCCATTGTCTGCGACCCGCAGCACGCCATCATCGAGCGACAAGAGCACATCATCGGCCCCGTGCGCGCGGGCATTTCCCACGAGGTGTTCCAGCACGATGCGCGCCACATCCCCGTGCAGCGGAAGTTTTCCGTCGGAGATGATCGTGACGTTCAGCCCAGCCGCCACGTCCGACAGTTCTACCGTGCCATGCGGAAGCGGTTCCTGCGCGCGGGCAAATTCGCGCTGCACGTCCAGCAGCGCCGTCATCCGCGCGGTGGCCTGATCGACCCGTGCAAGCAGCTTGTCACGCTCTGCATCGGGCAAGGTGGGGTCTGACAGTAATTCGGCCGCCCCGCGGATCACCGTCAGTGGTGATTTCAGTTCGTGAGTCACGTGGTCGGCGTAGGTGCGCACCACTGCCTCGCGCCCTTGCAACGTGGCGGACATATCGCGGACCGCCTGTCCCAGTTCCCAGAATTCGGGCGTGCCGAAGTGTTCAGGCGCTTCGGCGTTCCCCCCTTCGGTGACCTGACGTGCATAGGCCGTCAGTGCCCAGACCGGGCGCAGCACAAGTCGCCATAGCAGGAATGCAAGGATGCCTGTCGCGATTACCGCCAGCCAGAACAGCATGAGGCTGGTTTCGTACCAGCCAAGCACCCCACCCGCGAGCCGGAAGTAGCCGATGGCAAGCAGTGGCACGGCGATGATCGTCGCCAACGTGCCCGCCAGCACAAAGGCCAGTGGCGGGCGCCATTTGCGCGCTACGCGCCGCTGCATGGCCCCATCCTGACACCGACACCGTGCACGGTTTCGATGGCGTCGTTGCAGCCTGCCTCGGCCAGTTTGGCGCGCAGGTTGCGCAGGTGGCTGTCCATCGTCCTGTCGCTGACGTGGATGTTGGTGCCATAGACCGTGTCCACCAGTTGCGGGCGGGGCATCACATGATCGGGCCGCTTCATCAGGGTCGCGATCAGTTCCATTTCACGCGCCGTCAGCGTGACGGCGGTACCATTGACGCTGCATTTGTGCTGTTCGGGATCGATCGTCAGCAAGCCCCGTTTCATCGCCGTATCGGGCATGCCGGCGAGCCCGCCGCGTTTGAGGATCGCGCGGATACGGGCCACGACCTCGCGCGGGGAAAAGGGTTTGGACACATAGTCATCCGCCCCGAGCTCCAGCCCGACAACCCTGTCGATTTCATCGCCTTGCGCCGTCAGGAACAGGATCGGCACGTTGCTGTCACGCCTGATCTGGCGGCAAACCTCCAGCCCGTCCATTTCGGGCATCCCGATGTCCAGCACGATCAGGTCCGGCATCGCCTTGGCGCAGGCGTCAAGACAGGCGCGGCCATCGGCGACCTCGGTCACTGTGAATCCGGCCTGTCCCAGCGCAATCCGCAAGACATCGCGGATCTGCGCATCATCATCGGCAATCAGGATAGTCGTCATGAATGCAGTCCTTCGATTTCGGTCAACTTACGGCGCAGACGTGCATTGCGGTAGCCCCATTCGCGCCAGTCTGCAGGTGTCGCGACTTTCGGGCCATGATAGTAGGTTTGACCGCAAATTCTGCGCCTGTGCTCGGCGTTATAGGCGGCAATCGCAGGAGCGGCACCCGCACCCAGCTCACAGATGTAGTATTCGTCCAGTTCCAGTTCCGCCGTGTTCAGATTGTGCCGGGCGATCAGTCCGTCGATATTGACCAGCGCGACAACGAACGTGGCAATGAACGCCAGTTCCGCCGCCCGCGACATCAGCCAACCCGGCCCGAAGCCGCGCAGCATTTGCCAGAGCATCAGCGCCAGACCGCCCGCGATAAGGCCCATACCGACGAACGCGAGAAACCGCATGTGCGTCAGCCCGTAGCTGTCGATATAAAGATCAAGCCGCATCATCGCCGAGATCACCAGCAGCGCCGTTTGCCCGACCCAGACCATCAGCAAAACACGCAGGACCGGACGGTTGACCAGAAACGGCTGGGCAAGAAGTGCGAACCCGCCCGCAAGGAGTGCGGCCGCCAGCAGTTGATAGGCTCCGCGATGCGCATATTGCGCATAAGTCAGCCCGTCCGGCAGTGTCGCCCCGCCCCAGAGAATTGTGAGGTCGGACGCTGTCTGGACTGCGAAGATCAGGTTGAACAGCACCAGCGCCCGCAAAACGGACCGTTCTGTTAAATACCAGACCTGACCGAATGCCGCGACCTGCGGCGCATTACGCAAGAGGGTTGGTTTTATCGCGGACAGGCGCAGGAAAGGCCAGATCACCGGCGCAAGCACAATCCAGAACACCAATTGTCCGGCGTCGGGTAACGGCAGCGTGCTTTCGCTTAGCGCCTTGCTGACCCATAGATCGAGCACGGGATTGGCGAGGATCAGGAGTGCCCCGAACACGAGGCTGAGCGTCAGGGGGATGATCCAGTCTTTGAGCGAACCGATGATACTACCGGTCTGCCTGCGCGGCGTGCGCGCAAAATGCACGGCATCAGCACCAGTCATGATCGCGCCGGACAACGGAAATCGCAGCGCCGCCCAAGGTGCCCTTTGGCTATGACCGCCTGCCAGCAGCCCAGCAAAACCCGCCATACCCAAAAGCGCAAGCATCACAGAGATGCCCTGCACCAGTTCGACACTTGGAAGCAGGGAAAAGAGCAAGAACCCCCATGCAAGTAACGCGGACCCGAGCGGCGTGTCCCGAAAGCAGAACAGATGCGTGGCGGCAGCGACCGTTATGCAAAACAGGGCCAGCCCGATGCCGGGGAGCACCTGATAAAGCAGCAGATCACCGGCGAGGATCAGAAGTGCCAGCGCGGCAAGCCGGGGCCATCCAAGGCGCGCGCGCGGTGCGGCGACATCCCTTGGTATTGCGTCGCTATGTTCGGCGTAAAGCTCTTGGCTGGCTGTCATGTCCCTTGGTCCTTTGTCTTTTGACGTTGGACAAAGGGGATAGGACAGACCGGTGCAGGTCAGGGACGCGGCTTGTGCAGATTTTGCAGAGCGGTGCCGCCGCCTTAGTCGCTGATCGCGTCGCGGATCGCTTTCATGTTCGCACCGTAGGGTGCTGGATCGCTGACAGACCCGCCGCGAAAGACAGCCGATCCTGCCACCAGCACATCCGCGCCCGCCGCCGCCACCAGCGGGGCTGTCGTCGGATCGACGCCGCCGTCGATTTCGATGTGGATCGGGCGGTCGCCGATCATGTTGCGCAGACGGCGCACCTTGTCTGTCATGTCGATGAATTTCTGTCCGCCAAAGCCGGGGTTTACTGTCATCACACAGACCAGATCGCACATGTCGAGGATGTCCGCGACAGCGTCGGCCGGGGTGCCGGGGTTGAGCGCTACGCCCGCCTTGCACCCGAGCGCCCGGATATTCTGCAACGTGCGGTGTATGTGGGGCCCTGCTTCGACATGGGCAGTAATAATATCTGCGCCAGCATCGGCAAAGCCTTGCAAGTATGTATCGACCGGCGAGATCATCAGATGCACGTCCATCACTGTTTTGATGTGCGGGCGGATCGCGGCGCAGGTCTGCGCGCCAAATGTGATTGCTGGCACGAAATGCCCGTCCATCACATCGACGTGGATCCAGTCCGCGCCCTGTGCCTCTACCGCTTGGATTTCCGCGCCGAAGTTCGCGAAGTCAGAAGCAAGGATGGAGGGTGCGATCTTGATGGAACGGTCGAATGTCATGGCAGACCTCTGATGTCATTGGTTGGCCCTGCATTAGCGCGCCCTGACGTGCTTGTCACGTCGGGGGTCAGGAAAACCTGCATTGGGAAACTGCGTCGTGCCTGCGACCTTTCCCGCATTAAAGCGGAGGAATTTTAAGTATGAACCTTGTCCTAATTTCAGTGACGTTGATGGTTGTTGTCGTGGGTGCGCTTTTGGCGTTTCAGGCACCGGCCAATGCGGCCCTTGCCCGTGGGATCGGTGATCCGGTCTGGGCCGCGGCCTTTTCTTTCGGGATCGGTTTCCTGTTGCTCAGCGCGATTGCGATCGGGCGTGGCGGCAGCCCAAGCCTTGCCAGCCTGCAAGCGATGCCGTGGTGGGCGCTTATGGGTGGGCTGATGGGTGCGATCTGGGTGCTTGCCGCGATCTGGTCTGTGCCGCGACTTGGTGTTGTGACCATGATGTCGGCGATGGTGCTGGGTCAGTTGATTGCCGCGATCATTATTGATGGTGGCGGGATCATGGGGCTGGAGACGCGCGAGATCAGTTCTTCGCGCATAATTGCCATCGTTCTTGTCGGTTTGGGTGTGATCGTGTCCTACCGGTAGATGTCTGCGCCCAGCGCATGTCAGCTATGACTTTCCGCAGCGCAGCATTGTGGTATCGTTAACCTATGACATATCTCCTGCGCCACGCTGACATTCTGCAACCCGGTGCGATGATCCATCTCACCCGTGCGACCCTGACAACGGCCCGTCCCAAGGCCTTGCACAAGCACGACTATTTCGAAGTCTTCTGGGTCCAGAACGGCATTGTCAGACATCACACGCCTGCCGGATCCGACCGTCTGGGAGAGGGTGACCTGATTCTCGTCTCGCCCGAACAGGAGCACGCGATCCAGGGAAAAGGTGAACACGCGATGATCGTGTCCATTTCCGTACACCCCGATGTCGTCAATGCACTGAACAATCGCCATGCCGGCGTCTGGCCGACTGGCCCCGTCCCTGCGCGCCTGCATCGCGATATGCGCCAGCTTTCGGCGCTGAACCACGCCGCGCTCGTGCTTGAAGCAAGCCCCTGCAACGCGCTTGCCGCCGAGGCGTTCCTGTTGCCTCTGCTTGCCGATCTGCAGGCCGGATCAACCCCGCAGAATGCGCCGGACTGGCTGGCCCGCGCGCTGACAGCCGCACAGAAAGCACCCGTGTTTCAGGAAGGGGCGGCCGGTTTTGTGGCGCAGACAGGACGCGCCCATGCCCACGTCAGCCGCACGATGCGCAAGGTCACAGGCCAGAGCCCGTCAGAATACATCAACATGATCCGCATGGCCCATGCAGCCCGTGCGCTGACCACCGATAGCGAACCGGTCAGCCAGATCGCCGCCACGTGCGGCATCCCGAACATGGCCCATTTCCACAAGCTTTTCCGCGCGCATCACGGCATGACGCCTTTGCAATACCGCCAGCAATACCAGCGCAACGTGGTGCAACCCGCCTGAGGCAGGCGTTCAGCATCGTTTAACGCCTGATGGCGCAACCTAGACGGCCAAATCCACAGGAAGGCCCGTTTGTGACGAGGCCTCGATCGCCGCAATCAGTTGCTGGGAAACAAGCGCCTGGCGCCCGGTGACAGTCGGTTTGCATCCAACGCGAATTGCATCGATGAAATCCGCGATAACTGCTTGATGCCATTCGTGTGTGCCACCCGACAGCGGCTTTACCGCGTGCGTAGAATCGTCTTTGCCTTGATGTTCCGTGCGCCCGTCGCGCCAGCTGATTTCGAGGGTGTCCTTGTCCAGGCGCATGCTCCCGTTTTCGAAATGCAGCCGGATCACCTCGGTTCGGTGTGGGTACATGGCGGTGCTGGCAACAAATGAGCCGACAGCCCCGTTGGCGAACCGCAATCCGGCGGTTGCGAAATCCTCTGCCTCCATCCGGTGCAAGGGTGACGTCGCCGTCATCGCCTGAACGCGTGTCACCGGGCCGGTCATGCTGAGTGCGAGGTCAATGGAGTGGATGGCGTTCGTGATCATCACGCCGCCGCCATCGCGGGCGTAGGTGCCGCGCCCCAGTTCGTCATAATAGGATTGGTCACGCCACAAAGGCACGGCGATCTCAACCACGCCAAGCTTGCCGAGCATTCCACCAGCGACATGACGGGCGGCGGCGATTGATGTTTCCCTCATCCGGTGTTGGAACAGAACGCCAAGCATCACGCCTTCACGTTCGCAGATTTCAACGACTTCAAGTGCCTCTTCCGGGGTGCGGGCGACCGGTTTTTCAAGAAGGATGTGTTTTCCGGCTTTCGCGAGTTCTGCGATGACGTCTTTGCGCACGCTTGGGGGTGTTGCGACGATGACCATCGAAATGGACGGGTCCGCCGCGACTGCCGTTAGATCGGCCGAAAATTCCGGTGCCGCGCCATCGTAGTGGTCTGCAAGATAAAGCGCCCGTTCGGGATTGCGCGAGACGATGGTTCGCAGTTGCGCGACGGACTGCAAGCCGGACAAGGCCGCGACATGGGTTTTTGCAATCATACCGGCCCCAATCAGGCCTACCCCGACGCGTTTTTGGGCTGGGGGTTTCGCCATTCTCTTGCTTCCTTTCGTCCGGGTCAGAACACTTATCCGTCGATTGCAGGCCCCATGCCAGTTTGACTTGCAATATTTCGACGATATCGCCTTTTTTGGCGTCTGCCGCTTTAACCTTTGACCATTTGGTCAAACCTTGCCAAGACTGCCGCGAAGTGTCACGCTGAAGTGTGATGGATCGGAGGCTGCCTTGCGTGTGCAATCAACTGAAACGGGGACGATGACAGCGCAGTTGCCGCAGGTCCACGAACCCCGCAACGACGGCATTCCGCTTGATCTGGATTGGGTCACGGCGGCCCAGGCCAACCGGTCGGCGATTGAACGGCGCGCGGCGACGTTGCCCGGACGTCGTTCTGTCAAGAAAGACCATCAGGCCGCGTGGCTGTGCAAGGCGATCGCCTGTATCGACCTGACGACGCTGTCGGGCGATGACACCCCGGCCCGCGTGCGTCGGTTATGCGCCAAAGCGCGCCAGCCCGTGTCCCCCGCCCTTTTGAAGGCGCTTGGCATGGAAGGCCTGACCACCGGCGCTGTCTGCGTTTATCACGACATGATCGAAACCGCCGTGGACGCGCTGCAAGGCACAGGCATTCCTGTCGCTGCCGTGTCCACTGGGTTTCCAGCCGGATTATCGCCGTTTCATCTGCGCATTCAGGAAATTCGGGACTCGGTTGCCGCAGGGGCGCAGGAAATCGACATTGTCATTTCACGCCGCCATGCGCTGACCGGTAACTGGCAGGCGCTCTACGACGAAATGAAGGAAATGCGCGAGGCCTGTGGTGATGCGCACGTCAAGGCGATCCTTGCCACCGGAGAGTTGGGTACATTGCGCAACGTCGCCAAAGCCTCGCTTGTCTGCATGATGGCCGGCGCGGATTTCATCAAGACCTCGACAGGCAAGGAACCCGTGAACGCCACCCTGCCCGTCACATTGACGATGATCCGCGCGATCCGCGACTATCACGACCGCACCGGCATCAAGGTCGGCTACAAACCCGCTGGTGGCATTTCGAAAGCCAAGGACGCGCTGGTTTATCTTGCCATGATAAAGGACGAACTGGGCGACCGTTGGCTGCAGCCCGATCTGTTCCGATTTGGGGCATCATCGCTCTTGGGCGATATCGAGCGGCAGCTGGATCACCACCTCTCGGGTGCCTATTCGGCGTCCTACCGGCATGCGATTGGGTGAACACATGACCATCAAAGAAATCTTCGACACCATGGATTATGGCCCGGCCCCGGAATCAAGCGCTGAGGCTCTGGCCTGGCTTGCAGATCGTGGCGGCATCGCGGGTCACTATGTCAACGGCAAATGGGGGCCACTGCGCGATGATTTCGCGAGTATGAACCCGGCCACTGGCGAACATCTGGCCGGTGTCACAAAGGGTTCGCCGGAAGAGGTTGCAACCGCCGTCAGGGCCGCCCGCAAAGCACAGGCTGCATGGGCGAAAGACGGGCACAAGCGGGCGCAGGTGCTTTATGCCATTGCCCGGCAAATGCAGAAACACAGCCGGCTTCTGGCGGTGATGGAAACGCTCGACAACGGCAAGCCGATCCGCGAAAGCCGCGATATCGACGTACCGCTGGCGATCCGCCATTTCTACTATCACGCTGGCATGGCGCAGCTGATGGACACCGAACTGCCGGACCGCGCGCCCATCGGTGTCTGCGGTCAGGTGATCCCGTGGAACTTTCCATTGCTGATGCTGGCCTGGAAAATCGCCCCTGCCCTCGCGATGGGCAATACGGTCGTGCTAAAACCGGCAGAGTTTACATCACTTTCCGCGATGGTCTTTGCGGAGCTTTGCACAGCGGCCGGTGTTCCCCCCGGCGTCATCAACATCGTGACGGGCGATGGCGAAACAGGGGCGGCGCTGGTGGCGGCCGATGTAGACAAGGTGGCCTTTACCGGCTCGACCGAGGTGGGTCGCAAAATCCGGCAGGCCACGGCAGGCACGGGCAAGGCACTGACTTTGGAACTGGGGGGCAAATCCCCCTACATCGTGTTCGAGGATGCAGATCTCGATTCAGCCGTCGAAGGTCTTGTCGATGCGATCTGGTTCAACCAGGGGCAGGTCTGCTGCGCCGGATCGCGCCTTTTGGTGCAGGAAGGCATCGCCGACCGCTTCTATGCCAAGCTGAAGGCCCGGATGGAAACCTTGCGCATCGGTGACCCGCTGGACAAGGCCATCGATGTCGGAGCCATCGTCGATCCGTCACAACGCGCGATGATTGCCAAGATGGTCAGCGACAATACCGAAGGCGAAACGTTCCAGACTTCGGCCCCTGATGGTTGCTTTTACCCGCCGACACTGATCACCGGACTATCACCCGCCAGCACGCTGATGCAGGAAGAAATCTTTGGTCCGGTGCTTGCGGCCACGACCTTCCGCACACCCTCCGAAGCGGTCGAGGTCGCCAACAACAGCCGTTACGGGCTGGCTGCGTCTGTCTGGTCGGAAAACATCAACGTCGCACTGGATATCGCCCCGCAATTGGCGGCAGGCATCGTCTGGATTAACGGAACGAACATGATGGATGCGGCTGCAGGCTTTGGCGGTGTACGCGAAAGCGGTTTCGGACGCGAAGGCGGCTGGGAAGGGTTGTCAGCCTACACCAAACCGAAAACGAAGCCGACGAAGCCAAAGCAGATCAAACCCTTCAGCGGGAAAGATGGTGCGGGCAGCGGGCTGGATCGCACACAGAAACTTTTCATCGGTGGCAAACAAGCACGGCCCGACGGCGGGTACAGTCGCACGGTCTTTGGCCCAAAGGGCGACCTGCTGGGCGAAGCGTCGCTGGCCAACCGTAAGGATTTGCGCAACGCGGTCGAAGCGATGAACAGCGCCAAAGGCTGGTCGAAATCCACCGGCCATCTGCGCGCGCAGATCATCTATTACATCGCCGAAAACCTCTCGGCGCGCAGCGAAGAGCTTGCCAAGCGGATCAAGGCCATAACGGGCAAGGACGGCAAGGATGAAGTCGGCCATTGCATCAACACGCTTTTCACCTTTGCAGCCTGGGCCGACAAGTACGACGGGCAGGTGCATAATGTACCGATGCGCGGCGTCGCACTGGCCATGAAAGAGCCGGTCGGCAACATCGCGGTGTTTTGTGCCGACGATTGGCCACTGCTTGGCATGATCTCTCCGATGGCGGCGACCATTGCGATGGGCAACCGCGTGACACTTGTCGCCAGCGACCCTTTTCCGCTGATGGCGGCGGAACTCTATCAGATCCTCGAAACATCCGATGTCCCGGCAGGTGTCGTGAACATTCTGACGGGGTCACATACCGAACTCGCGCCACAGGTCGCACAACACGCCGATATCGACGCCGTGTGGAGCTTTTCAGGCCACAATCTGGCGCAGGCGCTGGAACACGGGGCGGCAAGCAACCTCAAACGGACATGGATCAATCCGGCTGAAACGGCGGCAAAGGACATGCTGCGCGAAGCCTGCGAGATCAAGAATGTCTGGGTGCCCTACGGGGCCTGAACGGCCTTCTATCATCTTGCCGCAAATACTCCGGGGTCCGGGGCAGCGCCCCGAAAAAGGGGTGGGAGGGCGGGCCCTCCCACACCAAAACCTAATGCCGCCGATCGTCCTTCTTGCGCCAGGTATCCATCCAGCGCCCGATCCGCGAGCGGCGTTCGGACACGCTGGCCTGCAGTTCGTCATACTGGTCACCCGCGCTATCCAGCAGCGGATCGACAGAACGCTCGCGGAACTGGCGCCACATGGCGCGCACCAGACCGAAGAAAAACGCAACCACAACGAAGAACCCGATATTGAACCATGGGATAATTGTGACATCCGGGCTCGCCACCGGCCTGATAGCAATCGCATTCGGGAATGCGGACACATATTCGTTGCGCCAGCCGTAGTGCGTGATGACAGCCCATTTCGGGTTTTCTGCCGTTGAAACCAGATCATCCGCTTCGGTCTGCAAGTTCGCCGTGTCGAATTTGAAATAGAATGGCCAGGAGAAATTGGTGTCCTCGTTGCGATAGACCATCACTTCGGTCGTCTCGCGCGGGATAAAACCAAGCAGCATGGTGCGTTTCTTCACCGTCTGGATGAACTGGACGTCACGGTTTATCAGGGTGGCAGACTGATCGTCCGGTCGTGCCCAGAAAACACGGGTCCAGTCATTCAGGTCCTGCCGTTCCTGATAGGTGTTCACGACCCGCACAACGTCATGCTGCGGCAAGGCATAGTGGAGAACCAGCCCGAAAATCAAAAGAACGATCAGACGGAAAATCGTGCGGATACGTTTCATTTCAGGGCCTCAATTCGCGTTGATGATAAATAGGATTGTGCCCACGACAAGTGTCGGCACGACATAGACAAGCAGCAGAAGCTTGGGGCGCAGGCTGCTGTGATAGGCCTCCATCCCCTGTTTCACAAAGTCGTCGCGGCTGATCCCGTCCGGGCGTTCCGCGTCCCATTGATCTTCCAGTTTTTCCCGCCGCACAGAGCGTGAATAGAACCATAAGCAGACGTAGACGACTGTCATGGCGATGAAGCCGAAGATCAGAAACCTGACAAATACCATCTACCGTCTCCTTACCGCGCCCCACGGACCGACACGTTCCACGATATCGGCTTGTGGTGCAACTGGTTCGGGATGCTGCACTTGCGGTTCTTCCATCGGGTCTTCGTGCCCGAACAGGGCCTCTCGCGTTCCGGCCTTGTCGACCTGGTATTCCCGTTCAAGGAAATCGGCGACGTAGGACTTTTTGCTGTCAGGCCATGTGGCATAGGCCCGATAGAACGCTTCCTTATGACATATGAACAACTGCCGGATATCCAAGGGGGACAATTCGGACAGCAGCATGTTCACCAAATCCGCGTCCGCATGCGGCTTGGCCCGCAAGGTATAGAAATAGGCCGGATGGTCGGATGTGATCCGCGGCCAAGGCCCGTCTTCTTCGGCCCAGCGTGCAAGGGCCGCCATTCCTTGCCATTCCTCTGGCAAAAGCTTTGCATAATGCCGTCCCAGACGGCGCAGGTCGCGCCGGGTCGCCCCGGTCAGATCTTCGCCCATGGTCGAGGCAACTTCGGCCACCACGAAATCCATTTTCTGATGCAGGATCGCACCAGCGTCGATGCCGCGCGCCTTGGCGACAGGTTCCACAAGATCGTTGAGCTGCAGGAACTTCGCAATCGCCGCGCGGTCCTTGAAATCCATTGTATAGGCGATGGGAAGTTCGCCGAGCGCGTCCTTGGGGCCAACGGAAATCGCGGCCGGATGTTCGACACCGCGGAACACGTACAGCCCGCCGAAATGCGCCGTCCAGAAGTTCGCCTGATCGAATGACATTTCTTTCAGCGCGACGGGGTTGCGGGTCACATCACCCGTTTCCTTGGCAAGCCCGATCATTTCTGCGATCAGCACATCGTCAAACCAGGCATTCGGCTTTGATTTGAACTGGTCGATCATCTTGCCCAGCTTTTTGGCCGTGCGCACCGTGCCGCCAGTCGTGTCCGCCTCGATCCTGATCTTGCGCAGGTCAAACAGGCGCGCAGCCTTACCGACTTCGTAGACGGAATTTACCAGTTCGCCGGCGACCGCGTCGCGGGCCGTCAAGGCAAACAACTGCGCCTGATTTTCACGGATGAACTGGCGCAAGATGCCGCGACTGGTTGAAAACTGCGCATTCAGCAGCGGGGCTGTCTGCTGTTCTGTCGTCAGCAGTATGAATTGCCGGTTTACCCCGTTGTGGTTGAGATAAAGGTCATCATCGAATTCATCCCCGATTTCCGGCGAATAGCCCGATATATCGATGTGAAAGGCATCCTGTGTCGTGGTTTTTCCAATCAGCGAGACCAGCGCGCGGTTGTAGCGGTCTACCAGCACTGGACTGTCCACGCGGATCAGGTTGCCAAACATCAACCCTTTTTCGATCAGCCTATGCATTGTGGCCACCCCGCATCATACCAACCAATCCGGCGATGAAATATGCAAAGACAGACAGGCTCGCGACGCCAATCGCCCTGAAGATACCGATTGCCATCGACAAGACCTCGTCTTCGTTCACAGTCAAGTCCGGGTTCGCGAATGCATCATACTGCAGCAGCGTATCACCGGCACCGACAAAGACCACCAGCGGCAAAACTCCCCCTGCGACGCTTAGCGAAATGAACAGATGCACGAAGAACGCGCCGACACCTGTATTCGTGCGCCGCCTGATCACCCCACCAAGCCAGTAACCGGCAACGATCATCACGATCGTCAGGGCAACAAGTACCCCCCAGAAAAGTGGGCTGAAAATTTCACCAAAGCCGCCGTCTGCGATCATGTGCTTATTCCCTGTCCGCTAGTCATCGATGTCACCGCGCATCACGACAGAGGCGACAAGCCCGGCAAGTGCAAAGATCACAGCGCCGATCCCTGCGCTGAACAGAACTTCGTTGCGGTGCGCGGGTGCCTCGGAGAAGATCGCCTGCGGTGCCGCATCCACAAGGAATTGCGCAAACCCTCTGCCGGAAAACACGCCCGTCAGGCCTTCGGGCTGCAAGGCGTTGTTGATAAGTGGCAGCAAGCCGATCAACATCGACCACGTCAGCAACGCGAGGATCAGCACACCGGTTCCGGTCGCCACATCCCGACGGGCAAAATAGGTTCCAATCATCAGTCCGACGATGGCCGAAAATCCCCAGGCAAAGACATGAACAGATGCGAAATGCGCGGCAAGACCCGTCATTCTACCACGTCTCCTTTGTCCAATGTCGCGGCAGGTTCGCCGTTGAGATCGCCACGACTGGTGCCCAGATTATCGCCGACAAAAGGCCCGCGCGCCCGAACAGGAAAAGCGCTGCGAGAAAGGCCATGTTTTGCACTTCATGGCCACGCACCGCATAGAGAAGCGCAAAGGTCAGCGTCGCAAGCACCAGCAGGATCAGCAAAGACAGGACCCCGATTGCGACAAGTGCCGCCACGCCTTCGGGCATGATCTTTGCCAGAAGCTGTGGCACGACCCAGCCAAGGATGGCCAAGACCAAGGCTGGCACAAGCACATCTATGGCGACGACGTCGTTCACCCCTGCTGTTCTTTCAGATAGCGCCGCTTGGCTTCTTCCTGCCGTCCGAATTCGCGGACCATGTTTTCGATGGCAACTTCGTCGGATTTGTCGGCATAGCGGAATTCACTGTCCGCGTAGCGGTTGATTTCCTGCATCACCATGTCGACCGTGATCGGCACACGCAGTTCTTCGATCATTGCCTTCTTGGTGTCGTAGTCCTTGAACAGGAACAGTTCGGGGTTTTCCATCCATTCGTCCGGCAGTTCAAAGTCCATTGCCCGCACTTTGACTGCGTCCGTGATGTTCTTGATCGCGCGGCCCGTAAAGCGGCTGTCGGCCTCCTGAATGCCTTTCAGGTAGGTGCCCATCTTGGCGATCGTGTTCAGTTCACCGATTTCAGAATGCACCCGGTCGAAGACTTCAAGCAACCCTTGTTCGTGGGGGCGGGAATGGCCTTCAAAGGAGGCGGCGACCGCTTTCTTGATCTCTTGCGCATTGAAGACGTCGTGGTCTCCGACGGGGATGTCATGGTTCTTGCCCATCAGCAGGTAAAGGATGTCGATGTAGTCGTCCCGCGTTTGCGGCCCATCCACGAGGAAACGCGCACCGGCCCGTTGGCGCAGCGCGTCATCCACGTTTTCGGGATAGTTCGAGAACATCCCGAATGTGCAGTTGCCCCGCACAACCGTGTTTGCACCAGCAAAGGATTCCATCAGCACAGCGGTAATTTCGAGTTGTCCGGCAGAGGATTGCCGATCCCCGCGCTTGCCCGCCAGTTGGTCGATGTCGTCGATCGTGCCGAAACCGATGACGCCCGGATCAAGCACGTTGTTGATGAACGCCTTGGCGTTCTGGCCCGACTTGCCCTGATAGCTGTCGATGTTGTCCGTCGACAGATTCTGGTAGCGGAATGCATAGCCTGCCGTTTGGCAGTAATCGTTGATCAGCCCCGCCATCATCTGGATCAGTGTCGTCTTGCCTGTGCCCGGCGCACCGTCGCCCATGAAGGTGAAGATGAAGCCGCCAAGTTCCGCAAAAGGGTTCAGCTTGCGTTCGAAATCGTAGGCCATCAGCATCTTTGCCAGTTTCATGGACTGGTATTTCGCGATGTGGTTACCGACGACCTCGTTCGGTTTCTTGAAGGTCATCGTCAGTTTGGACCCCTTCGCCTTGCGCGCGGGCGAGAAGCCGTCAACGACGAAATCATCCGCGTCGACACGCCACGAGGCGCTGTTGAAGGGTTCCAACCGATTTGCCGTTGAGGCCCGACCGCCGACCTTTTCCATCAACGCCTCGGCATAGGCGAGCACGGTGGCGATCAGCTTGGGTTCGGAAGACGCATGCAGTGCGATGTCTTGATCAAGCTCCCAAAGCACACCGTGCAGGGCAAGCTGGCCATTGTCTGTCAGGACTTCTTCGACGTCACCGATTTCGACGGTTTCCTCGGTCGCGTGGTTGCCCAGCAGAAAGGCTGTCGCTGAGCCGAACACGTAAAGCGTGATCAGCGCCTCGGCCGTCAGCAGTTCGGAAAACTCGGCCTTTTTGCTGTCCGCAAGGCTGCCTTCGAGGTTGGCGCGCTTGAGATCTTTGAGTGCTGTACGATCCGCGTATTGATCCGCCACGGCAAGCGCGATGGCAATGGCGCGGCGCAAGCCCTGCTGGATCGTGGCTTGCAGTGGCGAGACAAGCCCGTCACCGCCTTCGACGGCTTCAATCCGGTCGGTCAGATGGATGCCTTCCTTGCGTTGCGTGCGGCGCGTGGCAAGGCCCGGTGTGGTCGAGCGGAAGGTGCGGCGCGTGCCAATGCCAGAGGATCGTTCAGGTGCGTCCGGCGTCATTCGCAAAGCCAGCTTTGGCGCGTGGTCGAACCCATCCATCAGGTCGAGTGCAGCTGCGTAATGGGCGCGGATGTCTTCTTCGCGCAGTTCCATCTGGTCGCTTGTCTGGCTCATCTTGTCATTATCTCGCTTTGTTCAAATTCTTCTTGGGGGACGCTGTTACCGATAACTCAGCACCCGCCCCTGATCGCTGACCACGAACTTTCGCACGTCGCGGAATCCGGGCGGGTTTCTTTCGGCCAGCGCCTGATAAGGGCGTTCGGGCATGATGATTGACCGTTCCATTCGGGTGGCACCTGTCTCTCCGCCCTGACCGGCAAACGGGTCGAGTGCGAAAATCTGGCGTTCCACCGATCCGAACCAGCCGGATTTCACCATTTCGGCCCGTTCGGCCACGAGGTCTTCTTCGGTCCAGACTAGCGCCCAGTCTTCGCCAACGGGGCTTTTGGCCTGTTCGAGGACTTCGCGGAGCGGGCCGGTCTGGCGCGTGAATGCGTGGCTATACATCGGCCCGATGTGAAAGCGGCGCAGCCGTGTCGGGTGCAGATCGTCGAAATCTTCGTCAAAGCCCTTTGCGATGGTCAGCAATTTCAGCCCGCCGACGGATTGTGCCATCAGGTGCGCCTGCACTTCTGGCCAGCGGCGTTCGTCCTTGGGCAGGCCGATGCGGCCGGTGTCTTCGACGTCCATCAGATAGATCGTCGGCAGGTTCACCTGACTGTCATAAACTGCCCATGAAATCTGAAACCGGCGACGCATCCCTTCGTTTCCGAGCCAAACCGCCTTTGGATCATTGCGTGCCCAGAAGAGTTCGCCTTTCAGCAGTTCTTCGTAGTAGAGCCGCTGGGACAGCGCGTATTGCAGTTTTGTCGGGATTGCCTGTTCGCCAACGATGGTCCGCACCATCTGATCCTTGAGGTCAGCCTCGGACGGCATGTTTTCCAGATGCTTGCGCGACTGAAGTGCGTCGTTCGCCATTTCAAGCAGCTCGGAATAGACCGGAAAACCGCTTTCGACCCGATCAAACGTCAGCTTGCCCGCGTGGGCGAAACGACCGCTGAAATGATACTTATGTGCCAGCGCCTTGAATGTGTAATTCAGCCCGAGGAGATAGCCTGCCACCGCCTCGATATCGCGCCGCGACAGGCGGCCTTCGGCCTCCATCGTGGCCGCGACCTTGGTCAGGTGGTTGGTGATCCGTTCGAACTTGCCGAAATAGCGGCGGGTGACACGCGTGTCTTCAAGTTTGAAGTGATCGTCGGAGAGGTCAGTTTTTGTCACGTAAACCTCTGAGGATGTTCACGCGCATCTGATCCTCTTTGGAAACAGGCGCGCGCTGCTGATATCGCATTCGTTCGATCGCCCCCAATCCGACAAAGACAACGGCGGCAATCATGAAGACGGGAAACCCAGCAAAATTTCCGGTCCAGACCCAAAACGCGATCATGCCAGCCATCACGAAAGCCGACGCGATGATGACTTTGGTGGTCCAGTCCCATGTCCTGGGCTTCATAGATCCCCATACTGATTGCTGTCGTGCTTTTCGACGATCTTGGCAAACCGGCGCACAAAGCGTTCGTCTGCTTTTGCTTTCTGCTCCAGCACTTCGCGGGCAAAGACCATGTGGTCTTCATGAGCTTCGAGCATGTCGGCCATCTTGGCGTTCGTCGCCGACCCGATCGCGGCCATCGCGGATTGCGCTTCCTGGTCTGTCTTCACACCGATTTCGTTGATCCGGTGGGCGACGTCCTGCTGCTGGGCTGTCTTCAAGGATTTGGTGAGGGCGTCGTAAAGAACAACACGCTGCTTGGTGTCTGTCTGCAGCTTGTTGATCAGCACCATCTGCGTTGCAGCCTGGTTCTGGAGCGAGTCAATCCAGGTCTTGCCCTTTTCGATATAGCGTTCCAGCGTCTGTGACTTGGCCAGCTTGACCTGTTCCTGCTGCACCAGTTCGTTATATTTGGTGTTCAGGTCGGCCAATTCGGTTTCAAGTTTGGTGCGGGCCGCCGCGTCCTGTTCGACGGAAATCTTGCCTTCAAGGGCGATGATCTTGGGGTCCATCGCCAAAATATCGGCGCGGACCGCTTCAAGTTCACCAACGGTAAATTCGCGTTCATCCAGCGTGCCGGTCAGGTTCGTTTCGACCTTTTCCTTCTGCTCGTTCAGCACGTTCAACTGGCTTTCGAGCAGCTTGGTGATGACGTCGGATTTGGAAATCAGATCTTGCAGTTTGTCATCGACGGACGCTTCGCGCATCCGCTCTTCGCGCATGGAATCCGACTTGCCGCCGGAAAACCAGCCGACGATGCTTTCCATTGTCGTTTTGGAACGCATTTCATCGAATTCACGGCTGAAACCGGCGGTCACATCATCCAGACCCATAATGAGTTCGGCGATATTGGCGTTCATCAATTCGGTGTGGGCGTGGACATCTTCCAGCGTGGCATTTTCGATATCGACTTCGATATCCATGCCTTCGGCCATCTTCTGGCGGGCTGTCTCAATGCGGCTTGTCAGTTCTGCAATCTTGCCCTGCGCTTCTTCAACTTGTGCTTTGCTGTCTTCAATTTGCTGGTCGAAATTGGCCATATCCGGAAATCCCTCGTCTGCTGTTTGTTACCCAATAGTTAGGCAGTTATGGCGTTCATTACAAACGCCATATGACAGCATCATGGCCGGAATTGGGGATTTGCGGGTCAGGATTTCCCTAGTTGCCACCGACAAGTGGGCCGCGGTTAGCGACGCCTGCTGCCTGTGCCAGATCTTCGCGTGCAAGCCGGTCGAGTTCGTCCCAGCTTTGCGCCCCGTTCAGCAGTTCTTCGCGTGACAGGATTTTCGGCGGAAGTTCCACGCCGCGTTCGTAATATTCGGGGTCGATCCGCAGGGATTCCTCGGGCGAGCGGATGATGACCTCTGTCGGGATATCAACCTGATTGTAGAGATGGATGATGTCCTGATTGAACATGCGGATACAGCCCGCAGAGCCGGAATTCCCGATTGATTCAAGATCGTTGGTCCCGTGGATACGATAGTACGTGTCGCGCCCGTTGCGATAGAGGTAGAGCGCCCGCGATCCAAGCGGACTGGCAAGACCCCCCGGAATGCCGGAGCGGAATTGTTCGTACACTTCAGGCTCACGGCGCAGCATGTTCGCGGTCGGCGTCCAGCCGGGCCATTCCTTTTTCAGCCGGACCGTTGCGCGCCCCCGAATCGAGCGCCCCTGACGGCCGACGCCGACGGGATAACGCACGGCTGTTCCGTCAAATTTCACATGATAAAGGAACTTGGCATACGGATCGACGTCGATCGTTCCGGGCGCTCCTTCGCCAAGATACGTGCCTTCCATCCGCCGGTTGATCCCTTGCGTGTATTCCGCAGGGATTGGCGGCAGGTTGTAACCATTGTCCTGAATTGGGCCGTATTCATCCAGAAAAGAAATGGATGGCGTGGATATCGGATTGGATTCCGGCACACGCGGTCCGCATGCAGCGACCCCGCCGAGCATCAGGGCACCGAATGACCGGCGGGACAGGTTCGAATTGGACGGCATGGCAGCACCTAAAGTAAAAACGACTCATGCTTTAACACGCTGATCGGCAATGGCAAAACACTGCCCAAAAGGGGCAGTGTAATTGTGCAACAGCAAGTCACATTGACTCACGTTCGGGTGACTATCCGACGACGTTGAAGTCCGGTCCGAATGGATATTGCGTGATATCCTCGTTCCCGTTTTCCGTGATGAACAGGATGTCGTGTTCGCGATAGCCGCCGGCACCGGGCTGACCGTCCGGAATGGTCAGCATTGGTTCCATCGAGATCACCATGCCCGGTTCCAGCACCGTGTCGATGTCTTCGCGCAGTTCCAGCCCGGCTTCGCGACCGTAGTAATGCGATAGCACCCCGAAAGAGTGGCCATAGCCGAAGGTCCGGTATTGCAGCAGATCGCGTTCCGCAAAGAACGTGTTGATCTTTGCCGTGACGTCGGCGCAAGACACGCCCGGTCTGAGCAAGCTGATCCCGTATTCATGCGCGGCGACGTTGGCTTCCCAGATTTTGAGGGAGGCATCGTCAACTTCCCGCACGAACAGCGTCCGTTCCAGTGCGGTGTAATAGCCTGAAATCATTGGGAATGTGTTGAGTGACAGAATATCCCCGACGTCCAGCTTCCGCGATGTCACCGGGTTGTGTGCGCCATCTGTGTTGATCCCGGACTGGAACCAGACCCACGTATCCCGATACTCAGCGTCCGGAAACCGCTTTGCGATTTCAAGTTCCATCGCGTCCCGTCCGGCCATGGCAATGTCGATTTCGCGCCCGCCGACCTTGATCGCGTCGCGGATGGCATAGCCGCCCACGTCTGCCACACCAGCCCCGTGCCGGATCAGGTCAAGTTCGGCCTGCGATTTATGTATCCGCTGGCGCATCGTATCGGGCGCGATATCCAGCAGTGTTGCGGGCGACAGGAAGTTCTTGAGCTTGTCTGATTGCAGGATGGTCAGGTGATCGCCTTCGAAACCGATCGCCTTGCCCTCGCCCGTGATGGAGAGAATCGCGCGCCAGTAATTGTCGCGTTCCCAATCAGTGTAGGTGATGTTGTCCCCGTAACACCGCCGCCACGGCTGGGCTGCATCGATTCCCGCGCTGATGGTGACGGTTTCGGTTTTGGTGACGACCTGTGCGTACGGCCGCCCGAATGCACAATAAAGAAAGCCAGAGTAATAGGCGATGTTGTGCATCGACGTCATAACCACCGCGTCCAGCCCCTTGGATGCCATGATTTCGCGCAGACCGGAAAGCCGGTTTTCGTATTCGGTGTCGGCGAATGGCAGGACCTTTTCGCCTTGGTGAAAACGGTAGAATTGTGGACGGTTCTTCATATCAGACCTCACATGGGATGGGGTCTGGTCAGACCCCGAAAGGCCCCGGCGTTCAGGACATAGGCGATGTGCCAAGCGGTGCGGATGGCACCCGTGACGACGCCATCGCCACTCGCTCGCGGGCAGATTAGCGACAAGTCCTTGCAACGCAAGAGCCTTGGACACAGACTGCGTCAAAACGGAGTGGTATGATGGAACTTGCAGGCAAGACAGCAATTGTCACGGGCGGTGGATCTGGTTTCGGTGCGGGTATTGCGCGCGCATTCGCGCAGGCCGGGGCAAAGGTCATGGTTGCCGACATCAATGCC
This sequence comes from Cognatiyoonia koreensis, assembly GCF_900109295.1. Lineage (NCBI taxonomy): Bacteria > Pseudomonadati > Pseudomonadota > Alphaproteobacteria > Rhodobacterales > Paracoccaceae > Cognatiyoonia > Cognatiyoonia koreensis. The sequence continues at coordinate 2,097,768 of NZ_FOIZ01000001.1, forward strand.
GATGCCGCCAAGGAAATTGCCGCTGACATCGACGGTGTCTGGTCCGAGGTCGATGTCGGGTCGAACACCTCGGTTGCCGCGCTGGCCTATGCTTGCGCGGACCAGTTGGGTGACCTTGATATTCTGGTCAACAACGCCGGGATCACGCATTTGCCGACAATGATGGAAGATGTCAGCGAAGAGGACTTTGACCGCGTTTTAAATGTGAACGCCAAGTCGGTTTATCTGACGGCAAAACATTTCGTTCCCGCGATGAAGGCCCGCCAAAAGGGTGCAATCCTCAACGTCGCTTCGACCGCTGGCGTCTCTCCGCGTCCGCGCCTGAACTGGTACAACGCATCAAAGGGCTGGATGATCACGGCGACCAAGGCAATGGCGGTCGAGCTTGCCCCGTTTGGCGTGCGGGTGAACGCGATCAATCCGGTTGCGGGTGAAACGCCCCTGCTTAAGTCCTTCATGGGTGAGGACACGCCCGAGGTGCGCGCGAAATTCCTGTCCACGATCCCGTTGGGCCGCTTTTCCACACCAGAGGACATGGGGGCGGCAGCGACGTTCCTGTGTTCTGACGCGGCCAGCATGATTACCGGCGTTGCGCTGGAAGTGGACGGAGGACGCTGCATTTGAACTGGAGCATCCTGCGTTGGTTCGCCCGGCAGGTCGGGCTGACGGATGGCCGCATCTTTGATCCGGCATTTGACGGGCGCATGGCCGAAATTCAACGCCCCGCAAAGCTGCCCGAAGGCCGCGTGCGCATCCACTTTTTCGCGGCCGATTTTGAAACGGATGCAGAAGCGGAACTGTTCTGCTTTGGCACGGGCGATCCCAACAAGCCCGAACCGATCACGACCGAGCTGGATGGTGCGACAATCGACACTGCCTTTGTCGAAGTTGTGCGCGGCAATCTGGCCGGGCGGCTTTCCGAATTCCTGTCAGGAGACACCGTTGCGGACTTGATGGCAGACCGGCGCGGCCGCAATACATTGATATTCATCACTGAAGAGGCGTTTTCGGGACTGCCCTTTCAAGTCAATGACACGGACACGCTGCGCTATCTTGGGGCGCACACAGTGGCGACCTGACGCCAACGCCCCATTTCACAAGCCGTATGCATATTGTGCGTCATGCCAAGTTCCGTCACAACGGGGCCGACGTCGGCAGCCCAGCGCGCGCGCCGACCCTTTTTCTTCATATATGCCGGAGGCACCCATGCTTGACCAATCCACCGATCTGAAATCGCTTTTGAAGCGGTTGGACTTGCTTTGCGAACAGGCGTTTGTCGGCGGGTCCTGGGTCGATGCCAAGGACGGCAAGACTTTCGAGGTCAAGAACCCTGCGCGTGGCGATGTCATCGCCAATGTCGCTGACCTGTCCCGCGCGGAAATCAGTGATGCCATCACTGCAGCAGAAAAGGCCCAAAAAGACTGGGCCAAGCGTACTGGCAAGGATCGCGCGCAGGTCATGCGCAAGTGGTTCGATCTGATGATGGAACATCAGGACGATCTGGCCATCATCATGACCGCCGAGCAAGGCAAGCCATTGTCAGAATCCAAGGGCGAGGTCGGTTACGGCGCATCTTTCGTCGAATGGTTCGGCGAGGAGGCAAAGCGCGTTTACGGTGAAACCATTCCGGGCCACATGCCGGACAAGCGGATCACGGTTATCCGCCAGCCTATCGGTGTCGCCGCCGGTATCACCCCCTGGAATTTCCCGAACGCCATGATTGCCCGCAAGGTCGCCCCTGCCTTGGCTGTCGGCTGCGCATTCGTGGTGCGTCCTGCGTCGTTGACGCCTTTGTCTGCACTGGCGATGGGTAAGCTTGCCGAAGAAGCCGGTGTGCCCAAAGGCTTGTTCTCGGTCGTCACGACGACATCTTCTTCGGAAGCGGGCAAGGAATTCTGCGAGAACCCGATCGTGCGCAAGCTGACCTTTACCGGATCGACCGAAGTGGGGCGCATTCTGCTGAAACAGGCTGCCGATCAGGTGATGAAGTGTTCAATGGAGCTGGGCGGCAACGCGCCGTTCATTGTCTTTGATGACGCCGATCTTGATGCGGCTGTCGAAGGCGCCATCGCCTGCAAGTTCCGCAACAATGGTCAGACCTGTGTTTGCGCGAACCGTATTTACGTGCAGGCCGGTGTTTACGACGCCTTCGCGAAGAAACTGAAAGTCGCTGTTGAAAACCTGAAAGTCGGGGATGGCCTGGAGGACGGCACATCGCTCGGGCCGCTGATCG